>RDZR01000045.1 GCA_004294095.1 Verrucomicrobiota bacterium
TATTTCATATGCATAAATTGCATCATCTTATCCATATTACTGAAATACAACAAAAATTTACAACGCGTCATTAAGCGCAGTAGAACAACAGTGTCCAAAATTGACGTCATGAGTGGCGGTAGATGAGGGCGAGTTTGGCCATGGCGATGTCCCAGTGGCGTTCCAGGTCTAAATGATTTTTCAATCCAGCGGATGAACTTAGTTATGGTTTAAACTGAAAGTATTGGGCAAGATGCCCACGCTCCTTGAGTGCCTGACATACGCGCTACATGCGCTCTGCCTTCGCGGTTGTTAGAAAAGAAATCATCTGATCCAATTTACGCGTATTGATCACGTCTTGGCGAGTCAGCCAGCCTTTGCGGGCGACGCGAGCGCCCAAGGCAAGATGATGCAGGCCGGCGCGAGAATGAGCATCCGGATTGATGGAAATGAGCACTCCGCGGTCGCGCGCGCGACGCAGCCAGCGCCAGTCCAAATCAAGCCGCATGGGGCTGCAATTAAGCTCGAGGATGGTGCGCGTTTCTGCGGCACAATCGATGATTTTTTCGTGGTTGATGGCGTAGGACTCGCGCTTGAGGAGCAACCTGCCGGTGAGGTGGCCAATCATCGTCACATGCGGATTTTCCATCGCACGACACATGCGCTGAGTCATTTCATCTTCATTGAGCGAAAAATTCTGGTGCACGGATGCCACGCAATAATCTAACTGTTGGAGTATTTCATCGGAAAAATCTAGTGAGCCATCTTTTAAAATATCCACTTCACTGCCGGAGAAAATGCGGAATTTTTGATAGGTGGCATTGAGTGCCTTGATGGCCTTGATTTGCTCCATGAGCCGCTCTTCATCGAGGCCATTGGCTTGGAATGATGATTTGGAATGATCGGCAATGCCGAGGTATTCGAGGCCGAGATCGAGCGCTTCCTCGGCCATGGCGGCGAGCGAATCGATGCCATCGGATGCGGTGGTGTGATTGTGAAATGTGCCACGCAGGTTGCTCCACTCGATCAGGCGTGGCAGGGCATTTTTAGCGGCAGCTTCGATTTCGCCTCGGTTCTCGCGCAGCTCGGCAGGAATGGGCTGCAAGTCCAGTGCCTGATAGATTTCACTTTCCTCATGGACCGTCGGCAAAGGTGTTAGATCGTCTGGATCGGTTTTGCTAAATCCATATTCGTTGAGCGAAAGCCCACGTTTGAGTGCGAGGCTGCGGAGCGCAACGTTGTGTTCTTTGGAGCCGCTGAAATACTGCAATGCGAATGGAAATTGGGTATTCGTCACTGCGCGCAGATCGCACATTAAGCCGTTGTGAAGGCGGACAGATGCCTTGGTCTCACCGCAGGCGATGATCGAGGCGACGTGGGGCAGGGTGGTAAAATCTTCACAGACGAGTTTGGTCTCGCGAGTGGCGACTAGGAAATCCAAGTCATGCACGGTTTCTTTGGCCCGCCGATAGGATCCTGCTACGGCCACGCGAGTCACTTCCGGATGCATGCGCAGTAATTCCAAAATTTCCTCCACCAACATACTCACGCCGCCTAACAAAAATTGATCGGCAAAGCGGGATTTTAAGTCGATGGCTTGGAGGATTTTTTCTTGGGTTTTTGCGCCAAATCCGACGAGCTTCGCGATGCTGTGATTTTCACATGCGGCTTTCAAAGAAATGAGATCATGCACTCCAAGTTGATCGTGGAGGGCTTTGATTTTTTTCGGGCCGAGACCTTGGAGATCGAAAAGTTCAAACAGGCCCTCGGGAAATTCCGCACGCAGTTGTTGATGAAATTCCAGTGTGCCGGTGGTGGCGAGTTCATGCAACTTGGCTTGCAACGCTTCGCCGATGCCTTTGATGCCATTGAGTTCGTTCTTTTGAGCAAGTGCGACGATAGCGCCATCGTATTGACGAATCGTTTCTGCGCACTGGCGGTAAGCGCGAATTTTGAATGGATTTTCGCCCTTCAGATCTAACAAAAGAGCAATTTCGTCTAACACATCGATCAGTAGCTCACGCGTCATCGTGCGAGAAGTTTGATCCGCTGAGGCAGTGGGTCAAGTGCCGCAAAGCTCAGCCACCCGTGCGCGGTGGTTTTTTCTTAGAGCTTGGCGAGACATCGCGCATGGTATCGGGATTGGCTTGTTTTTTCGCCTTCTGAGCTTTTTGCATTTGAGCTTGTTGCTCTGTCATGCGTTGCAGCCATGATTTCCGATCGCTCGCGGGGCGGGCTTTGAGTTCCGGCTCGGGCACTTTGTTCATGAGCCATGTTTGGCCGATGGAGAAAATGTTTTGAGTCGTCCAATAAAGTGCCAGTGCGGATGCGAAGTTATAACAGAAAAAGAAGAACATGAGCGGCATGAGGCGCATGATGTTTTGTTGCATTTTATCACCCGTCATCGGCGTCATGCGGATTTGTAAAAAGCTCGTAATGGCCATCACGATCGGTAAAATATTGATTGGGATTCCAAACAAATAAGTGAGCGTGTCCGGTTGGGAAAGGTCATGGACCCAGAGAAATCCCTCGCCGCGCAGCTCCACCGCGTATTGCAACATGCGATAGAAACCAAAGAAAATCGGGATCTGTAAAAACATCGGCAAACAACCGCCTAACGGATTGATTCCATATTTGCGATAGAGGCCCATCATCTCGGTATTGAGCTTGTTAGGATCATCCGGATATTTTTCTTTGAGCTTGGCCATTTCTGGTTGCAGCTTGGCCATGCGTTTCATGGTGTGCGTGGACTTCGCATGCAGAGGCCAGATGGCAAAGCGGACGGTGATTGTTAGAAAAATGATTGCTAAGCCCCACGCCCATTTGGTGGCGACGCCATCGATGAGATTGTGATAGAGATTGAGCAGCCAGTTGAGAAAGCGGGAGACAACGCTGAACCATCCGTATTGCATGACCTCGCCCCAGCCTTTGCCCCAGTGATCTTCCATTTTCCGCAGCATGTCGTTATGCCGTGGACCGATGAAGATGCGGTATGAAAACGTTTGCGGCTGCTTAGGATTCAGCACCAGATCGGGAAATGACATGCCTGCATTTACCGACATCACCGCTGGCATATTTTTATGCAAGACCTCTTGGGATGACTTGGCCCACAGCGAGCCAGGCTTCGGATCCAACGGCCGCAAGACCGTGGTGAAAAACTGGTTCATCACGCCGGCGTATTCAATTTTCTCAGCAGAGGAAACCATCTGGTTCGGCCTTGCGCTGCTGAACATGCCACCTTTGAAACTGCCGCTATGCTCAAAGTGCATTTTCTCCCTTTCATACCAAAAATATCCGGTTTGCTGCGGGATTTCCTTTTCATAGGTCGGTGCCGCTTCACCGATGAAAATGCTCCACGGCTTGGCACTGATCGGCGCGGCTCCGGAGTTTTCTAACTGAACGGTAAAATCGATGAGGAATGGCGCACCCGGTTTGTTAGACTCCACTAACTGATAGGTTTTTTTAGCGATGACTCCCGATGGGTGTTGGGCGATGTAAACTGCCTTTTTCCCCTCGATGGATTCTTCGGCTCGGTAGGTGTAGATGATGTTCTCTAACACTTCTCCCGGACCGGCGAGTGTGCCAATCGCCGCGCGTCCGAATTGGTTGGCGCGCACACGATCAGTCGTGCTGCCAACTTTGAATTGTTTTTTGAAATCCGCGTAAGAGATACCACCGCCGAGATTGCTCAAGGTGAAGACGACCTCGTCATTTTCTAAGGTAATTTTTTCTTCTTCGGTGGGCGGCAACAACGGCTCAGAGGTAAGCTCAGCGGTCGGCGTGATGACGTTGTCCGTGGGCGGAGTCGCTGCCGCTTTTTTGACTTCTTCAATCCGTTTCTGCTCTGCCAACTGAGCGGCATTGCGATTCATGAAATGGAAATTGACGGCAAGCAGAATGCCGCAAATGACGAGAACGATCCAAGTTTTACGATCAAACATGAAATGAATTATGAAAAAGGGCTAATGAGTCACAGAATGGTGGGAGCATTCACAAGAATGCGGCGATGAGTCGTTGGTATGCGTCTCTGGCACAGGGTCATAGCCAGATCCACCCCATGGGTTACAGCGCAAAATTCGCCAAATTCCCAAAAGCACACCACGCAGCGGGCCATGAAGCTGCACCGCTTGCATCGTGTAGTGCGAGCAGCTCGGCGAAAAGCGGCAGCCGCACGCACCGCCAGTGGTGGCGCGCAGCATCGGGCTGAGGATCCGTTGATAAATCCGAATCAAAAGGCAAATGATCCAAATGAAGAATCGGCGTATCATGGCGAAGAGCGGGGAGGGGAGAATAGTCCCAAGCGGCGAGCTTGCTGGATCCAATCATTTTCCAATTCCGCAAAACTTGCTTTAGCGGCATTGCCACGAGCGATGGTGATTAAGTAGCGGTTCATCGAAAAAAACTTGGGGGCGTGGGCCTGAACTAACGAGCGAAATCGCCGCCGCAATAACACTCGATCGTGCGCTTTGCCGCATCGTTTGGTCGTGATAAAGCCGGTGCGCAGGCCGCCGAGCTCTTCATTTTCCAAGGTGCTTAAAATGAGAAACCGGCCTGCCTTGGCACGACCGGTATCTTTAGTGAGTGCGAATATCGCACGATCTCGAATGCTCGATTGACGCGGTAATCGCATGGTGAGGCAGCATTTGTGGTCTATCCAGCAATCCGCTGCATCCCACGCAAAGCGACTTACCCGTGCTGGACCGTGTGGCGGCTGTATTGAATTTCAACGCCCTTCGGAACAAGGCGTTTGCGGCCTTTTTGACGACGGCGGCGGAGAATATCACGGCCTGCTTTGGTGGCCATCCTAGCACGGAAACCAAATTGCTTTTTGCGAGTGCGCTTGGAGGGTTGATATGTTCTTTTACTCATGGTGATGGTGCTCTTACGAAAATGTTGTGTCGCTTATCTGTCCCGAATCATCACTCGGGGCGCGGACTTTATGGGTCTGCCGCGGTTTGTCAATCCGCCAATGTCTGGAATTTAAAGAAAAATCTGCTGCGTGCCGTGTTCCTTCTCTTAAAATACGTTTATACCACCTCCCGCAGCTCGCCCTTGCAGGATCGATTCGGATGTGCGAAAGAACTCGCGCGCGATGATGATTCCCACCCCGCATGAGTTGATGAAGCAGTTCGAGCGCGGGCAAATCGCACGCGAAGAAATGCAGGCAATGATGGCTCTCCATGCTCGTGAGCTGATCGCGGAAATGGAGGAGGATTATCAAAATCCAGTGGCGGCATTGATCGAATCCGTCAAAGTCCGCAGGGCGACGGCAAAGCTGGTGCGCCTGCACGGAGCGATCATGCTGCGAGAAATTTTAATCGCCTTTTCAGAGCACGAATCATTTCCGCCGTTTCGTAAATTGTGGAATGCATCTCATCCGGATGTGCCGCTTTATTGCTTTTTCAGAATCAATCGCTCGCCATCATTTCGCATTTTATCGCTCACAAAAAAAGGCGAGCAATGGATGGTGGAGGTGCGATATGAAACATCTCGCGGTGCGGGCGAAAAGCGGCAAACATTTCTGTTAGGCCGTGATGAAAATTGGCGGATGAGGGTCCTAAGTTGAGTGCGCGTGCTGTGTTTTTTTCCAAAGTCGGGCACCGAGAGTCAGGCACGCCACGGCCAATCCAGCTGCGAGGCCCCACCAAACTCCAATTGCGTCCAATTTCATCTGAAATGCGAATACAGCCGCCACCGGTAGGCCGACGATCCAGTAGGCAACAAATCCCATCAAGGCCGGCACTCGCGCATCTTTTAGGCCACGCAGCATGCCGGATGAGCAGACTTGCAAGCTATCGAAAATTTGAAAAATGCCGACGATGACGAGCAGCTTGGAGGTGATTGCGATCACTGCCATATCGTCAACAAACCAACTGGAAATGGTTGCGCCGAATCCCAAGAATAGACTCGCGGAGAGCAGCGAAGCCAATCCGCACAAAATCCAGCCAGACACAACAATCGGCCGGATGCGACGTGTTTCTTGAGCTCCATCAACTTGCCCCACGCGCACCATCAATGCCATCGATAGCCCCAGCGGCAGCATGAATGCAGTGGCTGCCAGAGTAATCGCAATTTGGTGCGCCGCCATCGATACCGCGCCAAAGCGGCCCATCATCAATCCAGCCAGCGAAAAGGCCAAAACCTCACAAGTCATTAAAATGCTCGCGGGCGCACCGATCGAAAGCAAGCGCTTGATTTCCTTCATGATCGGCATTCTCAACCAGCGGTAAGGCACCCATTCGCGCAGATCAGGTGTGCCAATAAGCCAGATCATCATTGCCACAAAAACGGCGATTCGTGCGATCAATGTGGCCCACGCTGCGCCTTCCAGCCCCAGCGCAGGCATGCCCCATTTTCCATAAATCATGATCCAGTTGAGCAACACATTGAGAGCAACGCCTCCCAGAAAAATCCAAAATGGCGGCCACGGGCGCTGCAGCGCATCGGCGTGATTTTTCAATGCCAACGAGGCCAAAGCCGGCAGTGCGGAAATCATGATCAACAGAAAAAACGTGCGACTGCGATCGACGACTTCCTGCGGCTGGCCAAACCACGAGAGATGATTCGCAAGGAAAATAGAAATGACCACCACCACCAAGCCTAAACTAACTGATAGATAAAGCCCGTGGCGGCAACTGGCCCTCGCGGCTTCCGGATTACCCGCGCCCCGTGCATTTGCAGTGAACACAGAAATGCCGCTCAGTAAGCCAATCCCAAAGACCAGCGGAACATGAAATAACGCGTTGGTAAACGTCAGTGCCGCGAGTTCCGTCACGCCGATTTGGCCGACCATCAAAGTGTCCACCACGCCCATGAGCATTTGGCTCAATTGGCCAATCATGAGCGGGATGGCGAGCTTCAATGTCTCGCGTGATTCCGTTAGCAGTGACATAGAAATGGATTACTCAATATTCTGCGCCTGCTCGCGGATTTTCTCGAGCTCAGTTTTGGCTTCGACCACTTCATGAGCAATCACGGCATCGCTCGCCTTGCTGCCAATCGTATTGAGTTCTCGGAAAATTTCTTGGCATAAAAAATCCAGCGATCTGCCAATCGCTTGCTGGCTGTCCAAATAACGCGCGAATTGATTGAGGTGGGAATCGAGCCGCGTCAGCTCTTCACAGATATCGCAGCGCTCGGCAAAAATCGCAATCTCACGAGCGACTCGTTCATCCATCACTTCGATGGATAATCCCAAATCTAACAACTTTTTGGTCAGTGCCGCGCGTTGTTTTTCCGGGCGCTCTGGAGCGAGTTGCGAAATCCGCTGTTGGCTGTTGCGCAAGCAGTTCACTCTTTCTAACAAATCGATTTTCAGGTGCTCTCCCTCGCTCGCACGCATCGCGATCAATGCACTCAACGCATGATTCAAAGCGGGTGAAATCACTTGCCACGCCTGCTCGGGCTCGGCATTTGCTCGCTCTTGCGTGAGGATGCCGGGCATGCTCAAAAAATCCCGCACGCTGGGCACCAACTCGCGTCCAACCGCCACGCTGAGATCTGAAATCGCCACGGAAAATGATCGGGCAAGCTCGTGATCGATTTGCATGCTTTGCTCCGCTTTTGAAGCAGCTTCCATGGTGATGTTCACCATCACGCGGCCACGCGAAACGCACTCTAACACTTTTTGCCGCACGGCAGCTTCCAATTCCACAAGTGCCCGCGGCAGGTTGATGACGATGTCGGCCTGCTTGCGATTTTCTGCACTGATTTCTACCGTCGCAGTCCATTTTTCGCCCATTTCGCTGCTGCGGCCAAATCCTGTCATCGAGTGCATGGGCCAAGTCATGGGAACGATTCCAGCAGCAAGCAAGTTTTCTATTCCCTCAGCCATGATTTCCGGCAAACGATCTGCGTATGGCAAATATCTTAGTCGGCCTATCAGGTGGCGTGGACAGTGCGGTGGCTGCTGCGCTGTTAGTCGAGCAAGGCCATCAGGTCACTGCCGGATACATGAAAAATTGGATCAATGAGGAAGGCATTCCCGGAGATTGCCCATGGCAGCAAGACATTGATGACGCTCATGCCGTGGCCACGCATCTCGGCATTGAGCTCCGCGTTCTCGATCTAATCGATGCCTATCGCCACCGCATCGTCGATTATTTAATCTCAGGATATCGCGATGGCATCACGCCCAATCCGGATGTGTGGTGCAATCGTGAAATGAAGTTTGGCGTTTTTCTCGACTACGCATTGGAGCAGAGCTTCAGCCACGTCGCTACCGGCCACTACGCAAGACGGCGTGATCTAACAGATGGAAGTGCGGCGATTTTACGTGGGTGCGATCCTAACAAAGATCAAAGTTATTTTCTCGCTCTGCTCACCCAGGCTCAAGCGAATCACGCGCTTTTTCCCACCGGAGAAATGCTCAAGCCAGCCGTGCGTGCGGCGGCGAAGCGCTTCGGTCTGCCAGTTGCTGAAAAAAAGGACAGCCAAGGGATTTGTTTCCTCGGCCAGGTGAAAATGAGCGATTTCCTCAGCCACTATCTGCCAGATCAACCAGGAGAAATCGTCGATACCGCTGGCCGCCATCTCGGCGCTCACCGCGGCCTTCATTTTTACACACTCGGCCAGCGCAAAGGCCACGGCATCGCTTCTCCGCGTGCGAACATGGCCTACGTCGTCGTCGCCAAAGATCCTGAACGCAACCGCCTCATCGTCGGTTGGGACAATCCACAATCGAGCGGACTTTACGCCACGCGCTGCATCGTCGGCAGTCTCTCGCTGTTAGATGATGCCGTCAAAAATAGAAATCAGTTAGAAATCCAGCCACGCTACCGCGCGCGTGCCGAGCCTGCGCAGCTCCAATGGCTCAGTGATGATCGCTTGCAGATTCATTTTGCCAACCCACAACGCGCAATCGCCGCCGGACAAATCGCCGGATTTTACGATGGCGGCCGCTTGCTCGGGGGAGGGGTCTTTGAGCAAATCATTGACTGAGAAATTTTTAACGTAATGTAACCTTATGATGCATATTGGACTTAAAATGACTCTGCTGAGCATCCAAGTTGGCACGCCGAAGTCATATGGCGCAGCGGATGCCAAAGAACTGGATGATCGTTTGTGGACGACAGGCTTTTTCAAGGCGCCTATTTCCGGACCGATCCGTGTGTCAGAGACTAATCTCGAAGGAGACGCTCAGGCGGATTTGAAAAACCACGGTGGAGTGGACAAGGCAGTTTGTTGTTATCCGAAAGATCACTGGCCGCACTGGGAAAACGATTTAAAAATCAGTCTTCCCAATGGAGCATTTGGTGAGAATTTCACCACATTGGGTGCCGACGAGAATCAAGTTTGCATCGGTGATCTTTTCGAGTGCGGCACCGCCGTTTTTCAAATTTCTCAGCCGCGGCAGCCATGCTGGAAACTTGCACGCCGCTGGAGAATCAAAGATTTGGCTGCCAAGGTAGAACGGACAGGAAAAACTGGTTGGTATTTCCGCATCATTCGGGCAGGCCACATCGAGGCGGGATCCCAGCTTGTGCTGGCCGAGCGCCCTTTCCCGGAAATGACGGTGGCCTACGCCAACGAGGTCATGCATCAATTGAAACACGACTTCGCAGCGGCCCGCCGTCTTGCTTCTTGCCCTCTGCTTTCTGAGAGTTGGAAAACGACGCTTTCCGCACGAGCAGAGAAGGGGAAGATCGAGAGTTCGGATGCTCGGTTAAAAGGAACAAGCGAATAAACGAGCTGGTTTGCTCCGCGCCCTGCGATCTGAACGTCAACTTTAGTGATGATTAGAATCCAGTGCTTCCGGAATGGGTGGGAAAACAATGTGACTCATTCGTGAGATGGAGGCGTGGTCTCGAATGAAATGAACGCCGTCCTCTTTCACGCTCAGGGGGCACTGACCACAAAGATCGCGCCGAATAAATTGCTCTCCACGCCTTGCTTCGGGTTCACTTCCATTTGGGAAATGTCGCCGTCCAAAAACAACGCGTCCCGACAATCCAATTTTAGAAAAAGCCCTGCAAAATCCCACAAGTTCACCATTTCCCCACGAGCGGTGATTGCGAATACAAGCCGGTTCGCCGAGTCCACGCCCACACCATTGCGATGTAGCTTATTCGCAGAGCCCTCACGAAAAGCCGGATGCCGCTGTCCGTGGATCAAAAGCAGTGGCCCTGACTGCACGGCCATTTCAAATTCCACATTTGCTGCTTGTTCACGAGCCGCGAAGTCGGCTGAGGGGGCGATGAAAGCCGTCTTTTTCGGTTGTTTTTCGATCCAAATCACCCCGTTCGGCTTGAGAAAAAAGTTACCCGGAGCATCGGCAAGATTAAGCGGATGCAAGGTCTTTCCGCGCTCCAGATGCAAGCCGCTTGGGATGCCACCCGGCTCGAAAATTCCCGCATTCATGAGAAATTTGACGGATCTCCCAGCCGCAGCATAGTCCGCCCGCACTCCTTCAAACGTGCGATACGGCGCACCAGCTTGGTTTTTCCAAACCAGTTCCACCCGCTCCGGTTCCACCCGCACCACTCGGAACTTCACACCTGCGTGCTCCACGGATTGTTCGATGACTTCCGCCATCAAGGGGCTGACGAGAAGCCATGAAAGCAAAATGATCCGCAGCGAATTCATGGTGTAATGCTATTCCTCTAAAGACTGCGCTCAAGACGAATCATCGATCACCAATCCCGGCCTCCACTCGGAAGAAGAGCTTTCCGCCGGAATAGGGGTTGGTGATGGTTCGTGTGATCAGGCCGCCGGTGCCTGACAAGTTGCTGGATCCCGCCGAGGGCGACCAACTTCCCACCATCAAGGTGGAACTTTGTTCGACATCGTAACGCCGGTTGGGTTTGCTCAACCAGCGGAGTTGGGATTGGCCTTGCCCGCTGCTATGCGTGAAGGAGAGGAATTCTAAATTGAATTCACGGTCCACCACGATGGGCGAGGTGAAGGCCAGATACTCTTGCAGATCGGTGCGTCCGTCTTTGTCCTGATCATTGGCGGCGGAGAAAGTGGTTAGATTGCCAGCGTAGGCAAGCTCCCATTGATCTCCGATGCCGTCCATATCGCTGTCGATATCAATGCCGGTATCGGAACAACCCCGGACTATCATATTTTGGATGAGGACGTTCTCGACTGGACTATTAAAATCGTCGTCGATTCCAAGGACAAATCCATTTACTACTCCAGCGAAGGTGCGTTGACGGGATGAGAGGATGAAGCCAATAGAGTTCGAGTTATTATACCGTCGATGGTGCCATTTTTAATTAAGATGTTCTGAGCTCCTGATGCTATAGATATAGCTGGAGCGCCGGAAGATCTCAGTCCGGATATGCGAAAGCCATTCAGATCCAAAGTCACATCCCTTGCATAATGAGTGGTGAGTGGCAACGCCGAGCCGGCCACCTTCTGAAATCGGAGCTTGCTCCCGGTGCCACCAATCTAACGTAAAAAAATCTGGACAGCAGTCACCTGTCCGGTATCCTGTCCATATGCATACCATCACCTACTCAGCTGCGAGAGAGAATTTGGCCAGCACCATGAGTCGAGTCTGCTCCGATCACGATCCCGTGATTATCACACGCAAGAGAGATCAAGCGGTCATCATGATGTCGCTAGAAGACTACGAATCCCTTCAAGAGACAGCTTACCTTCTCCGTTCGCCTGCTAATGCGAAAAGACTATCGGAGGGCATAGAACAGCTGGAGCGCGGAGAAGGCATAATCAAGGAACTTAGCGAATTGTTGTGAACGTTCTTTTCTCAGGGCGGGGCTGGGAGGACTACCTCCACTGGCAGCAGTTTGATCGCAAGATCCTGAAGAAGATTAACCAACTTATTCAAGACATTTCACGCGACGATCCATATGAAGGCATCGGCAAGCCAGAGCCTCTGAAGCACGCTTTTTCTGGATATTGGTCGCGAAGAATAACCGACGAGCATAGGCTAATTTATAGAATTGCAGATCATAGAATAGAGATCGCCCAAGCTCGCTATCACTACAAAGAATGAAGAAGCAGAACCCCGAAGATAGCTTTGAGCGATAGCCTCAAATCTATCGGTTGTTGAACGAGCCCGGGGTGTTGCGAGGAGGTTGGGTTACGCTACTTGCGTTTTTATTTTTATGCTACAATCTGTGGAGCCTCTTTATTCGGGCATTACCTCCCGATACAGTGATATTGCCAGTCAGATAGTAACTGCCGCTGTCCGAGATCGCGTAAGGCGGAGCGGTGGCGAGGGACTGCACCGGCGTGCGTGTATCGAGAGCCGAAAGTTTGATTTGCTCCAGGCCATCATTGGCATTGCCTGAAGAAGTGCTATTCGCGATGTTTCCACCCACCGCTGAGATGTCGTCCCCGCCATTGTTGATGGCGACGCAGTTGGCAACACTCCGTTTGGTGCGATGATACCACCGACGGCATTTCCCCTTACGGTGCAGCCAATGAGGCAGCCGGACTCTGCAAAGATGCCGAAGGCGCCGTTGGAGACGCAGGAGACCCGCTCGATGATGGCTTGGCCAGGGCTGTTGCTAAAAATCCCTTGGCCGCGGCAGCCGCGGATGCTCAAATCCATGAAGTGAGCACCAACGGAGTTGTCATCAATCCCGCGCACAAATCCGCCCGGTGTGGGAGTCCATGTTCGGCTAGGCGGGGTGCCGGCGATGGCCACGTTGGTGGTGCTCATGATGTTGCCATTTTTGACAGTGATATTGGCCAATCCACCGGAAATACTGATGGCGGCACCGGTGACGGCGGTAGCGGACCGCAGGGTGAAACCATTGAGATCTAACGTCACATCACTGGCACCGATGTCGATGGCATCCCCAGTCGCGGCGGTGAAGGTGAGATTCCCGGTGAAGAAATAGCTCCCACTTGTGGAAATGATGATGGGGAGACTGCTGATCGGTGTGCGGGCCTCGATTTGATCCAGAGTTTTCATGGAAGGTCCGGGCGCACCAGGAGGAGTCAGAGACCCTTGGCCCAGTGCAGTGAGGACACAGAGGCTGGATAAAAGCAGGCTATATGTGAGAAATTTCATTGGTTTCATGTGTTTGGTCTGTAGTGGCGTGGTGGTTGATGGCTCAGGATCACGAAGGAGATTCGGTGGATCCAGATTGATCCACCTATCTTCTATTTGCCAACGGCAGTCAGTGATGACGGAAAATTTTCAAAAAACTCATTTTCAGACAATTTCGACTGTTCTGAGTCTGCAAGCGAGCACTGGCAGCGCATCCGGCACGCCTGCGCTCCGCTGGCACGAAGTGAAGGTCAAGGATGGCGGCAGATTCCGGCATTTGCTATCAAGAATCAAGTTTTCAAATATTTTGATGGATGTGCTGGCGGAATCATGAGAGGGAAAAAAGTGTCACAGTTTGTTACGTGAAAAACCCATTTTTTCGCCATCATGCATACCCCCAGAATAGGTTTCAGTTTACGTTTGCATATTACCCATTTAGGTCTCTTAGCGGCTTGCCAAATCGCGCTTGGTCAGTTCTCGGATGTCGCCACGCCTGCGGGGCTCAATCTTAGTTATCCAACGCATTCAACACCGGGGCCAGTGCTGCCCGGACAACACGTGCTTGAGGAATATGGCACTGGTGAAGCGACTTGCGCGGTTGACCTGAATCAAGACGATCTAACAGATGTGATCATCACGCGGCGAAACCAACCGTGCTTGGTGATGATTAACCAAGGCGATGGCACGTTTGTAGATGAGGCTGTCGCGCGCGGCCTCGCGACGGTGACGGACGTCGGCGGAATTGCCGCGGGGGATTTTGCAAACCGCGGCGTGCAGGATCTTTTCATGATACCAGTGACTGGGGATCGATACTTTCTCTTCGTCAATGATGGGACTGGCAACTTCACCGAGCAGGCGGTTGCGCGAAATGCAGCAATGACAGTCACTACACACCGGCACAATGGCCAGAGCGTTGGACTTGTGGATTATGATCGAGACGGGTTTTTAGACATCCACGTCACCGAATGGGGCATCAATCCAACCGCGAATAACACCAGTCACTCCGTCTTGCTTCGCAACCGCGGGTTGATCGAGCCTGGGGTTTTTGACAACGTCACAGTAGCCGCTGGAGTGACGCAACCAAAGGTTGGCTCGCGTATTTATGGTTTTTCTTCCGTATGGGCAGATTTCGATGAAGATGGATACTCAGATTTAGCCTTAATTAGCGACTTCAGTAGCACTCAGTTCTTCTGGAATAACGGAGATGGCACCTTCTCGGAGGGAGCCATTGCTGCAGGCCTCAAGCGCAATGATGACATGGGCGTTGCCGTGGCAGATGTCAATGGTGACGGGCTGCTCGATTTTTTGTGACTGCGGTTAAAGTCGGCGGAAATCCCTATAACTCAGGCGATTTCACCTCAATCAATCATCTTTACATCAACCAAGGCGGACGGAAATTCACAGAATCAGCCGCAGCGATGGGGGTCAAATTCACAGGTTGGGGCTGGGGCACGGCGTTCCTAGATATCGAAAATGATGGCGATCCTGATTTGCTCGCGACCAATGGAATCATCGATGGCGGCTTATTCGCCGCTGCATTAAATGACCCTACCTACCTGCTCCGGCATAATGGAACCACTTATGATGATGTGAGTGCCGCTTTTGAGATTACCGACAACGCAATAGGCCGCTCGGTAATGGTTTTTGACTACAATAACGATGGCAAAGAAGACGCGCTCATCACCAACGTGGTGGGTCCACGCAGCCTCTACCGGAATGATACTCCTTCCGCTGGAAATCACTGGTTGCGGCTGCGTTTTAACGGCACAGCGTCGAATCGAGATGGCTACGGCACTCTCGTCCGAGCTACCGTCGGCTCTAAAACTTACACGGGCCTCTATTGCCCCACGAATTCTTATATCGGCCAAAGAGAACCATTGCTGCACTTTGGACTCGGCACAGGAACATTGGTCAATCAGTTGGAAATCCGCTGGCCCAGCGGAACGGTCCAGACTCTCAACAACGTCGCTGTGGACCAAATCTTATCGCTTACGGAGCCCGTGGGAGTCGTTTCAGCTCCGGTCATCACCGGCCAGCCAGCCAGCGGAACTTTTGCAAAAAACTCTAACGTGACTCTGGCTGTCGTGGCCACAGGTGCGCCTGCTCCAGTCTATGTTTGGTATAAAAATGGCATTCGTATCAGCGGGGCGAATGGCTCTAGTTACACGATTAAGAAAATTCACCCGTTTGATGCAGGAAGCTACACCGTTGCCGTGATCAATCGTGCTGGGACGGCACTAAGTCTGCCAGCGGTGGTTGCTGTATCAATCGACCTCACACGGGAGACCACAGCTCGTTGGTGGAATGAAGCATTGCTGGATGCCATTCGAAAAGATGTCCCCAACCCACCTGTCCATGCGAGAAATCTCTACAGCTTGTCTGCCGCGATGTGGGATGCCTATTGGGCATACGAACCCGGTGCATGGAACAGCACCGCGCCAGCCTTTCATCGAGAAATCGTCCCACCCTCTGCTTGGACACCTACGCGTCAATTCGCTCAAAACGAGGCGATCAGCTATGCTGCATTTCGCATTCTTATGGAGCGATTCAAAAACAGTGCCGGAAAAGTGCGCACAGAATTCGGCAATCGCTGGCTCATGCAGCAAATGGGGTATGATCCAGATTTCACCGGCACTATCGGCTCGTCGCCAGCCGCCATCGGAAATCGTATTGGCTACGCGATTCTAGCAGCCATGGTCAACGACGGGGCAAATGAAGCGAATGGTTACGCCGATCTCACCGGATACCTTTCTGCCAACACCCCTCTGAAGACGGCAGTTGGCGGAAATACAATGGCTGACATGAACCGCTGGCAGCCGCTCGATCTGGCATTTACGGTGACCCAAAATGGAATCGTGCTGCCCCCTGCACCTCAACCATTCATCGGAGTCAACGCCCGTAACACCACGCCATTTGCGATAGCCAAACCAACCCCCACCACGTTGCCTGCCAGCTTGGATCCTGGCCCTCAGCCTATGATAGGCACCGCCACTCAAGCCCGCTACGTGGATGAAGTGGTGGAGGTAATTCGTTACTCCAGCATGTTGGATCCGGCGGACGACGTTATGATCGATATCTCTCCAGGTGCTTTATTAAATAACCCCCTCGGCACCAACGATGGGACAGGGCATCTCTTAAATCCAGTGACGAACCTGCCTTATAGCTCAAACATCGTCAAACGAGGCGATTATGCTAGAATTCTCTCAGAATATTGGGCCGATGGGCCAAGATCGGAAACTCCGCCCGGCCACTGGAATGTTATTTTTAACGAGATCAATGATCACCCGCTGGCTCATCGCCGCGTGGGCGGAGTTGGTCCAGAGCTTTCCGCACTTGAGTGGGAGATTCGGGGCTATATGGCACTCAATGGTGCTGTGCATGATGCCGCTTGTGCAGCTTGGTTGGTCAAACGCCAATACGACGGACCGCGGCCGATTTCAATGATCCGCGCGATGGCGACCTTGGGCCAATCCACTCTGAATCCAAACAACCGATACTATCCGCGAGGCCTGCCACTGGTTCCTGGTCTGATTGAACTGGTCACGTTGGCTACCGTAACTCCAGGCCAGAGACATGCTCATCTAGCACCGTGGGCTGGCAATGCCATCGCCATTAAAACCTGGAAAGGCACACCGAGTGACCCGATCAATCAAACTGGCGGTGTGGGTTGGATTCTCTCGACGAATTGGATCCCCTACCAGCTCGATACATTTGTAAGCCCAGCGTTTCCCGGATATGTTTCGGGGCATAGCACATTCAGCGCGGCAGCAGCCGTTGTTCTTCACGAACTGACAGGATCTGCATTTTTCCCAGGTGGTATGGCATCGCGGACTTTTCCAGCCAATTCTTTCCTTACATTTGAAAAAGGCCCGAGCCAAACAACACAACTCCAATGGGCGACTTACTATGACGCAGCAGACCAAGCCGGGCTCTCGCGGCTTTATGGCGGAATTCACGTTGCCGCTGATGATTTTGAAGGCCGTAAACTAGGGCGGAAGCTGGGTGCGAGTGCTTATGTTAAAATCAAGTCCATGCTGAACTACACCCCAACAAGCCTCGAATCATGGCGAGATATTAACTTTTCCGATCCTACCAACACAGGCCCCGGGGCCAATGGAAATGATGCCATCGGGGATGGGACGGCCAACCTTTTGAAATATGCATTAGGGCTTAGTGCCTTCCAAAATGCGCATGATAAGTTACCAACTTTGCACGTCCAAGGGGACGACACAGTTTTCAAATTCATTCGTTACCCTCAAAAGAGTGACATAAACTATCATGTCGAAGTGAGCGCAGACCTGATGTCGTGGACGGAAATTGCCTCAAGCCAAGCAGGGGGGGTGCCCCAAATTGTAAACGGAGGGGCACTTGCCGTTAGCGAGCAACTCCAGCCCGCAGGCGGCTATCTTGTCTCAGTGACTGATTCTTCACCCGCAAATCCCACCCTCCCAAGATTTTTCAGACTCGCAGTGACGACACCATGAGATTTCCTCTGATGTTGGCTGCCAAAAGTTTTGTAAAATAATCCAAGCGCGCAGAAAGTTGCTATACAAGGTTTTTTTATCTTCTAAACTGCCTCATACCATGAACCTTAATAATCTGCTGATTGCCCTCTCTGTGCCCACGCTTTTGCTGACTTCTGCCATGGCTGGGGGCGATGGTTGGCTGACTGATATGGAGGCTGCCAAAGCCCAAGCTGCGAAGGAAAACAAAGATTTACTCATAGATTTTACCGGCTCCGATTGGTGCGGCTGGTGCATTAAACTCGATGAGGAAGTTTTCTCTAAGGAACCTTTCAAAGCAGGCGTTAAGGACAAATTTGTGCTCGTGGAAATCGACTTTCCTCAGGAAAAAAAGCTCGATCCTAAGCTAAAAGCCCAAAACCAAGCACTCGGCGAGGCAATGAAAATCGAAGGTTATCCGACCATCATGCTCTGTGATCCCACCGGCAAGCCCTACGCTAAAACTGGCTACCAAGAGGGCGGCACCGAAGCTTACGTCAAGCATCTAACCGAATTGCAAACAGCGCGTGTGAAACGTGACGAAGCCTTTGCAACTGCGGAAAAGGCCACCGATGATCTTGCCAAAGCCCAAGCCCTCGTCGATGGACTCAAACATCTCGACCTTGAAATCGTCGATTCTTTCTATGGCGATGTGCTTCAAAAAATAAGTAAGCTCGATAAGGAAGATACCACGAAGTTTGCCCAAGAAAGAATCCAAGAGGCATCTAAAAAGCAGGCCTATGAGGAAGCTAGGCAACTCATCATGAAAGATCTCGTGCCCAAGGTCATGCCATTGATGGAAGGCAAGAAGTATGACCAAGCAATCGTTGAGACGAACAACTTCATTAAAGAAAATCCCAATCTTCCCGATGATTTGAAAGTCGAAATTCTCCTCAGTTGCAGTCTTCCGGGTCCGGTTGAAAAAGGTGATATCGCTGCCGCAAACTTGGTGGTCGATGAAATTGCCAAAACATACCCTAACAGCACTGTGCACGGTGATATTGATCGCCTCAAAGAAATGATCAAATCAGCCATCGATTCCAAAGCGGCTGAGGCTCAACCAGAGCCGACTGAATAATCAATGAGTGATCTTTGGAGTTGAGTTGCGTCTTGCGTGCCGTATCGTTGGCGTGTCTTCCTTGAGAATGCTGATGATCAAAAAATGGATGTTTTTAATTGGTGCGATGGGTCTGTTAGGAACATCGCAAATCCACGGACAAGATGCCCCGAGCGTCATGGTGATAGAGGCGTATTCGGGAAAAGTCCTGATTGCCTCCAATTCCACTCAGCGGCGGCCAATCGCCAGTCTCACTAAAATTTCAACCGGTGTGGTTGCCATCGATTGGGCCAACGCGAGCCAACTCGATCTCGCGCAGGTCATGATCACGGTCCCTGAGACAGTCTCGCGAGTTGGCGGCCCCAATCCACTCCAGTTGCAGCCCGGCGATCAGCTTAGTTTGCGGGATGCGCTTTACGCCGCACTTCTGGCATCAGACAACCTCGCCGCACTCTCCATCGCCGATCATGTTGGCACAGAAATTTTGCGCAAACGCGGAAAATCAGGTGAGCCAGTCGTCGCTTTTGTAGCGGAAATGAACCGCTTGGCCAAAGCACTTGGCATGCAGCAAACGCGCATCGGCAATCCTCACGGCCTGGAGCGCGAGGGCGTGAAAGCATACTCGACTGCCGCAGACGTGGCCCGCCTCTCGATCTATGCGATGCGGCGCAATGCTTTCAATTATATCGTCCGCCAGAAAGACCGACAAATCTCGGTGATGGGTGCCAGCGGACGCAGGCAGTTTGTGGTTAGAAATACCAATGAATTGATCCAACAAAAAGGTGTGCTTGGGGTGAAAACTGGCACCACCGAAGCTGCCGGTCCGTGCCTTTCCGTTTGCATGGATCGGGATCCTTTGCTGCGCACCAAGCCGGATGGAACCAAAGGTGTCACGCCTCGCCGCTTGATCGTGGTGGTGCTTAATCAGCCAGATCGTTTTTCTCGGGCACGGGGACTGCTAACAGAAGGCTGGGACACTTACGATGCTTGGCTTGCCGCCGGAGCGCCCGTGAAGGATCGCAAACGAGAAATCATCTCAGTGCCGATGCTTGAGTGATTAACTTTCTAACATTTTCTAACAGAGTGAAACGGATCGGAATTTTGAATAGTGGCGGCGATTGTCCCGGCCTGAATGCAGTCATTCACGGGGTGGTAGGTGCTGCGGATCAAATGGGTTGGGAAGTGATCGGATTTCGCGATGGTTTTGAAGGATTACTTCCTCCTGGGAATTTCACCTATCTCAAGCCTAAAGATACCATCGGCATTTTAAAACTGGGCGGCACCATTCTCGGCACCACCAATAAAGGCCACTTCGTTGCGAAAGTGGGGAAGGGGGATATCGCCAAAGTCCCGGATGAGATCGTGGCGCAAGCCAAACAAACCATGGATCTGTTAGGCATTGACGCACTCGTCGTCGTCGGCGGTGATGGATCATTGACGACGGGGTTGCAGCTTTTCCGCGAAGGTTGGCCGATCATTGGTGTGCCCAAGACAATTGATAATGATCTAAGTGCCACAGCATTTACCTTCGGCTTCGATAGCGCAGTATCCACCGTCGTGGACGCGCTGGATCGCTTGAATACCACCGCGGAAAGTCACAAGCGGGTGATGGTGTTAGAAGTGATGGGGCGCCATGCAGGATGGATCGCGCTATGGGGCGGCATGGCCGGCGGAGCCAATGTCATTTTACTTCCAGAAATCCCGTTCGACCTCAATCGCGTCGCAAAATTTATCAAACGGCGCCAAATGCAAGGCCAGCTCAGCACGCTCGTCGTCGTCGCAGAGGGTGCGAAAATGCCTGATGGCGAACTCGTCACCGTCGGCTCCACAACGCAAGGTGAAGTGCGGCTCGGCGGCATTGGTGAGCAAGTCGCTCACGCTTTGGAAAAACTAACAGGCAAAGAAACTCGCGCCTGCACACTCGGCCACTTGCAGCGCGGTGGATCGCCAACCGCGTTGGATCGGATCACCGGCTTGCGCTTCGGTGTGATGGCCGCCAAGCTCGCAGCGGAAGGTGCCTTTGGCCGCATGGTGAGTTACCAAGCGTATCATGTGGACTCGGTTCTGATAGAAGAAGCCGTCAATTGCCTGCGCTTGGTCGATCCTAACAGCGAGGTGGTCCAAGCCGCAAAAGCCGTCGGAATTTGCCTCGGCGATCAATGAGATATGTAAATCCTTTTTTCTAACAATTAAAAACACTCCACATGTCAGACGAGTTACTCCTCCAAAAGCTGCGACAAAATGCACGCCTAACAGAAAATGATTTAGCGGACTTGTTAAGCACAACGCCTGAGTCGATCGCCAGCCGCATTTCACAATGGGAAAAGGACGGGACCGTGCTCGGTTATCATGCGGTCATCAATGAGGAAGCGCTTGGAAGCACTGCCGTATCTGCCTTCATCGAAGTAAAAGTCACTCCCGAGCGGGGTGGGGGATTCGATCGCTTGGCGATGCGGATTTCTCGGTTTGACCAAGTCGTCTCGTGTTACTTAGCCAGCGGCGGATACGATTTGATGGTCGTCGTCGATGGCCAGGATCTGCGAGAAGTCGCCCGCTTTGTTTCTGAAAAACTCAGCACACTCGAAGGTGTGATTTCCACCGCAACGCGCTTCCGGCTCAAAACATACAAGGAATATGGTTTCCTTTTCGAGCAAGAAACACCATCCGAGCGGCTTGCGGTGACTCCTTGAGCGGCGGATCATTTTTCCTCGGGTGAAGACTGCCTCTGTCAATTGCTCGTCATATGGGCAAGGTCAAGACACGCTCAGTCACTAACAGGGACGGGCGTTGGGCGGAGATAGAGTGTTATACTACGGGTGATGCTTGGCAACACAGTGGCTACTGGTCGTTGCTGTGTCTCGGCTGATTCCATTGCCTCCAGCCCCAAAGAAAAATACCGGCCAGCAGCAATGCGAAGAGCGGTGCTTGCCAGATCAAGACCGTTTGCAATGGAGAGCGGGATTCATCGAGAGAAGCCTGTGCAAGACCCTTGGCGAAAAGAAAACTAAATGTCCCGTAGCCGAGGTTGAAAATCAATCCTTTGACGGAAAGAACCGTCGCTCGAATCGCACTTTCCGCTTCGCGGTGGAGGGCACGGCTGATGGTGAAACTCAGATAGCCAAGCGTCATCATCGCCATCATGACTGGCAGCAATCCAAAGATCGGCCAAGCAGGTGTTAGAAGGGCGAGCGCCGCCACAGCGAGCAATCCTGCGACGAGTAAATTTCCGAAAGTGCTGAAGCGTTGATTAAGAGCCTTGGCCACGCTTGGCACGAACCAATTGAGCAACCCAATTGCTGCGCCGATGAATCCGAACGTCCATTCGGGTAAATCAATCAAGCGATAATAACTGCTCGTGAGCGTGGCCACATTGCGCACCACGCCATCGATGCAGACTCCGATCATGATCACCGCAAACATCTGTGGATGAACGACGACCCGCTTTGCAGTTTCAATGGTTTTGATGGATGCGATGATGAAGGCTGTTTTCCAAGAAGATTTGAAAACCGGCCTTGGCTCCACCATGCGCCATGAAATCCAAACACAAGCAATCGCTTGCATCAGGACAAGCGCGGTAGGAATGCGTTGGGCAAATTCTTTGGAAACTTCGAGTGCTGCCGGAGCCACCTCATTCCACCACCGCGGATCATACGTCATCGATCCCAGAATCATCGCCACCACGAAGCCGACGGAGCGCCAACGCATCGCCGTGCCTAGCACCTGATCCCACGAGGATTCTTTGTTTGCATCTGGCAGTGAATCGTAGGCGAGTGCCTCATCTGCACCACTCGCGAAAGCTTCTGATAAGCCTGAACAAATACGATTTGCCACACACATCCACCACAACCACGCGCCGCCATCGCGCGGTGCTAACAACAAGAGTGACATTTCTAACACCATCAAAAATGATGCTGCGATCAGCAATGTGCGGCGGCCCAAGGTATCGGCCAAAGCACCTGATGGCACCTCAAAGAGAAAAATAGTGGCTGCCCAAACGAGATTGAGCATCACAAATTGATCGAGCGTCAGGCCGAGGTCTAAAAATAAAATCGCAAGCACCGGGTAGTATGCCCGAGCGTTATAAAAAACCGTGAAAGTCACGTAGCGCCTGGGATTGCCGCTCAGATCGTCAGCATTCATCGGCGCGGGTCGCCCTTCTTTTTAAGCCAGTGAATGATGCGCTCTGCCGCACCCTGATGCGGCGCAATCCACTGGCTGGCCCGTGCTGTCATTTGAGTTGCTTGATGCAAATCTAAGCATGTGTGGATCGCGGTGACGAGTTCGCTTGCATCTCGAGCGAGAAGAGCTCCGCCACAATCTAACAATTTTTGCGCAAGAGGCTGAAAATTTTCCATGTGCGGTCCAAAGATGATCGGGCGTTTGGCAACGATGGCTTCGCATGGATTTTGTCCACCGATGGCAAAAAAACTTTTTCCGATGATCACGACATCGGCTAACAAAATCCAGTCTCGCAACTCTCCGGTGGAATCGACGATGAGACAGGATTTTTCGGAATCGTTCGTAAAATGAAAATGAGAGCGTAAAACTGGATTGAGGCCCGTGGTTTGCAGAGCCTTGATCACCTCAGCACGCCGCTCGGCATGGCGTGGGACGATGATCGGAAGCGCATGGCATGTTGCCTCAATGATTGCGCTGGCGACCCACGCCTCCTCTCCTGCATGACTGCTGGCCAGAAGCACCCGTGGCCGCGATCCGCCGATGGCCTCTAACATGGATTCAAACTCCGGAACGACTTCTTGATCGGTGCTGATACCTGGATCGATTTTCAAACTGCCAGCATGAAAAATTCCTGCATCCGGCACACCGAGAGATTGCCAGATTTCGCGGTCCTCTTCATATTGAAGTGCCACCCCATCAAGGCTCGAAAATAAAGGACGCAAATGAGCAGCAAAGCGACGATAACGCCGCGCGGAAGTGGGGGACATCCGGGCATTGATCAACGAGACAGGGATTTGATTTCGCTGGCACTGATCTAACAGATTAGGCCATGCCTCACCCTCGACGAGGACGATCTGTGAGGGTTCAAATCGCTTCAAATAACGAGCAACCATCGATGGCAAATCGAGCGGCGCGTAAGTCACTCGCACGTCATCCAACATCGCGTCATGGGCGACTTGATAGCCAGTGGAAGTGCCGGTCGCGATCACGAATGCCTGCGTTGGTTCTAACACTTTCCACTTGCGGATGAGTTTTAAGGCAAGCATCGCTTCGCCTACACTCACTGCATGCAGATGGACGGCCGAGCATGGTTCAAATGAAATATCCGTCTGATAGATCGTCGCACGCTCGCCAAGTGGAGTGCGGATGCCACCGCGTTTGAGCATTTTAATGATCCATGCTGGCAAGGCTAGAAAAAGCAGCCATGGCAATGCCATGCGGTAAATCAATCGTGTAAAAAACCATGCCATGGCTTAAAGCGCGGAATCATCTAACAGAGAAAAAATCAAGACCGCACTGCTGCCGTATTCACGGCGGTGAAGTAGCTGCATGCCCGCAGTTTCGGGCGTTTTTTGGTAAGTGGACATTTCCACCACCCAGCATCCGTCTGGCGCGAGCCGAGGCGAAATCGCATTTTTAGAAATCAGGCGATCGATCCAATCCACGTCTCCATGATGTTTCCAATATGGAGGATCAGAAAAAATCACGTCGTAGGTTTGCTGTTCTCGCGATAGAAAGCTGAGGACATCGGCATTCACAATGCGGCCGCCCTCGAGTTTTGATTTTGTTAGATTTTGTTGGATGATAGTCGTCGCTTGGCGTTGTTGATCCACAAAAGTGCAACTCGCAGCACCGCGGCTGAGTGCTTCCAAGCCGAGTGCGCCGGAGCCAGCAAATAAATCGAGCACTCGGGCATTCATGATTTTTTCGCCCAAGATGGAAAAGATTGCCTGACGCACAAAATCAGTCGTAGGCCGCGTGACGGAGCCGGGAACTTTGATTGGCGTGCGTCCTGCAGATCCAGCGATGATTCTCATGATGTTGGGACTGACCTGTTAGAAATCGATGGTTGCCCGCTACGAGTAACTTATTTTTTGACGGGCTTTTTAGCGGCCGGTTTCTTTTCTGATTTTTTAGCAACTGCGCTGGCATCGACGAAGCGAATGAGCAGTGTCTTGTCTAACAAGACTTTGCCGGTGGATGACAATTCTTGGCTGCGATAAATGATCACGCCGAATGGTTTCCCCTTCATGCGGCCGATGGCGAAATTTTCTTTAATTTTACTGAGAGAAGTTTCCTCCTCGAAGCGCCATTCTTTGCCAGTCCATGCGCCGAGCATGCTTTCTGGATCGGCATCAATATCGTCCAAGCGCTTGAGAATTCCGTTAGGTGATTGGAAGACATCTTCTTTTGGTAAATAGCGCACGGTTGTTAGATTGCTGGCAGATCCTGTGCCTGTGAGTGTCCAGGTGTTGTTAGAAGTCGCTCGCAACAAGAGGACGACCTCCTCAACAGGCTTGAAATCACGTTTTCCCCAAAGTGCGATGTAGTCGTCGTATTCAGCACGCGTGAGGCCCAATTTTTCGTGAAAGGGCAGGGGAGTTCCTGGTTTTGCTTCTTTTGAATAAGTGCGAAACCATGTGGGATCGCCTCGCTGAGCAAGTTCCACTTTCTGGATGTATTTGCTAATTTCAGGCGGCGGCAAAATGATTCCTATTTGGGCTTTCACGGGAGTGTTAGGCTTAAAAAAATCAGCAAACAATTTGGGCACATCTTCTGCGAGAGCGCGGCTTGCAGCGAGTGAGATAAATAGGTAAAAAAAGATCTTCATTACGAGTTGGATTGGCGAAGCATGGATTGCGAGCTTGGGCGAACTCAAGCAGCGATTTATTCCGGCTCACCTAGTGGGAATATGGACTCTACGGAAGTTTCGATGTGCTCATCGATCCATTTTTCCAAAGCACGCTGCATCGGCGCGAGCACCTCGGGTCGGGATTTTGACAAATCGATTTGAGCATGCGGATCACTCTTGAGATGGAACAGGCCAAAAGCTCTTGATCGGTCTGCCGTCGGCGTGCACACAATTTTCCAATCGCGCGTTTTTAAACAGCGTTGCTTGGCATCAATCACAGGCTGGATGTATTGCGGCTTGAGCACAAATTGGTAGTTAAAGGATCGATCAATAAACGTCATCTCATCCATCGCGGGTAAGGCCGGGCGCTCAACCCCGGGCACGCGAAATTGGATGAAGGGAAATCCAGTTTCCGCGTAAAATGGCAAATCCTTTGGCTCCTCGGCGTTGGTCAGCCATGGTGTGAGATCGCGTCCTTGCCATTTCGGCGAAGGTGGCACGTCTAACAGTCCAGCAAGAGTTGGAATCAAATCAATCATGCGCACCGTCTCATCAAATGATTGCGCTGGCACGCCGGGCACATGCATCACCCATGGAATATGATTCGCTTGCAGGCCGCTATTCAAGGTCAGTCCGTGGCCTAGCGTGACACCAGGTTCGTAAAGATCATCACCGTGATCCGCATTGATGACGACGATCGTATTTTGATCCAATCCAGTGGTTTTGAGTTTTTCTAAAATGCGCGCCACACAATCGTCAAATTGGCGGGTGCACCCGTCATAGAGCGCACGGATTTGCTCGATTTCGTGAGGTGGCAATGCCTTCCATTTGGATTCCAAATCGGTGCTGCCAATGAAGCTGTTGATGTCGAAATCCACGCCATGTTTATTTTTCCCAACGTAAGCGGGGTCTTTGAAAAGGCTCACATACGGCTCTGGGCTGCGATACGGCAAATGATTGCAGGAATAAAACACATGCCAGAAAAATGGCTGCCTGCTCGCGGCTTGTTGATCGAGACCGCGTTCCACTCGCTGCGTCACAATTTCTGGCGTCACGAATTGCGCGAATGATTGAAGCTGTGGAAATATTTGGTAACCCAGCGCGTGGTCAAAATACAGCGGCACCACAAAGTGCGACATCACCACCGCTTGGCTCATGTAGATTTTGAAATTATCAAAACTGGAGACTGAGGTGCGCTTGAGGCCTTGTGGAATCACCTCGTAGTATCCCGCACACCAATCGCCAATCGCCGCCGTGTCATAGCCTTTTTTCGTTAGAATGGATGGAAGTGTTTCGATGTTAGAAACGACTTTTGCGACCGTTTCTTGATTCGGATACATCTGCCGTAACCCATGACTGTGAGGAACCATGGAAGCCATCATTTGTGTGCCCGACTCCATGGTCGATGCAATCGCGGTATAACAATTTGTAAAAACGATCGATCTCGCTGCCAACGCATCCATGTGTGGTGAGACTCCGAGTGGAACTTTCGCATTCTCGCGAGTTGGGCGGTATCCAGCATAGCCCAAGCGGTCTCCTCTGAGTGAATCGGAACCGATGATGAGCACATTCATGCGCTTTTCATCTGCATTTTCTAACACTTTTGAAGACTGCTTGAAATAACTTAAGAACCATGTTCCTGAAATCAACAAGGCCAGCGCAGATGCAGCGAGCCAGCCACGGCGCCCTCTCCGGTGGATATTCCACGCCAGCGCCCATGCTCCATAGGCGATTGGCATCACGGTGAAAATGAGAAACAACGTCCCCGGAGCGATCGATTTCGGGATCAGTTGTAAAATTTGATAATACCAATAACCAAACTCTGCTTCATTGAGGAAATATGGGCGAGTTTCCGATAACCTCAGGGTGAAAAAAGCATGCCAAAAAATCCCTAACAGCACGGCGTGCAAGATGATTGCCATGCGTGACTGCATTTTGAAAAAGCGCGTGAAAACGATTACGCTCGGGTAAATCCACAACGTGCCGATTACCCAAAGCACTCCATATGCAGCAAGCATGCGGACATTTTCCCACACCAAAAATCCAAAATACTCGTTCTTCGCGAGGGCCGTGAATTTGTTGTCCATGCCTCCGGATGTTTGTGTTAGATTCCACAATGCATGGGCATAAAGAAAGCCTAACACGAGCATCACACCGATGCTTACGTGAATAATGGGGCGATGCGGCAGCTTCCGCAAAATTCTTCGAGCGCGCTCTACCATGCTCAATGAGTGCTTTTCTCCGAGTTTTGCTCTTCCTTGGGTGGATCCACAAAAATCCAGCGATCGTTCACCACTTTTTCAATCAACATGCCTTGCCTTGATTTCAAATCTTTCGGAATTCGCAGCCGTAACATCATTGATGTCGATTGATTGTCATTTTTGGAGATGATCGCGAGCATTTGCTTGGCAATCTCGCTGTCTTTTTTGGCATAGCCATAAGCCACCAAAACAGATTCATAGGCACTGAGTTGGAAACAAATCCACTCATCCTGATTCACAAATTCATGGGTGTATAGATTGTCTTGAGTGGCATCGATGCGAAAATCGAGGCTCACATCTCGCAGACGATTTTCAACAAACTCATCCCATGGCATCGGTTGGTAATTGACGGCCGTTTCCCAGTCCATCTTGGCTCTACCATCGGGCATGATTTCAAGCAAAGTCGTTCGTTTTGTTTGATCCTTTGAAATAACAACGGTGAGCCAAAAGTTCGCCCGATTTCCAAGAGTGATCGGCTGCAACAAGTCCGTGAAATTGATATCCGCCTTCACATATGGAAAATGTGCATAATAGTGATCCATCAAAGGCTTCACTCGGTCTGGATGACGCACAAAAGACAATAGTTCTGCCGGAGATTCGGCACCGTAGTAAGACTTTATTAAATGCTCGATCTCTTCAATCACTCGCGTGGCATCGAGTTCTTCAACTTGATCCGAAGCCTTGAGCGCCTGCGTTTTTTTGACACTTGTCTGGACCTGTTCCTGAGCTTTTTGAACTTGAGTGAGCGACCATAAAACTCCAGCTCCCACAACGATGACGATTAAAGCAAACCAGCCCCACGGAATTTTCCGCTCGCTCTTGGCCTCGCCGCCCCACTCATCTTCAGTTTGCTTTGCTGCGACTGGCACCCAGTTATCCATGATCGCATCAACTCCAGGCTGGTGCGTTCTAAGCTCCGCCAGATCGCGCGTCGGCAAAACTAACCGGGATTCCGCTTCTGGATCCACTGGCAACTCTAAGCGTTGCACAGGGCTAATGCCCAGTTCATCCTTATCCGCATCAAGGCGAACGACCTCAACTTTTTCGTCAAAGACACCTTTGCTTTCTTCAATCGGTCTTAGTTCAAATGATTTTTTTTTCTTGGCCATCTGCAACTTCAATGAAAACCGAAATGACCATCGACGCAACGCTTCACTCCGTTTAATTTCCTGCCGTCCTTCCTATGCCATCTTATCAACGCATGCTCATCGCGACCGCCGCTTTTGGCGAAGGGCATAACAGCGCGGCTCGCAGCCTCGCTGCCGAGTTCGAGCGCCGTGGACTGCAAGTCAAAATCATCGATCCTTGCTTGCTCGCGGCTCCCATCCTCATGCGTCAGATGGGCTCTGCGTATCGAAGCATCACCACCCATCTTCCAAAAGTTTGGGCCGGCATCTACCACTCCGCAGATCGCATCGATCTCGGCAAACGCCGCAATCCGATTTTATCCGTCACCGAGCGCGCGCTTGCTGCGGAAATTCGAGCATTCTCGCCAGACGCGGTCGTCAGCACATTTCCACTCTATCCGTATTTTTTGCCTAGGATCTATCAGAAAATGGGACGTGCATTGCCATCTTTTACGGTCATCACGGATTCGATTGAGATCAATTCTGCATGGCTGAGAGCGAGCTGTGATCGTTGGTTTGTGACTGACGAATATTCCAGATCGGTGATGTTAGAAAAAGCAATTCCAGAGGGGAAAATCAGCGTCACCGGATTTCCCGTCCATCCGTCGTTTGCAGAAATTCCACGGCTGGACATGACATCAGCAGCCGCTCCGTTTCGGGTGCTTTATTTCCCAACATCCAAGGCATCTTCGCTGCGCCATCACGGGCGTGTGATCCTCAATGCCGCGCCGGAAATTCAGCTCACGCTGATTCTTGGCCGCAATGTGCGCCGCCTCTATCCGTTAGCCAAGGATCTCAAAAATTCTTTCCCCGGCCGTGTCAAAATCGTCGGTTGGACCAAACGCGTGCCCTCATATTTGAGCAATCATCACCTCGTCATTGGCAAAGCTGGCGGAGCAACCGTGCATGAAGCGATTGCCGCTCATTGCCCGATGTTGATTCATCATCTCGTTCCCGGCCAAGAAGAAGGAAATCTTAAATTGTTAGAAAAAATCAAGGCCGGCGCACTTGCCGAAAAACCCGCAGCTCTTACCCAAGCATTGCAAGAAATGCTCATGGACGATGCGCGGCATTGGCGCGAAATGAAGCTTGCTCTTGCTAAACACAACACCTCCAACGGCGCAGCACGCACAGTGGATTCCATTCTCCAATTTCCATTCACCCATCCGTCATGACTTTCCTATTCGATATTGGCCGAGTTCTGTTAGATTTTGATTTTGAATCTTCACTTAAAAAATTATTACCCCTAAATGCGCTAGATGGCGATCATCGCTTGCTAAGGCTGTTAGATCGCAAAGATGACTTCGAGTCTGGAAACATCGCCGTCAACGACTACATCGATTGGGCACTCGAAATTCTCGGCAGCGATGCCACCCAAGCCGAATTTTGCGAAGCATGGCAGCACATTTTCACGCCGAATCCACCGATGTGGGACTGCGTCCGCAAATTGGCTGCCGGTGGCCATCGCCTCATTTTATTTTCTAACACAAATGCGATTCATTGCCCGTGGATTTTTGAGCAATTCCCTGGATTTTCCGTATTTGACGGCCAAGTGCTGTCGTTTGAAGTTGGCTCCGTCAAACCAGAACCGCCCATCTATCAGGCTGCGATTGATTCGTGGAAATTGATCCCGCAGGACACGCTCTACATCGATGATTTACCGGCAAATATTGAAACCGGACGCCGCTTCGGGTTCCGCTGCTGGCAATATGAAATGGCCAATCACGCGGATTTTGAAAATTGGCTGGCACGTGAAATCAATTTGAGCCTATCACCCACGCCATGAGTCCATTGCGCATCGCTGATCGTGAGTTTCAATCACGCCTATTGCTCGGCACCGGAAAATTTCCCTCCAACGAATCAATGCGGGATGCCCTCGCGGCGAGTGGCACAGAAATCGTCACCGTCGCTTTGCGCCGCGTGGATCTCACCGGTGCCAAGGATCCTTACGCAAATCTGTTAGGCGCGATCGATCCGGAAAAATACCTTCTTCTCCCAAATACCAGTGGCGCGATGAATGCCGATGAGGCAGTGCGCCTCGCCCGCTTGGCCTACGCTGCGGGATTGCCAAAATGGGTGAAGTTAGAAATTCACCCCGATCCGACTTATCTATTGCCGGACCCGATCGAGACGCTCCGTGCGGCCGAAATTTTAGTCAAGGAAGGCTTTATCGTGCTTCCATACATCAATGCAGATCCTGTCTTGGCCAAGCGTCTCCAAGAAGTTGGCACCGCCACGGTGATGCCACTTGCTGCCCCGATTGGCTCAAATCGCGGCATGGCCACGCGCGATCAAATTCGTATCATCATCGAGCAAGCGATTGTCCCCGTCATCGTCGATGCCGGTCTCGGCGCGCCGAGTCACGCAGCAGAAGCCATGGAGCTCGGTGCCGATGCGGTATTGGTCAATACAGCCATCGCCATTGCAAGCGATCCAGCACGAATGGCGGAGGCGTTCAAAAAGGCCGTTGAAGCGGGCCGCGCCGCTTACGAAATCGGCCTACCCGAAGTCAGTCTTCATGCCAGTGCCACCAGCCCGCTCACAGGATTTCTATCAGAAAACTAACAATTTTAGTTCTCGCCATCCAGTGCGTTGAAAAATGACTCCGCACGCGAAAGATGGCGCTGCTGCTTCTCCTCAGGCATGCGCGACCATGTGACGGCCATCATCGACATCCGCGGGTTTTTGGAAAATGTCTGCAAATGATCTGCGATGAACGTCCAGAAAAGAGCATCCCAAATATCGCACCACTCTCCGCGCGGCTCGTCGGACATTTTTAGAACATAGTTAGAGCCTGATAGATATGGCTTCGTGGCAAAAATTCCACCATCGGCAAATTGCGACATGCCATAAACATTCGGCACCATCACCCAATCATAGGAATCTACAAAAAATTCCATGAACCACTGATAAACGTCATCCGGCACGATCCGGCAGAGCAACATCATGTTTCCCAAAATCATCAGCCGCTCAATGTGGTGGCAGTAGCCATCGCTCAGCACTTGCCGAATCACGCGGTCCACCGGCGCTATGCCAGTGCTGCCATCGTAAAAAGCCTTCGGCATCCGCCGCGTAAACTTCCAATAATTACTCGTGCGCTGGGCAACGCCTCGATGCTGATAGATGCCATGCATAAATTCGCGCCACCCAATCATCTGTCGAATGATCCCTTCCAACGAATTCATCGGCACACGCTCCTGCCGCGCAAGGATTCGTTCTAACAAATCATGAGGATCGAGCAAACCGATGTTGAGCATCGGCGTGATGCATGCGTGATAAATCGAAGCATGCTTGATCGAAATTGCATCTTCATAGGGGCCGAAGTTCTCTAACCGTTCATCAAGAAATTTTTCAAACCACGCCACCGCAGCAGAGCGCGTAACCGGCCAGCGAAATCCTTCCATCTTACCGACGCAATTCGGAAAATGCGTTCTAACATAATTCGCTGCTTCTTGGGTGAAACCATTGCCTTCAGATCGTGGCTCAGGCGGCACTTGGTGTGAACTTGGCAACTTCTTCCGGTTTTCTTCATCAAATGACCATCTGCCGCCACTCGGTGCTCCATGATCATCGACGAGAATACCCATCCGCACCCGCTGCGCTTGATAAAAAGTCCCCATCATCAGTTTTTTGCGGGAGCTTAATTGATCCTTCAAAAATGGCTTCGGGCTCAAAAAATTCGGGGATGAATACCAAGTAACAGCAATGTTTCGTCGGCTCGTAAAGCGTTTGATTCTTCTTTCTAACAAATAATCCGCGACCTCGCAGATGTGGAGGTGATCGACATCGTCTGGCAGGCATTTTTCTAACAGATCATCACTGCGCATCGCCACTGCATCGACGAATTGCACGCTGTGATCATCTTCTTCCAGCTCCTCGGCAAAGGCCTTCATTGAGGCGCGGTGCAAGAGCAACTTCTGCGCGTGCATCGCAAATTTCCACGTTGGATCCACTCCAAAAAACAACGGCTCTTCGATCAACCAAACGTCTCTGCCGCAAGCAACCGCCGGATGCGCAACAAATAATTGATGCGGATAGATGAGTGTGATTTCCATGGCATCGAGAAATCAAAACGTGCGCACGGACGAAAGGCCACCGTCCGGCCGGAAAATTTGGCCGGTGAAAAATTGTGCATGATCGCCTAACAAAAATAACACCAATTTCGCAATATCCTCAGGCTTTCCTATTTGCTGCAGCGGGTGCCGCTTCGCCGCCGCTTCGCGCTTCGCATCGGTATTGAGGAGCATTTGAGCCAGTGGCGTATCCGTCAGCGACGGCGCAATCACATGGATCTGAATCTTCGGTGCCAATTCTGCGGAAAGTGCCAAAGCCATGCCCTCGAGCGCGCCCTTGGCTGCTGAAATTGAGGCATGCATCGCCATGCCCTGAGCACACGCCACGGTGGAAAATAAAATCACCGACGCCCGCGGTGCCGCCTTCAATGCTGGTAAAGCCGCCTGCAACGCCATCGCTGCACCAAGGCAATTGACTCGGAAATCATGCAAAAAATCTTCCTCGGAAATCCGATGAAACGGCTTGAGCGTGATGCTTCCCGGAAAATAAACCATGCCATCCAGCACGGGGGGTAATTCGAGCGGCCGATTATTTTCAGCATCAAATGGCTGCACTTGGATGCCTAAATCCGCCAATGGCCCACTTGTTCTCGCAGCGGAGATCACTTCATGACCTTCTTCTAACAACGCTTTAATACTCGCATAGCCAATCCCGCGATTACCGCCGATGCATAAGATTTTTTTCCCCATGATTCACTTTGAGTGCAACGCGCATCTGGACAAGTGCCAAAAACTTGCGCTCATGCAAAAGACCGCCTTGCTGTGTCCCGATCGCTGCGTTTTAATCCGCCTATGCACGAAGAAATTTTACTCAAACGCGAAGTCTCAGCCATCCAGATCCCCAGCGGCGATAGTTTGGTCTTACCCGTCGGCACGCCAGTCTTTATCACCCAACGTTTAGGCGGCACATTCACCGTCGCGACTTCTCAAGGCTTGGCCCGCATTTCCTCGCAGGATATCGATGCGCTCGGCATTGATCCAAAGGCGGAGGAAAAAAAGCAGGAGGAGTCTGCAAAGTTGAAAGACGCGCCGATCGAAGAGCAAGTTTGGGCGCAGCTCAAAGGTGTGTATGATCCGGAAATCCCAGTCGATATCGTCAATCTCGGTTTGGTCTATGATTGCCACATCGCAGAGACAGATGGCAAACGCACCGTCGAGGTGAAAATGACTCTCACCGCGCCTGGCTGCGGCATGGGCCCGGTCATCGCCGCTGATGCTCAAGCAAAAATCATGACCATCGATGGCATTGATGATGCGAAAGTCGAACTGGTTTGGGATCCAGCATGGAATCAGGAAATGATTTCTGAAGAGGGAAAAATGAAGCTCGGCATGATCTAACCGATTCATCTCTACGGCCCAATCACCTATGAACGATACGGATCAACCGAAAGTCAAAAAATCAAAAACTTGGGCCGGCGGAATTCCTGCAGTGAATTCTTCGATGCGCCACATCATTTCCCAAGCCGGCTTGCTGCGTGGCACTCGCGGGCTGTTAGAAATGAATCAAGCGGGTGGCTTCGATTGCCCAAGCTGCGCGTGGCCAGATCCGGATGATGATCGCTCGGTGGCTGAATTTTGTGAAAATGGAGCCAAAGCACTCGCCTCAGAAGCGACTCGTAAACTCGCAGATGCTGCTTTTTTTGCGAACCACTCGGTGGACGAACTTGCTGCACAGAGTGATTGCTGGCATGAGCAACAAGGCCGCATCGCAGAACCGATGATCTTGGATGAGGGCGCGACGCACTATCGCCCGATTTCTTGGCAAGACGCATTTCTCTGTCTTGCAGAAGAGTTGCATGCACTGAATTCTCCGGACGAAGCGATTTTTTACACTTCTGGGCGCGCAAGCAATGAGGCCGCTTTTATCTATCAGTTATTTGTGCGTAGCTTTGGAACGAACAATTTACCTGATTGTTCTAACATGTGCCACGAGTCGAGTGGTCTAGCGATGCACCAAGCGATCGGCATCGGCAAAGGCACGGTGACGATGCACGATCTCACCATCGCGGATGTGATTTTGTGCGTGGGCCAAAATCCGGGGACCAATCACCCGCGCATGCTCACCACTCTGGAAGAAGCGGTGCATCACGGTGCCCGCATCGTCGCCATCAATCCTTTGCGGGAAGCGGGGTTGATTGGTTTTGCTCACCCGCAGAATCCGATGGCGATGATGGGGCGCAAGACTCCGCTCGCGTCTCTGTATCTCACTGTGAAAGTCAATGGAGACTTTGCACTGTTCCGTGGTCTTGCAAAAATTCTGTTAGAGCGTGAAGCCTTGGCACCCGGAACCATCGTCGATCAAGCATTCATCGTGGAGCATACTCACGATTTTGAAAATTACCGATCTGCTGTAGCCGCAACTGAATGGGATGAAATCGTTCGCTTGAGCGGGATTGATCAAAATCAGCTCAATCAACTCGTAGATACCCTGCTAGATGGCTCGCGGAAAATCATCACCTGCTGGGCGATGGGCATCACTCAGCATCGCAATGCGGTGGCAACGATCCGTGAAATTGCCAATTTACATTTTCTGTTAGGAGCAATCGGAAAACCCGGCGCTGGCTTGTGTCCAGTGCGCGGCCACAGCAATGTGCAAGGCGATCGCACGATGGGTATTTTTGAAAGAATGCCGGAGTGGTTTCTCGCTGCGTTGGACCGTGAAACGGGCATTCATTCTCCGCGGAAAATTGGTTATGATACGGTCGATTCCATTCACGCGATGCACCGTGGCGATGCCAAAGTATTTTTCGCACTCGGCGGTAATTTTCTATCAGCCTCGCCGGATACAGAATACACATCTGCGGCGATGAGACGCTGCAAGTTGACTTGTCATGTCTCGACGAAGCTCAACCGCAGTCATTTGGTAACTGGCCGCCGCGCCTTGATTTTACCATGCCTTGGGCGCAGTGAACGGGACGGCAATGAGCGCATGGTCACTTGTGAAAATTCGATGGGAGTTGTTCAATCATCTCGCGGGATTCTATCACCAGCATCGCCAGACTTATTGAGCGAAGTGGAAATCATCGCGGCATTGGCTGCGGCCTATCATGGAGATGACCATCACATTCCTTGGAGCCGCTTCGCGGAAAATTATGATGCCATTCGTGATTTGATCGAGCGTGTGATTCCAGGATTTGAGAATTACAACCAACGTGCGGCTCAGCCAGGTGGATTTTATTTACCGAATCCCGTAAAGCAGCGTGTTTTTCTAACACCTAACAAAAAAGCAAACTTTCATGCAGTAGAGATTGATGCATTTGAGGTTCCTGCGGGCCGCTTGATTCTTCAGACCTTGCGCAGTCATGATCAATTTAACACCACGATTTATGGCATGCATGATCGCTACCGTGGCATCAGCCAAGCGCGCCGTGTGATCTTTGCTCATCCCGATGAATTCAAATCGCGCGGCATTAAGCCATGCCAGAAAGTTGACATCATCAGTTATTGGCATGGCGAAACGAGGCGCGCAGATGCCTTCATCGCGATTCCCTACGAAATGCCAATGGGATCTGCGGCGGCGTATTTTCCAGAAGCGAATGTGCTCGTGCCAGTGCACAGCCAAGCGATTGGCAGCGGCACCCCGACCAGCAAAGCCATTGAGATTGATATCATCACACGTCAGAATTAGAAATTTCTAACATGCCTGCAAAAACCGCCGCCATAAACTCACCGCCTCAAATCTATCAGATTGTTAATCTTTGGTCATTGTGGGATTACCCAAGCGCCCGCAAGGAATGGACGCTGGAGAAAAAAATCGCTGCGGTCAAAGAGGCAGGCTTTGATGGATTTTCTTGGCAGTTAGAAGCCGAGCATGCGCGACTTGCGGCAAAATATAATTTACGCACGATGGGATATTTTTCCTCGGCAAAGCCCACAGAATTCAAGTCGCTCATCCAGCAGAATCTCGATCATGGAGCGGTGCGCATCAACGTGCAGTTAGGCGATCACGACACTCCAGTAGAAAAAGCAATCGCGATGGCTGTGCGTTTGGTTGAGTTAGGCGATGCAATGGGCATTCCTTGCGACATTGAAGTGCACCGCGACACCTGCACGGAAACGCCAGAGAAGACATATGCAATTGCCGCTGGGTTTAAAAAAGCCACGGGCCAACTGATCCCGCTGACGTGGGATTTTTCTCACTTATCTGTCATCAAGCATCTCACCGCGCCGTATTGGGATCGTCTGTTAGTCGCGCCTCAGTTGATCCAGCACTCGCGGCAAATTCACTTCCGCCCGTTCAATGGTCATCATGCACAAATTCCAGTGACCGATGGCTCAGGCAAGATTTCGCATGAGCTTAGTCAGTGGATTCCATTTCTTGAAAAAACGTTAGAGATGTGGCTCGCTGGCAAGCAAACTGGCAAAGAATTATACGTTTGTCCGGAAATGGGGCCTGTGAGAGGCGGCTACAATTTTGCCCAACTCCCTAACAGTTGGGAAGATGCTCAAGTGCTGCGCGGCATCATTTTCAAGGCGTGGAAGAAATGCCTCGCCGCTAGCCGTTGATTCAAGGAGCGTGGGCATCTTGCCCACATCATTCGACGCGCCCGCTAACAGATTTCAACAAATATCTGTTAGGCCACAGGATAGCCGAGATCGCCAATTTCCACGCTCTTTCCAGTTTCCGCAGCACGCATGATGGCTTCTAACAAAATTGTATCGCGGCGGCCCATTTCTCCGGGCACCAAGCTGGCTGTGCGATTCATGATGGACTGGCAGATGCCATCAATTTGGTGCGCTTGCTGATTGATGGTTGGGAAATCCATGCGCGCTCCATTCACATGCCCGCCGATACCGCGGTAGGAATAGGCCTTGTGATCCAGCGCGTAGGCACCGCGCTCGGCGACTGCGCTGAGCTCGTTGCGATCTTCTCTGCCGCTAGCAAAACCGGTGGATTTCAAGCCGGATGGAAATTCAAATTCCCATGCGTAGCCTTCCGCCACTTCCTTGAACATTTCCGGGCGGCTGTTGTGGGAAGTGGCCGTCACACGAATCGGATTTTCTCGCGCCACATAAAGTGCGGCTTGGATCGGATAGGTGCCTAAATTGTAAAGTTGGCCTGCGATGCCGAGCTTTTTGGATAGCTGCCAGTGCCCCGGCGGAGTCGTCGTCATGCGATAAGAAAATGCGGCATCGAGAGTTTTTAACGACCCTAGTTCTTTGCCTGCGGATACTTCCATCATGCGCTTGTGAAATGGATCCCAATGCAGGCGGTAGCCAATGTGCAAGGTGACTCCCGCTTTTTTTGCAGCCTCGATCATGGCATCGCACTCGGCGACAGATGCGGCCATCGGTTTTTCACAAATCACATGCTTGCCAGCTTGCGCGGCTCGGATGGAGAACTCCGCGTGAAGCCCGGGCGGCAGGACATTGTAAACAATATCGATTTCCGGATTGTTGGCAATTTCATCTAACCGCTCATAAGAATAGACGTTTTGATCAGGGATCGAATATGTCTTTTGCCACTCTGGAATTTTCTCTGGGCTGCCGGTAATGATTCCTAACAACTTTGCAAAACGCGTGAGTTGCAGAGCCGGTGCTAACTCGGTGGTCGAATAGTTGCCGAGCCCCATCAAGGCCACTCCGAGCGGGCGTTGCTGAGTTGCCTCGGCCAGTCCACGCGCTGAAATCACAGTAGAGCCAGCGATCAATTTTAGTGCGGTGCGCCGATCCATGTTAGAAAAATTTGGAAGATGAATTATGTATGTTTTTCAATGACCACCATCGTAATATCGTCCATCTGTGGCCCCTCGCCAGTGAATTGAAAAAGCGTCTCTTGGATTTCCTGCATGATGGTTTCTGCACCATGCGGTGCCGCTTTACGAAAAACTTCGCATAGACGCTCAATTCCAAATTCCTCATCTTGAGCGTTGACCGCTTCCTTAATTCCATCGGTGTAAAACAACACACAGTCGCCGCGCTGCAAGTTGACCGTGATCTCTTGCGTCACTCGCTCAAACACGCTGCCTTGATCGACTCCCAGTGCAAGTCCCTGCGGGCGCAGCATCTCGACTTTGTTGGTGCTCCAGCGGTAAAGCAGTGCGGGATCATGGCCAGCGCGGCAGGTTGTTAGACTACCAGCTTCGGTATTGAGAATCGAGTAAGACATGCTGATGAACATGTCTTCGCGGATGTCGGGAAATAACTGCCGATTGACCATCGCCAGCGTTTGGGAGGCTGAAAATGTTTCTCGTGCGGCCGAGCGCATCAAGCTGCGGCACATCGCCATCAACAATCCGGCAGGCAATCCTTTTCCGGAAACATCGGCGATGACGATTCCTAACAGATGATCATTTAAATTCAAGTAGTCGTAGTAATCGCCACTGATGATTCGAGCCGGTAGATTCATCCCGCTGATCCGGAATCCACTCACCCGAGGATCTGCCTGCGGCAAAAGAATCCTCTGAACGTCCCGTGCATTTCTCAATTCTCTTTCAATCACGGTTTTTTCTTGGGCGATGCGATGCAGACGCGCATTGCCAATGGCAAATGATGATTGCTCCGCCGCCATGCGAAAGGTGTTAAATTCGTTGCTTGTAAATACCCCATCTTCCGCGCGCCGCGCGACGGCGAGAACTCCCAAATCTTTTCCCGCGTAACGCAGTGGAGCAATCAGCGCTGAAACATTCTCATTGTATTGGGTAAACGAGTCTCGCAACGCAGGGTGATATTTGAGGTCTTTCACATGCAGGTATTGGCCGATGCTCAAGCAATGGCCCAAAATTCCTTCGTCGATCGGAATCCTCGATAAACGAATGTAGCTTTCCAATGCACTCGCATTTCGCTTTGCCTTCTTTTGAATTTCCACCGGTATCCCAACCAATGGCGGGCAAGATTCTGAAATATAGGACGGAATTAAAAATTGAGGGTCGCTTTCTATCAGATAGATTGCGCCACCACGTGCAGTGATCACTTTATCAATCCCATCGACGATAATTTCTGATAGTTTGTTAGATGTTGGTTGGGTTTGCTCGATGGCAATGGCAAGATCATGGAGGAAAAGAAATAGGCGCTCTTCCTCGGAGCGGAACGCTTTAAACCTATTCTGTAGGCGTTTGGAACGACGGCGTTGGTTCCTTAGGATGAAAAATGCGACGACGAGGATCGCTGCCAATACAATGATGACGTATATTTCGGCTTTGAGCGTCATGACTGGGGTAGGGGAGTTACGTTGCTCAAAAATCGATGCGCATCTCTAACCTTCCGGTTTCGGATGATTTCGCTGTTTTCGATTTACTTCATTCTCTAACATTTTTACCACGTTAGAAAATTCAGTTTGGTTTTTGCAATTGACATCACTGAGCGTTTGATGCGCATGAAGCACATGACGCGCGCGTTGAAGCGAATCGGTGGTTGGTGAAATCTGATAGGGCTTCAGTTCTTGCCGGATTTGATCTACCCGCCCACGCCACGGTGCCAAAGGTGGATCAATTTCCATAAAAACATGGAGTCCTAAATCTTCCAAAGAGCGCAGATTGCGTTCCCCGGGATCGATGAGTTGGAATTTGCCACCATCGATGGCGAGAAGGCGGCGGGCGAGAGAAGTGAGCACTCCCATAAACGTCGAGTCCATACCAGTGCATTCTGATAGATCGATGACTAGACAGCGCTCACCATTGGTAATGCGTGAGTTGCCAAATTCTTGAACAAAAGAACTATTCTGGAAAGAACCTTTACCGTGGCAGCGGATCCAACTGAATCCTTCATATACGCCGATTGAAATGGAGTATTGCGTAGTCACAAAAAATGATTGCCCAATGGCCTGACAAAGAATGGCATTTTAATTCAAGCGGCGCAAGGTGCAATCATGGATTCTCATTGCCAAAGATAGGATTGCTGAGAGGCGAGTTCCTCTTGGCCACGATACAAGGTGGCCTTCCACGCCAGCACTCGGCCACGCTTAAAGTAATCATCGCCGCGCACTGCAAATTCAGCTTTGCCCGAAGGCGTTGCAGCGGAAAATGTTTGCTCCATGCGCTTAATGCGATTGGTGCTTTGTGCTTGTTGATAGAGAAAAACAACCCGAACCGGAGCCGTTCCGACACCGCTAGCATCATTCCATAGCATCGTGTAATACTGACCAAGGCGTTGCTTGCGTTCTTGCATGCTCACTGCGCCAAAGAGCTTTTCTTGCTTTTCCATGCGCAACATCAAGTTCTCCTTGGGATCAGTCTGCTCATTCCGCAGTGTGAATTGCTTGACGAGCAATTTCTCAGTCGAGGCGCAGCTCATGGCCAATAGCCCAGTTCCTAACAGAACAAGCAGGCGCATTTTTATTGAAAAAAGATTCATTAAAATCTCGCTGATTTACTGAGCATTGCTCGGTGGAGCAGGCTGAGATCCAGCGGCTTTTTTCAAATCTTCTTGATTCGGAGGAAGTGGTGCTGGTGTCGCCGAAGTAGGAGGAAGCTCGGCGGCTGGCGCACTCGCGGGCGGCATGCTCGGCGGTGCAATTTGAGGCGTGACATCGACTTCGCCCGGCGGAGGTGTGGTCGGCACCACGGGCGGCGTGCCGAAGGTGTTTGGCGGAGTCGTGGCTTCTGGCACGATTGGCATATCAATCGCAGGTGCTTCCGGATCCATGATCGCTGGAATCGCATTGCCTGGAGGTAATTCAGACGGCGGAATGATCGGCATCATATCGCCAGGGCCGGAAGGCATTGGTGGATAAACTTGAAATTCGCCGGGCCCGCCGCCAGCCATCGCAGGAGCCATCGCTGGATCTTCGATCATTACGGTCGGCACGAAGCCGACTTCTCCGCCATCGAGCTCGACTTTCAAATAACTGCCCGCAGTGGAAATCACCTTCATCGAGGTCGCACGTTTTAAGATTTTATCGGCCTCCGCGCTGCCCGTAGGACGAGATTTAAAGAATGTCGTATTATCCATCGAAGATTTGACAAATTGGCCAGCTCGGAAGCTAGGACCCGCAGAAATGCTAACAGGTAAATTGCTTCCCGGCGCACGCAATGGATCAAAATCACCACTGGTCGCGAGCGGTGCGTTCATACCTCCACATGAAATAAGGCACAGTCCTGCGCAGGTGATGATGATGCAATCGCGTTTCATGATGCTCAAAACGTAAGTGATTACCGAGGCGAGGTCAATTGGTTTAACCAACAGATTGATCAGAAAAAATGCCGGATTTGCCTCTTGGCCAACCGGCGATGATCCAACAAACTGAGTGAGTGACTGCCCGCGTGTTGATAGATGGACCTTCCGAGTTGGTCTTTGACTACGCGGTGCCCGCTGCCATCGACGTGCAGCCGGGTTGTCGAGTGAAGGTGCCTTTGCGAAGAAAATTTTCATCAGGCACCGTGCTCATGCTCGCGGAGCAGGCTGACCAAGCGGATTTTGTCCTGCGTGAAATCGATTCATTGATCGACCCACGGCCGCTAATCACGCCGGTCTTGATGCGCGTGGCGAGGTGGATATCCGACTACTACGGTGCAAATTTGGAATCCGTGATTCGTTCGATTTTGCCTGAGGCGGTGCGCACCGAGGAACACGCCGCAAAGACGCGCAAAGTTGCTGTTTTAGCTAAATTTCCGGACCAAGATTCGCTGGCAAAAATTGCTCGCCGCGCACCTAAGCAAGCTGCGATTTTGAAATTGTTAGAATCCATGCCAGAGCGCCGCATGCCTGTGGCAGAACTTGGCGTAGGCGCGGCATCCGCAGTGCGCGCAATGGCCAAGTCCGGTCTGTTAGAAATGATCGATGAAGAAGTGCGGCGCGAGCCAGATGCTGATCTCGCGGAGCAATTTGTCGAATCCACTCCGTTGCCACTCAATGATGAACAGGCATCGGCACTTGCCGAAGTGATTGCGGCGATGGCCGAGCCTGCTCCGCACGCGCCGATGTTGTTGTTAGGCGTGACGGGCTCGGGAAAAACGGAAGTGTATTTGCAGGCGGCGAGCCATGCCATCGAGCAGGGGAAAAGTGTCTTGGTGCTGGTGCCAGAAATTTCACTCACGCCACAAACGGTGCGCCGTTTTAAGTCCCGCTTTGCGGCGAGGAAGGAGCTGGTGGCGGTGCTGCATTCTCATTTATCGCAGGGCGAGCGGTTTGACGAATGGCATCGCATCCGCTCTGGCGAAGCGCGGGTGGTCATCGGCGCACGCTCGGCTGTTTTTGCACCGCTTCCGAATCTTGGATTGATCATCGTCGATGAAGAACATGAAACGACGTATAAGCAGGAAAATCTCCCGCGCTACCATGCCCGCGATGTGGCGGTGCTGCGTGCCTCATTCGAATCGTGCGTGATTCTGTTAGGCTCGGCGACTCCATCACTCGAATCCTGGCATAATTGCCTAACAGGAAAGTATCATTTGTTGCGCCTGCAACAACGTGCCGATGGCCAGACGATGCCTTTGGTGCGCGTCGTTGACATGCGGTTAGAAGCGACCAAACAGAAATCGGGGCTTGCGATTTTTTCCGATAAATTGCGGACGGCGATGGAGCAGCGGTTAGAGAAAGGTGAGCAAACGATTTTGTTTTTGAATCGCCGCGGGTTCGCCCGTTCGCTGCAATGTCAATCCTGCGGTCATGTGGTGCATTGCCAGCACTGTGCGGTGCCACTGACGTATCATCGCACGGATGAACGCCTGATTTGCCACGTCTGTGGCCACCAAGCGATCGTTCCGCAAGTTTGTCCGGAATGCCACAGTCCGGGAATTCATCTCAATGGATATGGCACGCAAAAAGTAGAGGAAATCCTCGCAAAAATTTTACCCCAAGCAAAGTTTGCCCGCATCGATGCGGATGCCATGCGTCGCAAAAACGCGCTGCGGGATGCGTTAGATGCATTCAAAGCGCATAAGCTCGATATTCTGATAGGCACTCAAATGATCGCCAAGGGATTGCATTTTCCAAATGTCACCCTAGTCGGCATTTTGAATGCAGATTTGGGCCTGCATGTGCCAGACTTCCGCGCCGGTGAGCGCACGTTTCAACTCATCACGCAAGTGGCCGGACGCGCGGGCCGCGGCGATCTAACAGGCGAGGTGATTGTGCAAACATTCACGCCACACTCGCCCTCGGTGCAATTTGCTAGGAGGCATGATTTTGATGGTTTTTCAGAACAGGAAATGGAATTTCGCCAGCAATTTCACTATCCACCGTTTTGCCACTGCGCGGTCATCACATCTCGCTCCACTCACGAGCGGCGGGCCGAATTTACCATGCAAACGCTGCGCCTCCGCTTGTTAGATCAATTGCCGGCAACGATCCAATTGGGCGAAGTTTTGCCCTCGCCATTGATTAAGGCACACGGCCAGTTTCGCTTCCAGTTGACCATGCGTTGTGCTCAGGCGCGCCCGCTGACTCGCCATGTGCAGGCGGTGCTCTCGAAGACTTCTTTGCCAGAAGATGTGACGGTGGTATTCGATATGGATGCGTATAATCTTTCCTAACAGAATATATTTGTTAGAAAAAAATCATGGCTGATAGGGTTGCGCCTCTGCTTGCAAATCGCCGAGTGCCCATTGGATGCCAGCGAGGTAGTGGCTGAGAATTTTTGGATGCCAAAAAATCGCGTGATTGTGGCCAAGTGAGGTATAAAAAACTCGGCCTTTGCGCCAATGGCGGCACCATGCCACACCAAAGTCGTTATCCTTGCGATGAATGCCGGGAATATCCATGCGCGTGTTTTCCGTGTCCAATCTGAGCAGCATGGTCACTGCCGAAGAATTATACGGTGTTTTTAACTGATAGATTTCTTCTTTGATATCGAGTCGCGTGTTTTCAAACATGGCGACGATTGGATGATCGCTCTTGCCCGGCTCGACCTTGATGCTGACGTCCATCTCTGCCATCCATGGATGGCCATCAAAGTAGCCGTTCATCATTTCTCCATATTCAGGCCACTCGTAGAAGGTATCCGTCGCGGCATGGATGCCGACGAATCCGCCGCCTTTTGAAATGTAATCCATCAGGCTCTGCTTGAGTCTTTTTTCCACTTCGCTGGCCTCGGCTTGTGCTTCTGGAGTGAGAGTTTTCCAAAGCTCGGGGTGGGGGGCAAAGACGTTGAGTGTGGTGTTAAGAAAGCAAATCGCATCAAATGCTTGGATCCGCTCCGGCTCAAAATTTTCCAAATCATCACTGACGATGGCCTCGAATGCGCCAGTCTGCTTGCCGAGTTCGGTGAGAGCCAGCTTGCCGGTGGCGATCGACTCGTGGCGGAAGCCATTCGTTTTGGAAAATACCAGCAATTTGCGCGGTTTTTTTGGCGTGGCATGGGCTGTTTTAGGCAAGGCCTCACCGATCGATTCCGCGGCTCCCACCGGTGGTTTTTCAATCGCCGGCGGCGTGGCAATCGAAACGGCAATAAGCGCCGCTAACAGCAATAGTGGTATTAGTAAACGTGGCATGTCTTGTAGAATGGATAATGCTTTTGATCATTCGCGTAAAGAGCTATCTAGCGATTGAAAATTGGCAACCGCAGTCGATGTCAAATAAGTGCGCAACAGTAAAATCAGAATACATCGGGCGGAGCAATCCTTGGCTGTGAAAACAGGACATCAACAAGATGGCAACCCCAGTCACCTATTCCGCTATTTCCGTAATCCCACCACGCTCTCCAAAACATAGGTGCTATCCCTTGCGATATTAGCAAAAGCAATAATCTTGGCGATGTGTTCTTCCGTGAGTTGGTTCTGGTATTTGCCTGTCATTCGTGAACGCCAATCGTCGTTGACTTTCAACAAATAAGGAGAAGGGATTTGAAATCCCTTTAAAAAGATCGGTCTTTTCATTCGTCTGCTCGGGTTGTGAAAGAGATTGCGTGGGGAAGAAAGGGATTACAAATCCCTTCTCCATAAGAACACCTGCAACTCTGGGGGGCATGCTGAGGTGCTCATTCATCGAGCCGACTTCGGCATCATTTTCACCCAATTTGATCTCCAGCCGCTCAGAGGATCGAGCCTTTGATTTTACAGACATTCGCTGCGTTCCCACTCGCATGAGGTCAGGTGTTCTGAGACTAGCGACTGCGCCAGCTTTGATGAAATGGCGACGATCAAAATTATAATTTGGGGCTTTCATAAAAAAAGATTTCACGACTTAAGCGCGACTCACAAATTGGCAACAGCACACGATGTCAAATAAGTGCGCATAATTTACCATACACTGGAAATTCCGAAATCGACAAGATTCCACAAACCGACAAGCACCCAGAAGACTCCAAAAGCTATCATATGATTAAGATTCTTCTTTAGCAGAAACAACCAAGCCAACCCTCCAGTCCAGACGATGATCAAAATTGTTGGATACAAGACTTTGAAAGACCCATCATCGCCAAATGCATATGGTTGCTGAAACACGACGACTAGCTTGTAAGCCGGTCCAGAAAGAATCGCCATTCCAGCTCCGATTCCTTGGTTAGATCCCGTTGCGGGAAATGGCCTTAAGAACATCAACGCCGATGTGACCATATACGCTGCAACTTTCGAGATACGTGTAATACTTACCATGGCGAACGGACTTCGATATATTTTTTAGTATTTGGTCCGGGGGTTTGCAGCACCTGATAAGCATCAGTTCCCGGCACATATGGGAACCCTCTGAATATGAACCATATGATTGACATACCTTTCCCCCCATGTCCCCGATCAAGCATATCTGCAAGAATTACTGGTTCAACGTCATGTTCATAATGTGCCGATGTTCCCTCCTCTTTAAAATCAGCGGTGCCATGGGTATTAGCATCTAAACTTATGTCGCCCATTGCATCATAAATGCATTGATTTCCTGGGTTTTGGACTATACTTCGCATGCTCCAAACTGCCCCAGGATGAAGCCCTTTCTCCCAAGAACTTGGCTTTTTGGGATCTTTCCAAATCATATTATCTGGATTCTTAGGTTCTCCCGAAGCTACATCGATACATAGCGGGCATTTCTTCAATGTTCTCCAGAAACCAATATTGGGGAACTTCCAAAAACTCACGACGCATTGATTTTCAACAGATTATGGCACGGTAAATGCTTTTGATATAGTCGATGAAAGTGCAAAAAAGATATGTCAA
>RDZR01000026.1 GCA_004294095.1 Verrucomicrobiota bacterium
CGGGCGATGAGAAATGTGATCAACCAGCCGAGAAAGAGACCGCCCAGGGCGCAAAGAATTTCAACGAGATGGATGGTGAGATAGGCGGGCATCGAGATTTGTCCTTGCGGATGAGGTAGGGTGCGCTTTGATATGGCTGACGGCGCGTGTCATGGAATCATGCAATGCTGCCGCATCCGGTAAATCAAATTCTAACATATTATGGCACATACACTTCCCGAACTTGGCTACGCATACGACGCACTTGAGCCGCACATCGATGCGCGCACGATGGAAATTCATCACTCCAAGCATCATCAGGCGTATCTCACCAATTTAAACAACGCCCTCGCTGGCAAGCCCGAGCTCGAAGCGCACTCTGCGGATGATTTAATCCTCAATCTCGCCAACGTGCCGGAAGAGATTCGCACGGTGGTGCGCAACAATGCAGGTGGCGGCGTGAATCACGCATTTTTCTGGAAAGTCATCGCGCCCGGCGGTTCTAACAGCCCATCGGGTGACTTGCTGGCCGCGATCGAAGCGGCTTTTGGCTCGGTGGATGGATTCAAAGAAGCATTCGCAAAAGCCGGGGCGACACGTTTTGGCTCCGGCTGGGCATGGCTTTGCAAAACGGCTGAGGGGAAATTGGTCGTTTGCTCAACGGCTAATCAGGACAATCCAGTGATGGGTCCGAGCTTCGGCGGCTGCGGCAACACTCCGATCCTCGGCTTGGATGTTTGGGAGCATGCCTATTATTTAAATTATCAAAACCGCCGCCCTGATTACATCGCCGCATTTTGGAATGTGGTGAATTGGGACGTGGTGGCTGCCAATTTCGCAGCGTAAGAAAAGAATTCCGCTAATTTCATCACCGCTCTGGCATCGTCCGGAGCGGTGATTTTTTTAGTTAAGAATCAGCCACTTTCGCCGATTTTTTGGCAGCGGCCTTTTTCGCTGGGCGCGGTGGAAAATCGAAGCCGATGGCGCCGGTTTTCAAATCAAACGTGAGATGGGCATCAAATTTTTTCTTGGTGCGATTGGAAATAAATCCTTTCAGCACCTCGGTTTTTCCTTCGGCCACGAGTTTGACGATTTGCTCGGCGGGTAATTCACGTTGCAAAATCGAGCGGCCGATGCGCACACCATGTGGATCTTTTTTGGTGGTGATCGAGGGGATGAAAAATGCTTTTTCCGTGGCGTAGATCGAGTGGGTATCGCCACTTGGAGTGGTGGCTTTGGCGACGATCATTTCCTCGGTGAGCTCGGGGCCTTTGTCGTCATCTTGCCCTTCAAACACAAAATTCAACTTGAATTTGGCATCCATTTCCAGGCCGGCATCGAACGGTTTGTTGAATTTGGATTTAAATCCGGTGAGTGGGCCGATGAAGCGTTTGGTGAAAAGTTCAATCGCTTCAAGATCGGTGAGAAGACGGCCTGCGATGTGTTTTTTGACCTTAAATTTGCAATCCGGCTGGCGGCACTCGTAGGTGGCTTCCGTTTGGCGCAGCGATGTAGCGCCGCATGCGGGGCAGGTGACTTTGAGGTCGGGAAATGATTGGGATTTCGCGACATCCGCCGCTTCGCGGGCTTTTTTGCAGATCTCGCTGGTGTAGGCGATGATCTCTTTCATGAACTCGCTGCGGCGCAAATTGCCTTGTTCCATTTGGCGCAGTTTGAATTCCCAATCGCCCGTCAATTTCGGGGAATAAAGGCCCTCGATGTGCATTTCTCGCACAAGATCGATCAGGCGCATGCCGCTGCCGGTGACGATCAAATCGCGGCCATCGCGCGCCATGTATTTTTGCGCAATCAGGCCCTCGATCGTCGCTGCACGGGTGGCTGGAGTGCCGAGGCCACGGTCGGCCATCGCTTCGCGCAAGGCTTCGTCTTCGATCAATTTTCCGGCACCTTCCATCGCTGAAAGCAAGGTGGATTCGGTGAAACGGGCGGGCGGGCGCGTTTCTTCGTGAATCACCTCGATGTGCTCGGTTTGCGCATTTTCTCCGACAGAAACGGGGACTAATTCATCTTTTCCGGCAGCGATGCCCGGGCGGCGGCCATAGACTTCCAGCCAGCCGGGCTTGATCAGCACTTTGCCGTCGGTCCGGAAAGCATCCTCGCCGATGCGGGTGATGCGTGTGGTTTGCTCAAATTCCGCGCTCGGATAAAATACGGCGATGAAGCGTTTGACGATCATGTCGTAAAGCTTTTGCTCGGCATCGTTGAGTTTTCCGGGCTTACCCGTCGGGATGATGGCGAAGTGGTCTGAAACTTTTTTGGAATCAAAAACGCGTTTGCTTTTATGGAGATGAGCACCGGATTCGCCTTTTCCAGAAAGAACGGCTTTGGCATAGGGTGCGACGCTTAAATCGCTCTTCGCGAGGTCTTGCATCGTTTCGCGCACTTGGCTGGTGTAATCTTCTGGCAGGTAGCGCGAGTCCGTCCGCGGGTAGGTGACCATTTTGTGCTTTTCATAAAGCGCTTGGGCCAGCGAGAGGGTGGACTTCGCGGAAAATGGAGCTTCGCGTTGTAAAGTCGTCAGATCGTAAAGCTGCGGAGAAATTTGTGTTTGAAGTTTCTTCTCCTCGCTGACGGTGCCGGATTTTCCAGCACAGCGGGCAACGATCGCTTCTGCGGCGGTAAGGTCCCAGATTCGCTCGGCGCGGCCATGCGGTTGGGCTTCGCTTTTTTTCCACGCCTCATCGATCCATTTGCCGAGATACTCACCGGCTTTTACGCCGAATGTGGCATGGACTTCGTAGTAGGCTTGGGGCACGAAGGCGCGAATTTCCGATTCGCGTTGGGCCAAGATGGCGAGCGTGGGAGTTTGCACGCGGCCTGCGGCGGTGATGTTAAATCCGCCGTGACGTGAATTGAAGCAGGTGAGTGCGCGAGTGGCGTTGAGGCCGACGAGCCAATCGGACTCGGAGCGGCACTTGGCGGCGTCCGCGAGTGGTTTCATTTTTTCGCCCGGCCGGAGCTGGCTCCACGCGTTGAGAATGGAATCTTGCGTCATCGATTGCATCCACAGCCGCCAGACTGGTTTCTCGATGTTGCCAATTTCCATGATGTAGCGGAAAATCAATTCGCCCTCGCGCCCGGCGTCGCAGGCGTTGACGATTTCCACCACATCTTTGCGGCGGGCGAGTTTGAGCAATTGCTTGAGCCGGGCTTCACTTTCCGGGATCGGATCCAAATCGAAGCGCTCAGGAATGGCAGGCAGCACGTCAAATTTCCATGGCAGTTTTTTGCCATTTGGGCCCATCGGCATGCGCAGTTCCACGAGGTGGCCGACGGCGGAGGTGATCAATGCTTGGTCATTTTCATAATAGACATCGCGCCCGTTACCGACTTTTTCCATCTTGCCGAGCACTTTGGTTAAGGCGCGGCTGAGGTCGTTCATGACGCTTGGCTTCTCGGCGATGATCAATTTTTTTCCCATGGCAATAGTCTGTCAATCAAGTGTGACGGGCTGAGGGACTAGGCTGCTGCGCGCTTGCAATGCAAGCGGATAGCTCAAAAATCTGCGATTTTCTCGCTTTTTGTTACGCCAAGGTGGCAGATTCGGCGGCTTTGGCGATCTGAAGGAGGCTGGCTTCTGCAAGCGGTGGGCCAAGAATTTGCAGACCTACGGGCAGTTGGGTGTGCTCTTCGCTCGTCACATTTCCGCAGGGCACGGAGATCGCACAAATGCCAGCGAGGTTGGCCGCGATGGTGTAAATGTCTGATAAATAATCGAGCAGTGGATCGGTGACGGCGGCGCCGATTTTCCGCGCTGGGGCAGGGGAAACAGGCGAAAGAATGGCATCCACTTGAGAGAACGCATTTTGGAAATCTTGACGAATCAACGCGCGGACTTTTTGCGCACGGCTGTAGTAGGCATCGTAGTAGCCCGAGGATAAAACATAAGTGCCTAAAATAATGCGCCGCTTCACTTCCGCGCCGAACCCTTGCTCGCGCGATTTTTGGTAAAGATCCAACACATCCGCAACTTGGCTGGCTCGCTTGCCATAACGCACACCATCGAAGCGCGATAAATTCGACGAGGCTTCCGCAGTGGCGATGACATAATACGTCGCGACGGCGTAACTGGTGTGCGGTAGGGAAATATCAACAATTTCCGCACCTTGCGCGGCGAGCGCGGCGATCGCTTTTTCCACTAAGCTGCGGACTTCTGGGTCGATTCCCTCGCCGAAATATTCTTTGGGAATCCCGAGTTTTTTGCCCCGCACTCCGGCGTTGATTTCTGTTAGGAAATTGGGCACTGGCGCATTCAAACTCGTCGAGTCTGCTGGATCGTGCCCAGCCATGGCTTGCAATAAGAGTGCCGCATCATCGACGCAATGCGTGATCGGCCCAATTTGATCCAACGACGACGCGAAGGCCACCAATCCGTAGCGCGAAACGCGGCCATACGATGGCTTGAGTCCCACTACCCCGCAATGCGATGCGGGCTGGCGGATCGAGCCGCCGGTATCGGAACCAAGCGTGGCGATGGCCAGCTTGGCCGCCACTGCAGCGGCAGATCCGCCGGATGAGCCGCCCGGAATGCGGGTCGGGTCGTGAGGGTTGCAAGTTTTTCCGAGGGCCGAGTTTTCCGTCGAAGATCCCATTGCGAATTCATCTTGATTAAGGCGGCCAAAAGGAATCGCTCCGGCAGCGCGGAGTTTGCGGATCACGGTGGCATCGTAGGGGGCCACGAAATGTTCTAAATAACGCGAGCCGCAGGTGGCTGGCTGGTGATAGACGGCGATGTTGTCTTTGATCCCGATTGGCACGCCTCCAAGCGGCAAGGAAAGATCGCAGGCGCGGGCCTCGGCAAGCGCACTGTCTAAATCATGGCTCAGGTAGGCTCCGATCGCTGGATCGCGAGCGATGATTTCCTGGTGCAAACTTTCCAGCAGTGCCGTGGGCGTGGTCTCGCCGGCGGCATATCGGCGGCGGGTTTCAGAAATGGTCAACATGGGCAAAAATTCGGGCGCAATTTTTCTAACAAATTAGGCATCGGTGACGACTTTGGGCATGCGGAATTGCCCTTGGAATGAGTCCGGCGCGTTGCGCAAAACATCCTCAAGCGCCAAGCTTTCTTGCGGCACGTCATCTCGCATCGGGCCAAAAACTTCGTGGCCATGAGCCGATGCTTTCACCGCAGAAACGTCCGCATTGGAAAGTGTTTCCACGTAGCCTAAAATCGCCTCCAACTGTGGCTGGAACTCGGCAATTTCTTCATCCGTGAGTTCCAAGCGGGCGAGCCGTGCGATGTGGCGGACATCTATCGATTGCTGAGGCATGAGCGTAGCCTTGGGAATCGGAGCCGAATTTCCAAGTGCCAAAAATCAGAATTTGAGGAAATCAAGAATCCAGCAATGATGGCGGCTTGTTGAGTTCTTAAATGATTTATTCTTTGCCGCTGAGGTTCAGTTTATATTGCTGAACTAAGGCCAATGCTCGCACGCTGATTGGCCCTTCCACTTTCAATAATGGAGCGATGCTTTGATCAAGCGCACCGATGACCACGCTATCTGGCCGCTTTTTCGATTGAATCACTCTACCGACCACCCGGTCATAGGCTGGGGGCTCGGACCATGCGCCAATCAGATCCAATGCTTGCACACGTTCCGCTTCGGGGAATTTTGGATTGGCAGCAAAGGTCAAAACCCGCAGTGCTTCCTCGGCGGTGCCTAACTGATAGGAATTTTCTAACAAACGTTTGCGCATCAATGCGCTGACCTCTAACTGATCGAGGCGATCCATCACTTTTGCCAATGCGGGACGGGCTTCGGCGATGGGCGTGTCCGCAATCGCGCGGATGGCTTCATTGACGACGCTGATGTCTTTATCCTCGAGAAAAGCGGCGACTTCGATGCTTTGCATGCGCCGCAACGCGACAGTGGCTGCAAGTCTAACCGCTGGGGATTCATCGCCGTTGAGTGCGCTGATCATTTTAGGATCGTCGCTCATGTGCTGTAGTGCAAAGATGCCTGCGTGGCGCAGGGTGCGGTCTTTATTGTCATTTTCACGCAACATGTCGCAGACCATGCCATAATACGGCAGAAGTTTGCGTTTGCCGATCAGCATCGCCGCCTCGTAGCGCACGCGGGGTGATGGACTCACAAGCAGCGCGGAGAGCGGCAATTCAGCTCCGCTGTGGTCGGTATCTGCCAACGCGCGCAAGGCGTGAATTTTAAAATGGTCATTGCCCGTTTCAATGAGGTTGACGAGTTTTTTCTTCGCGTCTTCCATCATCTGAGCGGTTGGGATTTCGCTCGATTCAGCGCTGGGGAGGGGAGCTGCGCCGCGGCGGGCCAAAATGCCGATGCCCCAAATCGCGTGTCTTTGTGAGTGTTCGCGGCTGCTGAGTAGTGCTTCGCTAAATTGAGCGAGAGCATCTGGCTTGCGCGTCAGTGCCAGTTGGGCGCGAAGGCGGACGCGAAAATCTGGGTGCGCCAGCAAGGTGGCGAGTTCTGAAGATGTGCGTTTTTCAAAGCCATCACTGAGTTGCTTTTTAGTGCTTAGGCTATCTGCATTCGGTTTTTCATCCGATGTGAGAGCAAGTAAACGACCGCCTTCGTGAGATTTCCAACCGCTGATAAAATCACTGATGAAAAGCCTGCCATCGGGGGAAAATGCAACATCCGTCGCGCAAACACCCGAGATGTAGCGTGATGTTTCGGCGAGTTTGTTGCCGGCTCCATCTGCTTCTAACCGAAATGACCAAACCCCACTATCAGCTGGGCTACCTAAATTTTCAGATGAAACAAAACGACCTGTTAGATCATTCAAATTTCCAGTTCCGGGAAAATAGGCGAGGCCACCTTGCCCTCGGCCGAGATGACCGATCGCTGGCAGCATGTAGGCGGGCTGATCTGGCTGAGCTGTTTCTCCCATCTGCTCGGAGATCCAAGCACTCATCGGCCGAGATGGGTAGCCGAGTTTCGTATAAAACGTGTGCATGGCCAAATTTTCTATCTGCCAGCCCGAATCGCCGCCGAACAACAGTTGGATCACGCGACCTGGCTTGCTCAGATCGATATTGCCATCCACGCAGAAAGCATTTCCTTCCTCATCAAAGGCGATATCGCCCGGATTGCGCAATCCGGTGTGGAAAATTTCAAAGTTGGATCCATCGATCTCAAAGCGGAAAGCCGCACCTTGGTTGGGTAGCGAATACGTGATGTTTTCTTGAGTGATGATATTTAAGCCACGATCTCCGATAACGCCGTAAATTCTTCCATCCGGGCCCATTTGAAATCCCCGAATGCCGTGATCAGCCAGAGAAATTTTCACGCCCATGCCTTTGTTGATGACGGTCGATTCTTCGGCTTTCCCATCGTCATCGGCATCTCGCAGCATGACGACCTTTGGAATGCAGCCGAGGTAAATACTACCTTCATAGTAATAAATCGCGCTCGCCGGGCCATCGATCACGTCTTTGTAGCCATCGCTGTAAACAAGCGCTTTTTCAAATTTCCCATCGTCGTTCTTATCCTTTAGAAACACCACTTGATCTGAGACAACGACCAAATCACGCACGGAGAGAATTTCACTCCAACGGGTGTGTAACTCGCGGCGGTTGACGTTATGTAGAGAGGCGAGATCATCCATGATCCAATCTGGATAATCGCGAGTGTCTGCCACTCCACGCCCAAGGCGATGGCTTTCTGCTAGATAGACATTTCCTTGATCATCAAAGGTGATCGCCATCGGGCAGGTGATACCGGTTTCACGATGCGTCGCAACCGCGGATAGCTTTGTATCCTCTGGCACGGTAATACTCGATAACTTCGGCACCTTCAGTGGCTCTTCATTGCCAAGAGCGATTGCAGGGAGACAAAAAACGAACAACAGACAAGAAGAGCGAGAAATGGATTTCATGGGTTATTAATCATCTCAAGGGTAAGTTGAAATGGATGTCTTTCACTATCAAATTTTTTTTCGAGATAGCTAGCAGGAAAAACAGCCATTTTAGAAAAAGAAGCCCGTCGCACTCGGCAGCGGGCTTCTTAGCTCCATCCATTCAACAGATGTTAGAATTCCCAAACTAAATCCAGAGTCACACGGTCTTTCATGAGGCTGTCTTCGTCATCGGTGAGAGGCAATTCGTAAGCCACACCCACGTTGACTTGTTCGTTGATGCGCGAGCGAAAACCAACCGCGGCGGTGACGAAGTCCGCATTATTTTCTGAGTTGGCAGCGCCCAGATTCGCAAAGCCTAATTGACTGACCAGCGTGGTGTCTGGATCGACCTCGATGTATCCATCCTTGGCCGCAACGATCGACCATTGCTCATTAAGTGCCCACTCAAATCGCAACGCGTAAACTTGCACATCGCCGCCAAGTGGTAAATCGCCTGCGGTGGTGTTGATTTGATCCGGCAAGCGATGATGAACAAAAATCGGCTATGCACCGCGTGCAATTTCCACACCACTTGCTGCTCTAAATAATCAGATGTTAGCTAACTGTTAGAATCTTCAGTGCGGCCCACAATGCGCAGAGAACAAGCACGCCGATTGCGATGGTGCCCATGGCAAAATCAGATGTTAGAATGCGTGGCCGTTTGCTGGAGGTGGATTTTGGAAACACGATGAACGCGTATGCCATCCCGGCAAGCAAGCCGCCTAGGTGGGCCGCGTTATCGATGTAGCGGTAGCCAATGATGCCGATCAGTCCGGTCAAGAGCACAGCGCCCATCAAGCGGCGTGTGGCAGGTTTGGGGACGAGTGGGCGGTGTAAATTTTCAAAAACGAGCAGAAAGCCTAACCAACCCATGAGCGCTCCTGAAGCGCCGACGGTGGGTGCATCGATGAAGCGGAAGGATGCCTCAGATCCTGCCCACCCTGCAAAAAGGAAGACTAAAACCAAATGCGGCCAACGGGCAAAAACTTCTAACCGTTTTCCCAAATAAGCCAAGCCAAAGCCGTTCATGAAAATGTGCAGCGCATTGCCATGTAGAAATGGAGCCGTAAACCGCCGCCACCATTCGTGCTGATGGGCTGCGTCTTTGAACAAGCCGGCCTGAGCGATTCCCTGCCAGTGTGCCATGAAATTCCAAAGGCCACCTTCTGTTTTTGTGGTGAGTAAAAGTTGGGCGGCGGCGACGGCGATGATGAGTGATAAAATCAGATAGGTGAGCGGGCTGCGTTGGCGTTCTAACCATGCTTCCATGCGAAGCACGGGGATTGCTTCTGCGAGGCCACTGGCATTCCAGAGGTGCTGCTCTTTTTCACGTTTGCGCGCTTGATACCAAGGAATGAATGCGAAAATCAACCATCCTAAACTCAGCATGCCAACGAGGTTAGATGATGCGAGCTGTTTGAAAATACTGGCAACCATGCCCCAGATTTGCAGCGAACTTTCCGCCTCGATGGCGGCTTGGCTGACTTTCCATAAGGCAGAAATCGCTGTGAAACCGATGATGATGATCCACAAGCTGCTGTAGAGTTTGAAGTCTTTTTGAGTGTCCGCTCGTTCCCTTGCGATCGACTTGGCGCGCACACGTGTAAGCAATGGATGCAGCTCAGGAATTTCTTCCGGCACCACCATGCGAGGATGCTGCGGAGTCCAAACCAAATCTAACAGATGTGCTTCTTTTTCAATTGCGGCCAGCCATGCTTCTTCTGAATCGAATCGGTGCGCGGCCAATTTTCGGTCTTGCCAGCCCCAGCCGCTGGGGCTTTGTGGAAATGCCTCTGCCCTAGCCCAAACGGGCGTTTCGGCGGTCGTCTTCTGAGCGTCATCCACTAACATACGAACGACGCAGTGAAAGAAATTCGTCTATTGGTTTTGCGGAGCGAGCGGTGTGCTTTCCGGAGCGGGCGCAGGTGCCGGTGCAGTTTCCGTCGGAACGACAGGCTCAGGTGCTGGCGGAACGATTTCCACAGGTGCCGGAGCGGTAGGTGGAAGTTCCGCCTCAAGGGATTTGGGAACCTCTGGAGTTGGAGCAGGTGCTTCAACCACAGGTGCAGGTGCCGTTTCGACTTTGGCCTCTTTTGCGGGAGCTTTTTTCACCAGCGTATCATGATCATTACGGATCCCGATTAAAATGGCTAACAGAAGCGCTATCAGGAAAAATCCCGAACCTAAATAGACGGTCCCGCGCTGCAAAACATTGGTCGTGCGCGCACCGAAAACTTGATCCGTCACGCCGCCACCAAAGGCCGCGCCGAGACCTTCTTGCTTCGGTCTCTGCATTAAGACGACAAGAATCATCAAAAGACAAATCACAACGAATAGAACCGTCAGCAAGTGGATGCTGATCGTAAGCCAGTCTGTAGCAGCTAAAATCATGGGCGCGAGACTATGCGTGGCCTCAGCAACCTTGTAAAGAGGGGAGTTGCCAAATTTTTTTCAGCGATTTTAGGTAGTTTAATAAGGATTCGGGTGAGTGATGAAGTCCGCAATCACCAAGCGATGATCGCTGTGGCGCGTCGTCACCGCACGGCAGCGCACGGGCGTGAGATGGTTCGTCGCGTATAGAAAATCGATGCGTAAAATGGGAAATCGCCATGGGAAGGTATTTCCCCAACCGGTGCCGCTCGCCTGAAAGGCATCTGTGGCAAATTCCTTGAGTTGGCGGTGGACGACGTCTGTGGCTGGGGCATTGAAATCTCCACCAATGATCGTGGCTTGATTTGGAAATCGGCTGGTTTCTTCTAACATTTGCAAAGCGTTAGAGAGTTCGATTTTTCGTTGTCGGCGATTATCGTGATGGCGCTTCCATGCATCGCGCCGCCAGAGCTGCAAGTCCGTAGCCGCGCTTAGGAGGTGAAGGTTGAGGATCTTAATTTCCATGCCTGTCGGTGTGATCACGCTGACTTGCATGTTGCGATACGTGTGATTGCGGATTTCATGGCGGATTTTCCACCGTGTGATTACGGCGTTGGTTTGGTGGTAGCGAAAGTCACCTTGCTTGCCAAACAGAGTCGTGGAAATTTGCTGCACCTGATCGGGCAATACCTCTTGCAGCAGAACGATGTCCGGCTGCCACCTGGCGAGATCGAGCGAAGGATCACCCTTTCCTAATAGCGCGCAATTTAGAGAGGCGACGCGGATCACCGGCTTGCCTCGATACGGCTCTGCTTGGCCAGTGATGGGCGGCTGCTTGCCAATATTCGCCAGCACTTTGCATTCGTCCGACCCAATCAAAAGCGTGATCGCCCAGATTCCTGAAACGATCAGAGAGAGCGAAGCTTTGAGAAAATAATAGGCGACGACGGAAAGCCCGAGCCCCATGCCGCACCACAACCAAAACGGCAACACGGTAAATGCCGCTAAGCGGTCTGGTTGCACGCTGTAGGTCAATACGGTGAACGCATGCAATAGAAGTGATGCGACCACTAAAAACCAACCGAGCCGTGAGCGCAGCATATAATGCAAATTCTAACAACTTCTTGTTAGAAGCCAGGTAAGCCCATGCCGCCGGTTAGTTTTTTCATCTCGGCGGCTGCTTTTTCTTTGCCTTTGGCAATGGCTTCTTGCACGCCTTTGAGCACGAGATCTTCGAGAAAATCGACATCGTTCGGATCGATCACGGAAGGATCAATTTTGATCGATAGCACATCGCCCGAACAAGTGGCGATGACATGGACTTTGCCGCCGCCTACCGATGATTCGACGGTTTGGATGGATAATTCTTCTTGTTTGGCAGCGAGCCCCGCTTGCATTTGCTGGGCTTGCTTCATGAGTTTTGCGATGTCCATAGTAGATGATTGATGGTGGTAAATTATGAGATGAGGGTGCCTTCAAATTTTTTCAAGGCGGCTTGAATCAATGGATCTTGGAAAAATGGATTTTCTTCAGCGGCCGCCGGTGCCGGATCGGGGGCTGGGCTCGGTGAGGCTGGAGCTGGCTTGGGTGTTGCAATCATCTCGCGCGGCGGCGGCTCTGAGGCTTCAGACGCTTGATCGATCATCGAGTCCAAAATCGAAGCTGGAGAAAGTTTTTTGATCGGTGGCTCAGCGGCCATGCTTAGCGGCCGGTCACTGACGAAAGAAGCCGCGTTTTCACTGCTGCGCTTCAGCACCTTAATCACATCTGAGATGCGGAATTCGTTGAGCGCTTGGATCGCCTTGATCGCGCCAAGTTCGAAGTGAAGTCGTTTGTTAGATGCCCATTTCATGCGGCCTTCGGTTTCGGCAAAAACATCGATCACCGCGAGCAGACGGTCCGAGGCGTGCTGTGATGATTGGGCAAGCAATGCTTGCCACTGCTCTTCTGGGATTCCTTCACCATCTGTGCTGCCATCCAGGCGTGCGACCAGCAAGCCGCGCAAGCAGCCGATCAACTCGCCTAACAGTTGGCCGAGATCGCGCCCGGCATCGGCTTCTTTTTGGATCATCGCCAATGCTGCGGGAGTATCGCGGGCGACTAACGCGTGGGTGAGTTCCGCAATTTTTTCCCGTGAGGTAAATCCGAAGACATCGAGCACGTTGGCTTCATCGATTTTTTCCCCACAAAATGCGACCAATTGATCGAGCATTGATTGGGCATCGCGCATGCCACCATCGGCTCCTTTGGCGATGGCCCATGCTGCCGCTTTATCTAACAAAATATTTTCTAACTGAGCGATGTGCAATAAATGATCTGCGATCGTCGCAGTCGGAATCGGCCGTAAATCAAAGCGCTGGCAGCGAGATAAAATCGTCGGTAAAATTTTGTGAACCTCTGTCGTCGCAAAAATAAATTTCACATGCGGCGGCGGTTCTTCCAGCGTTTTGAGCAAGGCGTTGAACGCGGCATTGGAGAGCATGTGAACCTCATCGATGTAGAAAATTTTAAACTGGCCACGAGCGGGGGCAAATTTTACGGATTCTCTCAAATCACGGACTTGCTCGACTCCGTTGTTAGACGCACCATCGATTTCTAACACATCCAATGAGCGGCCCTCGGCGATTTCCACACACAAGTCGTTTTCCGGATCGAACTCCGCTTTGGGGCCACCTGGGCAATTGAGCGCCTTGGCCAAAATGCGTGCCGTCGATGTCTTACCCGTGCCGCGAGGGCCGACGAATAAATAAGCATGGGCGAGTCTATTCTGCTCGATCGCATTGCGCAGCGTCCGCACCACATGGTCTTGGCCCAAGACGTCGTGAAACGTCTTTGGCCGATATTTCCTCGCAAATACCTGATAGCTCACGCGGTAAGTGTAATCAGCCGCGCAATTTTGTCATGCCCCGTTTCTGAAATTTCGACGCATGGCGAATCGGCACCTTAAATCCGAATCATGGCATGTTGTATTTGGCGACGATTGAGGAAGCATTGGTGAAGCGGCAAAAATTGGCATTCACGGCACGCAATCCGAATTTTGTGGCAACCAATGATTCACGAATGCCATTGGAATTGAGCACTTGCTCAGCATGAATGCCGTTGCGTGCTGCGCTATCCGCAAAGCCACGCGAGTTGGTGACGATGTCAGCATTGATGCCATTCCCACTGCTCTGCCAAGCTTCTCCAATGCTATCGCTGACATTCTTCGCTTCAATTCCGTGATCAGCTGTATCGCCAAACGTCGCGCCGTGTGAATCACTCACGGAATTAAAGCTATTGATGCCATCGCCTCCTTGAGAAACGCCAGACGAATATGAGACAATCTGAGACCCGCGGATTCCCGAGCCGTTGCCTGAGGTCTGACCCCTGCAATACATCACGGTATCTCCTCGAATGCCATCGGAAACGCTCGATGAAGCAACGCTGTGAGACACGATTTGCGCAACGATTCCTTCTTTCACGAAACCACTCGCAGAAGAATGCGATACCGAAACGCCACGGATCCCAACACCCTCTGTGCCCTGAGCGGTGCCTTGAGAATTCGAGACAATTAGGGCATCGATGCCATTTCCCGTGAGGCTGCGGCCATTCGAGTGATGGACGATATGGGCAACAATTGCACTGAACGCCGCAGCCTGGCTATCGCAGTGATCGACTTGGATCGCGGTGATGCCGAAGCCACCGCATACATCCGCTGTGCAATACTCCGCGGTGGATGGATCTTCATTTTCTTGATCATCGAACAAACGGATGCCATCACCGCGCATTCCACGCACACTGATGCGAGTGGCCCGGAGATTTTTGCTCGATGGACTTCCGTCAATCCCGTTGAGAAATCCCGTGCTGTGAGAAAAATTCGGAAATAAATAAGTGCTCTGGCCGTGGATCGATCCATTCGCGACGGAGATGTCACTACCGTTCATAAAAATTCCTGAAAAGCTGGTGGATGAGGCGCTTGAAGTGATGTTAAAGCCCATCAAATCCACCGATACTTGGTTCGCGGTGATGGAAATTCCATGGGCTCCATTCACCGTTAGATTTCCTGTGAGATAGTAAGAGCCACGCTGATTGATGGTGATGCCGCCGGTGACGTTATTCACGCTCACGCCTACGCTGCCTGCGATCAATGGGCGGCGTGGTTCCATTTGATCCAAGGTTTTCATGCTGGGTGCTGGCGCCGCTGGCGGAGTGAGCGGGCCTTGCGCGTGGGCGAAGCTGCTGGAGATCGATAGGATGATGAGGAATCTCAGTTTCATGGTCTTAATCTTTGGTGATGTTGAGGTAATCTGTTGGAATGTTAAAAATGAGTTTTTCTTCTTCGGATAGCTCACGAGCCTCGATGGATTTGATCTCCCAGCTCGCAATCGGCTGCGCGGGCACTGGTGGATCGTCTTCGCGGAAATCAGGGCGCTCGGCCTCTTGCAAAGTGACGTGGAATGGAAAAAGCGACTTCTCGCGCAACAGGCGGGGCCAATCATCAAAGACCTCTGAAATTCCATTCCGGCTCGGCTTTTGCTCAACCCGCAAATAAAATGGTGGCAGCTTGGCTTGCGGCACCGCCCACACCACCAACTCCAAATGGTTGCTTGAAAAAATGAACTTTTTGCACTCGAAGCCGTGCCACATTTTTTTCTCCTCAGTGGCGGAAAATTCAGGCTCTTTCTGCAATTCTCCGGCGAGCGGAGGCGGCATCATCGCAGGCATACCCGTTGCCGCGCCGGGAGCAGCAGGCATCTCGGGAAGTGTGGGCAATTCGCCGGGCCGGCTGCTCGGTCTTACCAGTTTTTCGAGAGGGATTTCTTCGTATAATTGATTGATCGGCCATAGGATGCGGACGAAATTTTTCTCAAAATCAAACACGTTCTTAGCGGGCAGTGGACCACTCGCGCCTTCTTGCGCAATCTCAGCTATCGATAACGATGATTTTTGAAATAAGTAGCGCGTCTCACGCTCTAACAGACCTTCTTGATGCCGCAAAGTGAAGACGAGCTCGGCATGGATCGGTGCCGTTAGAAAAAGGCTAATGAGAAAAATATTTTTCATCAATGAGGCACTGCAATGTGACTATTTTTGTAGAATCAATCAATCCGAAACATCGCGAAACGGCGTAGGCCTAATTTTTTGATTCAAGCATTTTTCACTAGCCTAGTGAAGGCATCGTTTCCATTTTCCTCCATGGATTTATTTTCAACCGAGCGCAGTGATTCTTCAAAGACGCTGACGGTGACCCAACTGCTGCGACGCATGAAGCAGTTGTTAGAAATGCAAATCGGCCAAGTTTGGATCGAGGGCGAGGTGTCTAACTTACGCAAACAAGCGAGTGGGCATTGGTATTTTTCGCTCAAGGACGAAGGCGCGCAAATCTCATGCGCGATGTTCGGCGCCCGCAAACGCACAGGCGCCGAGTTTTTGGAAGATGGCAGAAAATTCCGCGTCTTGGCGGAAGCAAGTGTGTATGAAGCGCGAGGCCAATTGCAGGTGATCGTTCTGCAAGTCAAAGTGGCTGGCATTGGCGAGCTGCAAGCGAAGTTTGAGCAACTCAAGCAAACGCTGGCGGCTCGTGGATGGTTCGATGCCGCGCATAAGCAGGCGTTGCCGGCATTTCCGCGCGTGATCGGCTTGATCACCTCCGGATCAGGCGCCGCACTGCAAGACATGCTGCAAGTGCTCGGCCGCCGCGCACCTTGGGTCCAGCCCGTGCTGATGCCGGTGCGCGTGCAGGGCAGGGGAGCGGAGCGCGAAATCGCGTTGGCCATCGAGCAAATGGGCGCGCCTGAACGCTGGAACTTGCCTCGCTGCGATGTGCTCATCGTCGGCCGCGGCGGCGGATCGTTGGAGGATTTATGGAATTTTAACGAAGAAATTGTCGCCCGCGCGATTTTTGATTGCCCGATTCCAATTATTTCCGCGGTCGGCCATGAAATTGATTTCACGATTGCCGATTTTGTGGCCGACCTTCGCGCGCCAACTCCCTCGGCCGCCGCTGAATTGGCCGTTCCGGACGGCGCTGAATGCAGAGCGCGCGTGGACCAATTGCAGCGCCGTGCCCAGCGCGTGATGGCAGGCTCCTACGAGCGGGCGCAGGCGCGGCTCGACCAACTTCGCCGCAGCCTCGCCCGTCGCGCCGGGCCGCGCCTTCTGATGGAACAGATGCTGCGGGTTGATCATTTGCGCCAGCAGCTTGAGTTGCTTTCGCGCGCGAGGCTCGCTCATTCGCAGGCGCGGCTTGCACAACTCAGCTCTCGCCATCTCGCGCAACGTCCAGACCAAGTGCTTGATCGCAGAGAGCGAGCCTTCAACGACCTACGCCATCGCTTGCAGCGCAGTGCCCGCGATCGTCTAGCGGTCTATCAACAAACATTGCACCAGCAGCATGCCATATTGCGCGCACTAGGGCCCATTTCTGTTTTTCAACGTGGATTTTCTATTACCTTAGATCGTGAGGGGAAATTAATCCGTTCCGCCAAGCAGCTCGCTTCAAATACCGAGATGATTACCCAATTCGCGGATGGGCGAGTCACGAGCCATGTGACCGATGTCTTTTTACAACATAAGCCCTAGTCGTCTTAGGTCGTTTTTTATTAAATGATTTAATATCAACAATTTACATTATTTTTTAATTTATAAATATAAGTGGAAAATTTGCTTTATTTTTTTAATTTGTAATCGATGGCGGTGATTTTCTCTGGAAGTTCCGTTCGCAGCATGCATCAACATGCCAGAGGCAATTCAGGATCCAACTCTCTTCCGCTGCTAGCATCTCGTTGGAGTGAGTCGAAGAAGGCGATCAGCTCGTTCAACGCACGCTCATTGTGTTCAAGCGATGCTTAGGTTGGCAGAAGGATTACCGACGGCGGCGGAAGATGGCTGCCACTTTGAATCCGCGTTTTGAGCCAATCAATCTCTGTGGATGCTTTTCAAAAAGCAGGATTCAGCGTTGATCGATGCTGCGCAACAAAATGTCTCCGACTTCTACGTGATCGGGCGCTTCGAGAATCGTGAGAATGGCGTGGGCAACGTCGATGGGCTGCAGCATTCGCATCGCCGAGCGGGTTTGGGCGAGAGTTTCTTCGCGCCCGCGAAAGTAGCCATCTAACAGCGGGGTATCCACAAAACCGGGCGAAACTGAGGCGACTTGGATTGGCAAATTCGCTTCCTTGAGCTCCAAGCGCAGGGCATCGGTGATGGCGCGGACGGCAAATTTCGTCGGCGAATAGAATCCGCCAGAAGGAGGCACGCGGTGGCCGCTCATCGAGCTGACATTGACGATGCGCCCGCCATGGTTGGGAAAATGTTTGAGCGAAAGTTGGCAGCATAAGCTCAGTGCCATCACGTTCACGCGGAACATTTCCTCCCAATCCGCTGGATTTCCGTCCATGATTCGCGAGAGGTATGCCACGCCCGCGCAATTGATGAGGCCATCGATTTTTCCTAACTGTTGGAAAATATTGTGGATTTCACTGCGCTGGGTGAGATCCGCTTCGATTGGGAAGATGGATGCCGGTAGCGCGGAGGGCCGCCTCGTGACTCCCAGCACGTGCGCCCCGCGGCCGACGAGCTCAATGCACAGCGCTCGCCCGATGCCGCTCGACGCGCCAGTGACGAGGAAAGTTTTATCATGCAAACGACTCATGCAGAAACTGTTTCACCGCTCGTTGCTTCAGGCAATTTTACGAATAGCTCTTTGACGTTTGGGAGCTCGGCTGCTGAGCGCGCGCGTTGGCTGGAAATGATTTGACCATTGCGAAACAAAAATGCGCCTGGCATCTGCAATCCATCCCCTGCGAGGTGTCCGACCCCGCAGCCTTGGATAATGGAAATCGCACCTCGCCACCAAACTTGCGGGCCAAATAACTCGAGAAAACCACCTTTGCCGAGGCCGAAGGCACGGTAGAGCTCGCAGCGAGGATCTGCGATGCGTGGGATGCCGCTGCGCTCGCCAAGGTATTTCGTTTCCGCGCCGCGTTGGAGCATGTGCACCAGCACCAAGGTGGCACCATTTCGCTTCGCATCATTATCAATGGACTCGAGCCCACGCAGGATTTGCCGAGTGAATGTGCAGCCAAAATGACGGAGAAATACGATCGCAAGCGTTTTATTTTCCGACGCTTGGGCAAGTGTCTGGCCAGTCGAGAGCAAGTAAACTTGTGATGCCTCCGCCGGACTATACGGCTCATTGCGCGATGGCGGCACGCCTGCATGCGCCTTCAAGCAAGCCCATGCAATCACGAAAAATGCGGGCAGCCAAATCAGCGAATCCGTGACCAACCACCACAAGCACGAGGTGCAAATGAAGCCATTGACGATTTCTACGAAAAACAAAATCCCGCAGGCTAAAAATTTAAATAGGGTGATGATGACGACCGGCCAGTTTTTAATCGGATCTTTGGATCCCACGACCAAAATGATGCCGAGCACGCCGAAACCGATGCCAATCACTCGAATTAACAACAAATGATTCGGAGAATCCACACTCATCCACTGGAACCACATCGTCGGCCAACAATTGATCCACAGAGCGAGGGCGAGATGATACAATCCGGCGAGTAGCAGAACTTTCTTAATCCACAGCGGTATTTTACATTCTCCATTCTCGCAACTTGAAAGCATGGGAAAGAGTTTAGTGCCGCCAATCGATCGCGCAAGAGACGGAATTTCTGTTCACTGTGGAAGGTGATCTTCGCAGTATTCCTTGCCATCCGCTGCGATTCGAAATTCCAAATGGCGATCTGTTAGTTCGGTGCGACCGCACACTTCGCAGCGGTGAAATGACGTTTCAGGAACCTCCGCATGTTTGCGCGAAATATTTTCCGAGAAATGCGTTCTATCAGATTGTTTGTATGAGCGCCACGCGGGCCATGCGGCAAATAACAGAAAATTTCCGAGAGCAAATGGCGCATAGAGCAAGAGCACTGGATTTCCGAGCGCTTGCAATACCATGAGTCCGCCAAGAACCAGCGCGATGATACGAATTTGCACCGGGATAACGAGGAAAAGGTGCAGCTCAGTTCTCGGATAGAGCGTCGCGTAGGCGAAGAATGCGGAAAAATAAAGCGCGAGCCCGCCCATTCCAGCGCTGCTTGGGAAAATAAAATTTCCTAACAGAACCAACAGCATCCCGCTGTAGCAAAAGAGCGAAGTGCGGAATGCGCCCCATGCTTGTTCCAGCCCGTCGCTCATCATGAAGCAAAACTGCACCGCAAAAAAGAAAAACAGCAGACTGATGATTGAAGGTTTTCCAAAAATGGAATACGCAAAAAATCCAGTAATCACGCGCCAAACTTCACCTTGAAGGATTTTTCCTGTATCGAATTGCAGCACCTCGGCGAGCTCAGGCCTGATCCATAACAGCCCAAAAACCAAGGCATGCAGCAGCGAATAGTAGCGTAAAATTCCCGGAAATGCCAATGCGCCCACGCGGCGCTCGAGGCGGTCAATAAAAGTCATGTGCTAGCTATCGCTCATATGCACAGATTGACAAGTGCACACAGCTTATTACTTTCCTCGCGTCATGGAATTACTCAGGCATTCACCGCTCGAAGCTTCTCACCTCGCCCTCGGAGCAAAATTGACGAACTTCGCCGGTTGGCAAATGCCGATTCAATACACGTCGATCATGGATGAGCATGCGGCGGTGCGAAATGCCGTGGGTGTGTTCGATATTTCACATATGGGCCAATTCATCGTCAGCGGCAGCGGGGCCTGCGCATGGCTCGATGGCATGCTGACCAATTCCGTGGCAAGCTTGGCCGTTGGCGAAGGGCAATACACGCTGTTGCTCAATGAAAGGGGAGGGGTGATTGACGATTTGATTTTGTATCGTTGGTTAGAAGACACCTATTTTCTCGTCGTCAATGCTTCCAAAATCGATGAGGATTTCACGTGGCTTTCGCAGCATCTAGCAGCCGGCGTTTTACTGCGCAACGAGAGTGATGCGTGGGCTGGGCTCGCCGTGCAAGGGCCGCTCGCCGCAAGTCTCTATCAGAAAATTTATCCGCACGAATTACTTCCACCGCGCAATGGAATTCACGCCCTAGCTTCTGGAGAAATCGTCTGCCGCACTGGATATACAGGCGAGGATGGATTTGAAATTTTCATCCCGGTGGGACATGCCGCAAGCGTCTGGCAAGCCATGCTCGATGGCGGTGCGAAACCATGCGCGTTGGGTGCGCGCGATACCTTGCGGCTCGAAATGGGCTACCCACTTAACGGCAATGATCTCTCACCAGACCGCACTCCGCTCGAAGCGGGTCTCGGGTTTTTCTGCGATCTAACCAAAAATGATTTCATCGGGCGCGAAGTGCTTTTACAGCAAAAAAGTGAGGGCCTTAGCGTTCGTCTAACAGCCATTGAAACCATCGAAAAAGGACCACCTCCTCGCGCTCACTATCCGGTGCTTGCTTCAGATGGAACGCAGCTCGGCGAGTTATCCAGCGGCGTGCTTTCGCCAACCTTGATGGCTGGCATTGGCATGGCCTATTTGCCAACCGCGTTCTCAAAAATTGGCACGTCTTTGTTCGTTGAAGTCCGCGGAAAAAAAATCGCAGCCAAGGTTGTCAAAAAGCCATTTCTCACATCTCATCGTTCTCAATCCACTACCCCAACTCCACTCTAACATCGATCATGTCCACTCCTGCAGATCTTTACTACGCCACCAGCCACGAATGGTTACGTCTTGAAAATGACATCGCCACCATTGGCATTTCCAACCATGCACAAGAAGAACTCACCGATGTCGTCTTTGTCGAATTGCCAGAAATCGGCCGCTCGGTAGATGCGGGAGATCCCACGGCCGTTGTCGAATCGGTCAAAGCGGCAAGTGATATTTATGCGCCCATCGGCGGCGAAGTATGCGGGGTGAATCCGGAAGTCTCGGCGGACCCGTCATTGGTCAATACCGATCCTTACGGCAGCGGTTGGATTTTTAAACTCAAAGTCAAAAATCCGGCGGAGTTAAGTTCTTTGTTAGATGCCGAAGCCTACGCCAAGCACATCGGTCATTGAGCATTGCATCTCATCCGAGGTGGCTAACATGCAACTTTGATTTCATGAAATCGCCACCGCCTCTTGCCATCACGATCGCTGGCTCAGATTGCTCTGCTGGCGCAGGTGCTCAGGCGGATTTGAAGACGTTCCAACACTTCGCTGTTCATGGTCTAACCGTTTTTACCTGCATCGTAGCGGAGACCGCGGACGAAGTGAGCGCGGTGCGTGTTCTTCCGGTGGAGTGGATGATCGAGCAGGCACAATTATTGTTAGAAAATTTTCACATCACGGCAATCAAGACCGGCATGCTTTGTTCTGCGGAGCATGTCATGGCTGTGGCGAAATTGTTAGACCAATCACCCCAAGTGAAATGCGTCGTAGATCCGGTGATGGTCGCATCTTGTGGCGCACGCTTGCTGGCGGATGACGCGCTTAGTGCGTATCAAAATTTCCTACTTCCCAGAGCATTTCTCATCACGCCAAATTTGCCAGAGGCCGAAGTTTTGTTAGGTGAAAAAATTTCTAACATCGATGCATTGAAGTTGGCAGCGTTGAGCTTATCGAACCGATACGGCACCGCGGTTCTGCTCAAAGGTGGGCACTTGGAGGGAGATGCATGTGTTGATTGCTTGGCCCATGATGGCACGTTGCAAGAATGGTCGGCAGCACGCATCGACGTCGCAGCCTCGCACGGCACTGGCTGCACTCTTTCTGCAGCGATCACCGCCGGTCTCGCTCATGGCCAAGATTTGCCAGCAGCCATCGGTGCTGCAAAGCAATACCTCGGGCAATGCCTCATAGAAAGTTATGGCTTCCAACAATCCAGCGGGCAGCTCGGGCATTATTTAAATCAAGGAACCACCTGGGCGCGCGGAATCAGCTGAGGCTTTGCTAACCCATGCTCGATTCGCCATGGACTTTTGCCCTCGCATGTTTCTGCGCATGCTTGATCGGCCTTTCCAAATCCGGCTTCACCGGCCTGTCGTGGATTTACATCATCGCCTTTGCGGAAATTTACGGAGCGAAGCAATCCGTTGGCCTGATTTTACCACTGCTCATCGCGGCAGACTGCATGGCTTATCCGGCATTCCGCCAGCATGGCTCGTGGCGGCCAGTTTGGGCATTGATTGGTCCTGCGTGTGTGGGAGTTCTGTTAGGCTGGGCGAGCTTGGCTTATATTTCAGATGAAATCGCGCGCAGTCTCATCGCCGCATGCGTGCTGCTGATGGTCGTGATTCATCTCGCGCGGCGATGGCAATTTTTGCCTTGGGACCGATGGCTCGAATCCTCTGGATTCCAATTTGGCAGCGGCCTCTTCGGCGGATTTGCGAGCATGTTGGCCAACGCTGCGGGGCCGATCATCCAACTTTACTTGCTGGCAAAACGTTTGCCTAAAATGGAGTTGTTAGGAATCAGCGCGAGATTTTTTCTGCTCCTCAATTTGATCAAATTACCGATCAGTGTGCGCTTGGATATGATCCATACTGCCAGTTTGTTAGAAAATCTTAAACTGCTGCCATTCCTGCTGCTCGGTGTGGTCTGCGGCAAATGGCTCATCCAAAAAGTCCCTCAGCGTGCTTTCGAATGGATGCTGCTGGTCTTTGCCATCCTCGCCGCCGCTCGCATGCTTTTTTCATAATCCACTCTCAGCGCCTGCCTTGTTCCTGCAGTGCTTGGAATGATTGCCATGCGAACATGCCCAAGAAAATTGGGAATAAAATGGACCCCGTTTTCATAAAAATCAAGACTGCTGCGACCACTGCGGTGGCAATGCTAATTTGCAAGGTCATGCGGATTCGCTGTGGTCCCATCATCGCATTGAGCAAGTGCCCGCCATCTAACGGAAGCACTGGCAGCAAATTGAGAATCGCCCAGACGAAGCTAATGATGATCATCACCCTCAAAAAATGCAGCCCGTTTTCATTCGCTTGGCCATCGATTGCCAGAAAAAGAACATAAACCAGTGCTCCAAAAATCATTTGAAATGCCGGACCTGCTGCGGTGATGGCAAATGACTGCTTGCGCGAAATTTTGGCACCCGTGTAGGCCGCATACCCGCCAAATGCTTCTAACACCACATGCACTTGGGCCCCAAATTTTTTGGCTGTTAGAGCGTGGCCCATTTCGTGCACGAGGATCGAAATAAAACCTGCAATCACAAACAAGCCGAGCGCCAGTAGTTCTTGCTGGGTATCCGCTCTGAGTGCTCCGCCGATAAGTGCCATCGTCAGCCAGAAAAATGGATGCACCTGAATTGGAATCCCAAACATCGAAAATCGAATCATCTGGCATCTGGTTAGCCGATCCATTTTCCGCTGGCAAGGCATTGACCAAAAAATGAGTGAGGATTCAGACACCTGCCGCAGAAGTCACGCTTGCGAGGTGTAATTTGCACGATGCGATTCCCGTTCAGGATCTCTCGTCGCCCATGGTTACGAATCTCTGAAATTTTTTGACTTCATAGCGTAGGAATCGTTCTTCATCACGCTTGAAAATAGTAATCATACGGGCGTGATAACTCTGGATGAATTATTTTAGAAATCGACCGTCGACGAACTTCGTTGTGTGATCATGGAATATGTCGCCACTTTGGGGTTGGTGGACATCGCTTACAAAACTCCGGACGGATGTCGTAATGTCGAAAATTGGGGGATGGATTGGCATGGGCCGAGAATGGTGGTGCCGTGCGGCGCTCGGGTGGGGCGCTTCTTTTCGAGTGCTGCGATGCTCGCACCGCGGAGCTCATTTCCGCCTGCAAAGAGTTGTCGAGCATTTGTTATCGCGTAGGAAATACCTCTCTCGTTATTCGCGAAGAGGGACTTCCTAAGTTCCAAAAACAGGTGCGGACGCTCGGTTTTGGCATTCGGTGAAGATGCCTTGCTCAGCAGTGGTCAATAAGAGTTGCCGCCAGAAGATTGACATGATCCCTAATCTTAAATAAAACACTGCTATGGAAGAAAAGCCGCCTGCACCAGCACCGATTTCCGATCAATCTGACGCATGGTTTTACACTCTGAATGGGGAACAACATGGGCCTGTTGCCAAAAGCCATTTAGCGATCTTGGCAGAGCAAGGCTCACTTCATCCACGCCAAGATATGGTTTGGAAATCGGGCATGAATGAGTGGCAGCCCGCGGGCGAAATCGAAGGGCTATTCAAGCGCCGGGAAATTGTTTTACCGCCACCAAGTGCGGCGGCCACAGCGCCTGCGGCCAATCCATATTCACCGCCGGGCCATCGCTCGATTCACGATTCGATGCGCCAGCTTGGTGATTGGCCGGGAGCACGCCGCCGCAGTTATATTTTAGTGACGATTGTTTTCGCTTTGCTTTGGGCATTTGGCATCGGCTTAGCCACGCCATTTTTGATTCAAACATTCGGTGAAAAGATGGTGAATCAGGTGCTGCCTTTTAACTTCGTCGTTCCATTTCTGGTTTCCATATACGTCACGCTGCAACGCTTCACAAACCTTGGTATGTCGCGTTGGTGGATTTTAGGGAATTTCGTCCCGGTCCTAAATTTCTGGGTTGGCTACCGCCTATTTGCCTGCCCCGCTGGGTTTGCCTTGCATAAAAAACTGGATGGCAAAGGGATTTTCTTAGCCATCATTTATTGGTTAATGATCGCGTTTGTTATCCTCACGATCCTCGCGGTGATCGCTCTTTTATCAAATCTCATTGGCAGCCCTGAACTCCAAGAAGAAATCCGAAAAATTATTGAGCAGGCCCAAAGAGCGCAGCGCTAACTCTTGATTCAAATCCGTAAAGAAACCGACGAGCGGCAGGAAGCCGGCCCAATGGAATGCTGGTGCCTGCATGGCTCAGTTGGCCTCGCATCCGATTGGCGAACCTTTGGAAAATCCCTCGCTGGCAATGGATTTAGCAGCCGCGCGGTGGATTTATGGAGGTTTCTTGCTTGCGAATCACTGCCATTAGGTGCGTTCGGCGCGGTGTTGAATGCAGAGGTGGGTGGCCAAGTTTTTCGTGGCAATGGCCGTGTGCTCATCGGCTATTCCATGGGCGGGCGGCTGGCTCTCCACTCGCTGTTAGAAAAAAATCATCCATGGCAAGCGGCAGTCATCATTTCGGCTCATCCGGGCCTGGAGGATGCCGCGCAGCGCGCTGAGCGAAGAACCAAGGACGCAGAGTGGGCCGCGCGCGCGCTGACGCTGCCGTGGCAAGAATTTCTAACCGCATGGGAAGCACAGCCGGTGCTCGCGAATGCGAATGTTCGCGATGCCGCGGCGGCAGCTCGCTTGCAACAACAACGGCGGGAAATTGCGCGTAGTTTTGTCGATTGGTCGCTCGGTGCGCAGCAACCGTTATTGGCGCGCTTGGCATCGATTGACGTTCCAGTGCTATGGCTCGCGGGTGAAAATGATCCAGTTGCTTGCGATCTCGGCAAACAGGCCGTGGCGAAGCTGCCAAAAGGAGTGTTAGAAATCGCGCCAGCCGCAGGCCATCGTTTGCCGTGGCAAGTGCCTGAATGGTTTGCACAGCGTGTCTGCCATTTTCTGCATCTAGGCGCATAAGCGATAGATCAAGGGTTGCGGCAGCCGGAATCTGCATCCAGACTGCTCCGCCATGTGGACTGAAGCTCGCACCTTTGAGGATATCCGATACGAAATAACCGACGATGGACAGATTGCAAAAATCACCATCAATCGCCCAGAAGTGCGCAATGCCTTCCGCCCGAAGACGGTGACGGAAATGTTAGAAGCCTTCGATCTTGCCCATCAGGATCCGAAAGTGGGCGTGATCATTCTAACAGGCGAAGGCGACTTGGCATTTTGCTCCGGTGGCGATCAAAAAGTCCGCGGCCACGCTGGCTACATCGGCGATGACGGCGTGCCGCGCCTCAATGTGTTAGATTTGCAAAAAAAGATTCGTTCACTGCCGAAGCCCGTCGTCGCCATGGTCGCTGGCTATGCGATCGGCGGCGGGCACGTCTTGCATGTGGTGTGTGATCTCACGATTGCCGCGGATAACGCGCGTTTCGGGCAAACAGGCCCGCGAGTGGGATCATTTGATGGAGGTCTTGGATCGAGCTATTTAGCACGCATCGTCGGCCAGAAAAAAGCGCGGGAAATTTGGTATCTTTGCCGCCAATACGACGCGCAACAGGCATTGGCCATGGGCTTGGTCAACACCGTCGTGCCACTGGCGGATTTAGAAAAAGAAACGCTGCAATGGTGCCGAGAAATGTTAGCGCATTCACCACTCGCGCTGCGGTGTTTGAAGTCTGCCTTAAATGCGGATTGCGACGGGCAAATTGGCCTGTTAGATTTAGCGGGCAATGCGACGTTGCTTTACTACATGAGTGAAGAAGGGCGCGAAGGAAAGCAGGCGTTTCTGGAAAAACGTGCGCCGGATTTTTCTCAATTTCCACGCGTGCCCTAATGCCCAAATGATCCGCGCTTGTTGGTTGGCAATTCGCCCAAAGACACTGCCCGCAGCCATCGTGCCGGTTTGGTGCGGTTGCGTTTTATCTTGGAAATTATCGGGTGAGTTCAATCAATCACTCGCATGGGCAACTCTGTTAGGCGCGATATTGATTCAAATGGCGACGAATTGCTTCAACGATGCGATCGACGCACGCAGCGGAGCGGATACCGAAAAACGCCTTGGCCCGCGACGCGTCACTGCCTCGGGCATGCTTTCTTTCAAGCAAGTGATGGCGATGGGCGCGGGCTTCGTTCTGTTAGCAACTTTATGCGGTGGCTATTTATATCTGCATCGCGGCTGGCCTGTGCTTGCCATCGGAGTGCCATCGTTGATCTTGGCCTATGCCTACACCGGCGGGCCATTTCCACTCGCATCGAATGGCTTGGGCGAGGTTTTTGTCCTGCTTTTTTTTGGTTGGGTGGCGGTGGCAGGAACTGTCTTTATGCAGATGGGGACTTGGCCGATCGAAAGTTGGCTGTTAGGCGCGCAAGTAGGCTTGCTTTCTGCCGTGCTGATTTCCATCAATGCCTTTCGCGATCAAGCGGAGGATGCCGCTACTGGCAAGCGGACCTTGGCCGTGCGCTTGGGGCCGAAGTGGATGCTTCTGATTCTTTGGTTGGAAATTAAGCTCACGGTTTTCGTCGGTTTATTGTGGGCACCTCTTGGCTTTCCGATGTGGGTGCTGGCTGGCGGCGTGATCTGGTTGCTCGGCATTCGCATTTTATGGGGCGTGATGACGCAGCCGCCCGGACCTTCGATGAATCGCCTGTTGGCACTCGCTGGGGTGCAGTTGATTCTCTTCGCGGCCGCATTTCATGGGCTCGCCCTGATTAAGATGTGAGTTGTTAGGCGCGCTGGGTGGAACTTCGCCTTGTCGAACGAGCGGCATCGACCTATGAACGACTCCACCGGATTATGATTTTATCAACTCGTTTCTTCGCATCGCTCACGGTCATCATTTTGGCTCACTTGTTTTTTTTGGGTATTTCCACCGCGACTGACTTTAAGCCCGCCTATCCTGAGCTAGCAGATGGCTCCAAACAATATGCCACGATCCCAATTCCGTTAGAAAAGTATCCTGAAGTCGATGGTGGCCTGTTCGAGGTGCTCAAAGCACGGGCTGCAATGGATCCATTTAATTTGGCGGCTTCAATCATTTTTTTACTCGCCATCGTGCATACCTTTCTTGCCGGATTTTTCAACAAGCTGGCGCACCATTATGAGCATGAGCATCAGCGCCGGATCGCCGAACACGGGCCAAAAGATGAGGCTCATCCAGATGGCGAGCCCGATGTTTCATTTCGCGCCACGCTATTCCATTTTCTTGGTGAGGTAGAAGCGATTTTCGGAATTTGGACGATCGCCCTCGCGGCCGTGGCAACTTATTATCACACTTGGTTGGATTTCGAATTATACGTGAGCAAAGACCGAGTTTACACGGAACCTTTATTCGTCGTCGTGATCATGGCAATCGCGGCAAGTCGGCCTGTTCTACGCTTTGCTGAACGTTTGATGGCTGTGGCTGCTTCAATCGGTGGCGGCACTCCTGGCGCGTGGTGGTTGAGCGTGCTGATCATCGCGCCAACTCTCGGATCATTCATTACCGAGCCCGGGGCGATGACGATTGGGGCTTTGCTCTTGGCGAAAAAATTCTATCAATTCAAGCCATCTCCCAAGCTGGCTTATGCGACGCTTGGCTTGCTTTTTGTCAACATTTCTGTGGGTGGCACGCTCACTCACTTCGCGGCGCCACCGGTGCTCATGGTCGCTGGCAAATGGGGCTGGGATATGCTATTTATGGTAGAGCATTTTGGCTGGAAGGCCTTCGTAGGGATTTTAATCTCCAGCAGTCTTTACTGGATTTTCTTCAAAAAAGAATTGAGCAATCTGCGTCTCCACAACGCCAATGAAGAAGGCTCGCCGACCATGGTGCCATGGACTGAACGCGAGACGGACATCCCGTGGTGGATCACCTTGGTGCACGTTTCATTTCTGGGATGGACCGTTTACACCGCCCATTTTCCGGCACTCTTCATCGGTGGATTTTTGTTTTTCTTGGCCTTTCTCATGGCCACTCGTCACCACCAAAACTCGGTCTCGATGCGCAGCCCAATGCTCGTCGGCTTTTTCCTCGCCGGCTTAGTCATTCACGGTGGATTGCAAGCATGGTGGATCGCACCGGTCATTCAATCTCTCTCTGATCAATCACTGATGTTAGGAGCCACGATTCTAACAGCCTTCAACGACAATGCAGCCATTACTTACTTAGCATCACAAGTGGAAGGCATCTCGATTGGTGCCAAACATGCGGTGGTGGCAGGTGCCGTCACAGGTGGTGGCCTCACGGTGATTGCCAACGCCCCGAATCCCGCTGGGCAAAGCATTCTTAGCAAATACTTCAACAATGGTGTTTCACCGCTCGGATTGTTTTTAGGAGCGTTGATTCCGACGCTTGTGGTCTATGCATGTTTCGTTTTTCTGCCAAGCGGACCAGCCAAAGTGCATGATCCGCATGCTGCATCGCAGGCACCCGCCGCGCTGGAAATGACTAGCAAATAACCATTATGTTTACCGGCCTCATCGAAGCCATTGGCGCGGTGCGTCACATCCAACAGTTAGGCGAGCAAGCAAAACTCAGCCTCGATTTACCATTCCGCGATGAACTCGCACTCGGTGATTCCGTCGCGATCAACGGCTGCTGTCTCACGGTAAGTCGTTTTGCCGAAGATGCCGTGGAGTTCGATTTGTTAGAGCAAACTTTGCGCGTGACTGCACTCGGATCTCTAACCGCTGGCTCTCACGTCAATCTCGAACGCGCCATGATTCTCGGCGGGCGCATGGGCGGCCACTTGGTGCAAGGACATGTCGATGGCGTTGGCATCATCGAGAAAATCGAAGCCCGCGGCCAAGATCACATCATCCATGTCCGCCTGCCGCATGAGATCGCTACCCTCTGCATCGAAAAAGGCTCACTCGCCGTCGATGGCATCTCCCTTACCATCGCCGAGCTCGCCGATACGCTCGCCACATTTTGGATCACCCCCCACACATGGCAAATGACCCACCTCGCCCACACCCGCGAACAAAGCCAAGTCAACCTCGAAGCCGATATGCTCGCAAAAATGGTCTATCAATTCATGACCGCCCGCCAACTCACGCCAGCGAAAGATCAGAACCCCTGACCTCATGCGAGTCGGAACGCAGCGAATGTCTTTAAAATCAAGGGGTTTGATCCTCTGAGCGGTTGGAGATCAAATTTGGTGAAAATGATACCGAAGTCGGCTCGGTGAATGACGACCTCAGCATGCCCCCCAGAGTTACAGGATTGCGCAAGCCCGTGGCAGTGTGGCAGCTTTGCTCATGCCGAAGATGCAATTGCCCATTTTTCTCCAATGAATCCATCTCATCACGCCGCACCTCGGCTATCAGCGCGATGGCATCGTTTACCTCCACGGCATGATGCCCGTTTTCCTTCACCACTGCAATTCGCGGCCTCTTTCAAAATGATCGTCAGCCAGTTCTATATTAACGGCAACGCAAAGCAGGCGGAGTTAGTCCGCATGTTCGGCATCCAACCTCTCGCCCTCAAACGTTGGGTAAAAAGATACCGCACCGATGGTCCCAAGGCGTTTTTTGAAACCTGCCGCAAACGACATCCAACGCCCAAAAAAAGTCTCTGGACCAAGCTCACTCGCCAGACCCAGTCACCGCCCAACCCGCCGCCCCGCGAGGCATCGCCGCCACCGACGAAAACAGGCGAGTGCTAGCCAGTCTCGGCAAAATCGCCGACCCCCAATTCGGCAGATGGTATTAACCTAAAAAACTAACGGGGTAACATGCGTTTCAAATCAGTATCATCTTAAAGTCACCCCAACTCTGCCGAGGTCAGGTGTTCTCAAAATGCCTAACATGCCATGGCTTTAGGCAAGAAATTATGCGGCCAGTATTCGTTAGCTGTTTGAATTCACGGCAGATACAATGGCTTCCGCGGAATGTGATTGTTGATCCTCCCGACTAACTTGAATGTCATGCGGCGGTGGGACAGAACGATTAGTAAGGTGGTCATTCCGCGCAGGGAAGCATGACCCATTCCTCAATTCTGTTTGGCCACGTTTGCGTCGACAATTCGGAGAACCACTCTCCGGTTTGCGGATGGCGAGCCCTCCTGTGGCCTCACATACAAAGGCCTGGAGGATCCATGACCGATCGCAGAGACGCGACTGGCGTCTACGCCAGAGCGAATCAAAGCGTCACGCACAGAACCCGCCCGTCTTTCAGAGAGCCGTTGGTTGTGTTGTGCAGTACCTTCCGCTGATGTGTGACCCTCCACCACAAACTTTGTAAATTGATAGCTTGGGTCGCGGAGCGCGGCTGCCGCTGACTCCAGCAGGGGAGTGCTTTCCTCACGAATTTTGGCAGAATCGAGATCGAAAATGATCAGTAACGATACCTCCCTCAACGCTTTGAGGGACTCTCTTATCCCATCGGTTTGCTTAGGTTCCGGGGCCGCAGGTGCCGACGGCATGCTTGGCTGTCTTACAACCCGCACTGATCTTGTCGGAGCAACCCGCATTTCGACGGTTGTGTCCTGAGAATCCAAAGCGACTGGGCGCTCTGTGGCAAGTGAGCCATACTGGATCGAGGCACCCTGCCCTTGTATCCAGGCCGTGACGAATCTACGCACTGACGCTCTGTGGATGTCGTTCATGAAATCTGCGTCCACCGAGGTGTCATTCCACACAACACTGACATTGGATAACAGATCTCCCCTCGTGGCGAACGGCGTCTCATTGATTGTGGCTTGAAGATGCCCATCACTGGGAAAACGGCCTTCGTTGAAGGAAAACGCGGGCTCCTCACTATCCTGATTGAGCGTAGAGGAAGTGATCATCACCCTGCGAGTGTCGCTAGACATGTTTTCCCTGATTAGCGTGAACAATTTCGGCAGGCTAATGATGGGTGCTTGATCATTAGCTATGGCTTTGATCAATTTCATAGCCGCGGCGACTTCCTCGTTAGCGGAAGCAAGGTCAACCCTGTTTTCACCCGACTGCAATGCGAGCTGAGGCGTAATTGTGAACGCCGCAGTGCTCGCCAAAGGACCAGAAATCAAGGTGATCGTATCTCCGGCACCACCGTTAATCAGGCAATCTTTCCATTGTTTAAAACTGATCGCCCTTGGCACTGTCTCATTAAAGACCAGCAGAACACTTCCCTGTGCAGGAGTTGCCTTGGCGTTATCATGATCCTTGCCACCACAGGAAACCATGAAGAGTGACGCTGCGGCGATGAGCAATGTAGTGATGCTGGTTTTCATAGGGGTTGTGGTGGTTTGTTGATTCATATTGGCTATGCGTGACAAAAAGAGTCCTGCGCGTGATAACTACGCACGCTCCTGAAGACCATAATGGTAGATGGTGATACCTTCAGAGATGAAAAGGTCTCGCTCATGCTGGATCATCTGAAGACGCCCCTCGGCACTACCATGCTGGTTTGCCCTATCATGGAAATCGACATGAAGTTTATCCAAATCTCTTTTTACATTACCGTGGTGAGGATTCTTGATTTTTCCACTGTGATACCGTTTTGTAAGCATGAGGATCACACAGGATAGCGAAAGGGCTCCGGCGCTCAGCTCAAACAAGATCCACTTTTGTGTCAAATTACCACCCCGCATCAATTCGGATACGGATTCTTCCGGTGCTATTGCCAGCTTTTGTTCGGCCGTTAGTCCGTTGCGGACAGTCATAACTCCAAGTCCAAGAATGAAATTGCCGAAAGCAAAAGCAAATGGGATCAAGATCAATACGAGCAGCAGTTTCTTGAACCGATTGCTGGTTACAATATGCAACAAAACCTCCCCAACCATTCCGGCGATTAACAGAATCGCTCCCATGCCGTAGGTAAGAAACGGGTGATTGGTAAAAAGTGGTGAGTGAGTACCCTCGAAATGGGCCTTCATCGTTAACGGCGATAAAATCACCAGAATCGCGAGTGCCACAGCAGGAATGACCAGCATTATCCAATCTCCCGGGGTGAATGGCTTCTTTTCTACGTCGTCATTCAAAAACTGCGGCGTATTTGCAAGCTCCTTTGAGACGCGGAGCAATTCCTTCCTTGTTGCCAAACAGTTGCTCTTTTTGACTTCAGTGATTCTTGTAAGCGGCCCGACTAGCGGTGCGTAGTGCCGGTCAAAGACGGAACTCACAATCGCTTTGACGTTTTCAACGCTTCCGCTCTTATTCACGACCTGTTGCTGGATCGCGGCATACGGCATCATCGGCTTTTCATAAGTCTGATAGAAACGCTCGAAAGTATCTTTGTCGGGGATGCTTGAAGGCAAATAATCGACTTCGATTTGATCATCATCCGTATCAACAGCATCAGATGCACCACCCACAGAGTTTGTGACTTCACTGAGATCTTCAGTATTGAGATCGGCTTCTTTGTTCGCGTTGTTTTTCTGAGTGCTCATGGTGTTGGTGTCTGGTTTCTGTAGTTAGTGCGTTCGATGATCGGTCTTGCTTGTGACGAAAGTTGTTTATGGAGATGGAGATTCTGTTGCCAGGCTCACAGTGCCCCGATACTTAGTAAGTCCCGTTGAACGGCTAGCCAAAGTCTCCCATAGTATTTTCTCCTTTCATAAGTATTGCATGACAGAATTGGGAACCACCGTGACGGAGTTCGTCTCGGGATTGCGAACCCGAAGTAACGAGCGGTTTGTTTCCAACTAGTTTCACGTCGAAGTGCTCGACGTGCCCATCCATGTGGTGGATCTCGGCGAACTCATCGGGCTTGGCTATGCAGAGCTTGACGCCGCTCCAATAAGCCTTTGCTGCTGGATTGCTACGAGTCATGGTGATGCTGGCTTTCATGGCAGAGGCTGACTGGATCTTCTTGCGAGAGTAGCTTTTGATTTTCACTCTGGTGCTCAATGTTTGATGTGTGACTGACTACCCCCCTTCCGTGACGACCTCTGTTTTGGTTCACTCCTCTTTATCGAGATTTTGGATTCTGTTGCCAGGCTCCTATGCGCCCCGATGCTGGATTAGTTGATTCGTTATTAATTCTTTATTCTGTATTACCTCCGTTCTTATGATCACTGCGTGACGCTATCCGAGTTTTCCGTGACATCATTCGTTTATATGCTTCCATTCCGGTATCGTTAGGAAATGCTCAAATGCGATTGGCCACCCTCCTGATGCACATATCGCATAGTGATAATCTCGTATTTTCCCATCACGCACGATTGTCTCAGGAGTGTCATCGAGAAATTCGATGCATTCTTCTTGCTTCGAAACCGTTATTCCCAGAGCCGACAAGTTGATCATGCCACATTGACAGCAGATTTGAGGTTTGTGCGGCGGAGTTGTATATTCATGCGCCGTGTGGTAATACACGTTAGCAAGTGAAGGCAGTGCGTGAATGCAATCTGATGTTCTCGCAGACACATGCAACAAGTCTTTCTTCACTTGACGTAATGCAATGTCTAGTGATGCGCCTTCTATCAAACAGATGAAGTATTTATGCCAAGTAGGCCGCTCTGGCAGCGTGTAGGAAAATGACACGATCCATTTTTGGTTTCTTTCTGTATGGTTTTTCATATAATTCTAGCGTAATAGAATATCGTTCATTCGAACGGATGATATTTGGTAAATTGAGATTCTGTTGCCAGGCTCTCTAGTGCCCCGATTCTTAATCAGTGTTTCAGCGTATTAGTCGCCTCCGAAATCGCCCATATTGATGTCCTCCTTTCGTGTGTATTGCGTGACCTCTGGCGAGTTGATCGTGACAGCAAGTGTCACGTTCCAAATATCCCCATCCTAACGAAGGTCCGGAAGTATGAGGAATGGTTCTAGGCGAATGATTCGACCATCGCTGTTTCGGATCGCGTAGGGATTATCCCGTTTCAACCCATCCGGGATGAGTGGTTCGGGACAAGTGAAAATCGGAATGATGTCTTCCTCGCAATCGGGAATATCGATGCCGATTGTCTTCATGTCCATAGTGCCACTCATGAATAGGCATGATGCATCCGTCGTCATTGCTCCAATCTCGACTGTCTGATGGAGATACACTTTCGCTCCCGAAGGAAGTGAATGCTCATTTTCTTTATCCTCGATATACATCTTTCGGATCGTAGTCTTGAGCTCTAAGAGGGCTTCACGCAGAGAAGTCCCTTGAACAAGGCACGATAGGAACGTGTTTACCTTGGCATTGTCGGGAGCAACGAGTGCAAGTTGCGCTAGCCAAATTCTCGACGATTTCGTGGATGGTTTCTTCATACCTATAGTGCATGACAGGAACTCGTTGGCTTGTGACGATTCTCGTCACTGTATTCATAACATATTTAGTATTTAGCAGATGTCATCTGCTAACCGTCATCTCTTTCTTGCTCAGATCAAGTTATGAAATAGTCCACTCCACTCCGCTTGGAGGGTGGTAGGACCAAGCACCGCTTGTGGATGAAAGATAAGCTTCGAGGTGTGCAGCAAAGGCGGCGAAACCATTCTCACGTAAGCAGTCTCTGCATCGACTCATGCGGGCCCGGAATGCCATTGCCGTTGGCGAATCTTCGCCCCATCCTCCTTGTCTTGACGTGTAATTGCCACCTTGGGGGTGAAGATCATTCTGTGCCATTTTTGGGATGTCGACCGAAGAGTCCTCTGGTGCGTTCTCTTCGCTTTCATCCGTTGGCACCTCTACTGGCAAATCATTTGCTCCTGACATCCGTGAGTATTGTTTCTCCGCAATCGAGGCTAAAGGACCAAGCTCGCTAACAATCACAGCGAGCTCCTCTTCTTCATTCGCGGAGAGATCCTCCTCCTCTTCGAGTTCTCTGAGTTCGACATATCTGGTAAAGCGATGCGCTAGTGCAACCCGAATGAGATTCTCCTGGGCTTCCTCTGACATCTCGTTCCAAGGAACCCCTTTGGATACGAAGTAGTCCCTGACGGGATCTTCGACTTCCCCAGCATCGCCACTCCCAGCCTGATCGGGCTTTTCGTTTTTTGGTTCGAGGAACAAAGCTGCCTCTGGATTCAATGACTCGCCACGTTCCATTGACAAAATGTGATGCAACGTCTTGAAGCCGGTTTTGTGCGGAAGTGTCCGGATGTCCCCACAATCGAAGCGGATTTGCCAATGAAGCGACGTGGTCTCAATGAACTTTCGGGCTCCCTTTTTGTTCTTGTCTTCCTTTGCCGCCTTGACTCGTTCGAGGCTCTTCACTTCGATCGGTCTGAAGATGTAACGCAACCTTCCCACCTCGCCGAAAACAAGAGCGATCTGCTCGATGCGATTGTGGAGAAGCGTCTGCGCCTCCTCCTGAGGTAGAAACCGTGAAGGCTTCTCGACCACCAACAGCCGCTCTGCCGGGAATTTCCGGTAGGCGGCGCTGCGTAAACTCTTCCTCAGCCTATCGCCCTCTTCCGCACCCATAATCGTGTCGATACTGGCGTCGGTCTCTACACCAGTCAGCAAGGATACCATCCATGCGGATTGAAATCGTTTCAATGAGGCCAGGACATCGAGGCCCGACAGGTCGGCATCTCCAAGATTCACGTCCAAAGAGACCAGATCGTAAGGATGCGCTTGGGCCTGCCTGGCCAGATCACGAGCCTCTTCCACCGTGGATGCGGTTTCGATCGTGATTGAGGTGTATCCCTGTGCAATGAAAACCTCGCGATAGGTCTTTTTTAAAAGAGCAAGCAAATCGGCTTCGTCTTCAACAATGAGCATTCGGATGGATTTCATGGAGATTGGGTGGTTTGAATTCAACGCAGCAGTGAGGGAATCTCCCCGCGCAGTGCCTCTGTAACTTCTTGCGTGACGCCTGTGGTCACAAGCAGTCGAAGGGTGGTTCTGAGCCGATTTCCAGTAGGGTGGCACGGTTGGGAACAAAACAGGTCGAGGTCGTATTCGTTGTCCTCAAACACCTTCCGAACTTCCGTTGCAGCCGCAATCATTTCGCTCGCGCTGCCGGAGATTGCAGCCATTTTTAGAGCGGCCAGGGCAATCCGCCGCTTGTCAGCTCTCCGGCGGCCATTGAAGAAGACGAGATCCTTAGGCACAAGCTTCCCGAGCACCAAAAGCAAATCGGACAAAGACTCGGCTGAACGCCACACGCCATTGGCATTTGAAACAGGATCCAGAAAGTCCAAAGCCATTCCAGAAGCCAGAGAGGATTCAAATCCAGAGGGCGCGCCGGAAGGCAGGACGTGAATAAAGGCCAGTTGATGGCAGTCTCCGGCTGGAGAAAGCTTCTCCACCCACTTCCAAACCTCTTCGAAGCCGCTCAAATGATCCGAAGCGGACATCTTCAAGTCGGCCACCAAGAAGACATGAGTGAGTTCGTCCAGAGGCTTTTTCGAGAATACGCCACCGTCGCCCGGTTCCGGACCTGCCATAATCGACGGGTAGTCCAAGGTCGCGGCATCAAAAATCAAAGTCAGCGCCCTGGCCATAGGGCCGCTGCCAATCACCAAGGAATGAGGAGGAAAAAGTTCCCAGGATTGAGGAATTGCGGTGGGCATGGGTCTCGGGCTTTTCGAGGAAGGAGTGCTGGGCAATGATGAAAGGAATGAACGTCGCCGTCATCAAAGCACGGAATCAGGCACGGGAACTACCGCTTTTTTCCAAAAATCCATGGTCTTGGGCTCCAACAAGCCCTCTTCGTGGTCCCCAAACTCCAGGAGAGCATCAAGAAATGAAAGCGCGAGTTCGTGCCTTCCAAGGAGAGTCATTGACCGCAACATTCGGGTAATCCGCAGCTGATTGTGGTTACCCTTGCGAAGCCACGGATGGTAGTGAAGGGGCCAATTGTCCGATTCGTCATATTGGCCAATCACCCTGAAGAGGACTTCTTTCACTTCGGGGCGGGCGGGATCGAGGCCAGGCATAAACCCAAAAAAATTCAGCATCTTGGAAATGGATTTTTCGAAATTGTCCTGAAGCTTCGAATAACCAGCATGAGCTGGATCTAGGAAAATTTCCCTAATCTCGTCCGTAAGCACTGGAGCGTGGGGATTGAATCGACTGCTCACATAGAGCGGGAAAAGCCATTGGATGTAGTCGTGAGTTTCTTCAAGCCAAAGCTTATCCTTGGACAAAATCTCCTCAAGACTCCGCCCCATGTGATCAGTGCCTGTGCCGAGGTAGAAATCGAGCAGCAACGTGTCTTCTTCGTTCATCTTAACTCATCCTCTCTGGCGAGAACTAATTCCATTTTGGCATGGAGATCCGAAATCGAATCCATTCGGTCCAAAAACATTTTTCCGTCCAAGTGGTCGAGTTCGTGGAGGAAAACCCTTGCGGCGAGGTCGCGCAATTCACTTTCGATCAGCTCGCCATAACGATTCTGCCAACGGGCCAGAATTTTGGCAGGCCGAGTGATCAATGCTTTGTATCCGGGCATGCTGTAACAGGATTCCCACGCCCGGTCGAGCTCTTCGGACTCCGAGAGAACTTCCGGATTGATAACCTCCATGGGCGGAACATCGGGAGCATTAGGGAAAAGTTCTCCTTTTCGCGACTGCATCACAAACAACCGGACGGATTCATTGACTTGAGGAGCGGCCAAACCGACGCCATTCACTCCGCCCATTGTTGCGAGGAGGTCATTGATAAGAATTTGAATCCGAGGATCTTCCGGATTGGGCACTTCGGGCGCACGTTCGCGAAGGATTGGATTTCCTATCAGAGCTACTTGGAGGATACGGGACATTGGCTTAATAAGTGTTCCAGACAATGGATCCCTTTTCTACTGCATAGCAGAACTTGAAGTTACGTATCTTGATATTAGTGAATAGGTGGTCTGCCAACTCCACCTGCCCTGCCTCTCGGAGTTCGGCGATTGCTCTAGATTTATGTTGTTTGATCGTCTCGTGTGAACGGCCGCCCACGGTATTTCTGCGCACGTCGCCCAATGCCTTCCGAAGGGCTGCGATCTCGGTTTCGAGTATCGAGCGCAAGCGTCGATTGGCTGAGGCGAGCTGCGCCTCTTTTCGTTGAATTTCCCTTCGATACACGGCATGCGTTTCCTTAGCCGTGTCATCCGTATTCAGATTTTCCTGGATTGCTCGGTTGTTGTCGTAATCCCTACGATTCCCCCCATTTTCCCTTTGGAATGGATCCTCGTCGTCATCTTCGCCGTCCTCATCATCTTCGGCGTCTGACATGTCACCATCACCAGGGTTTTGATGAAGGAAGCCGACAGCCTCCTGGCCAATATCAGCAGCTTCACCACCAATCTGGTGTGCGGCAAACTCTTCATCTGGATGACGCAGCAACCACGCGATCGTTTCAAAATTCGGATTGTCCGGCAGGGAAATCACTTCTCCACATCCGAAACTGATCTGCCATAGCGTGACTGTATCATCTGCCCATTGCGCGGGCGCAAGTTTGCTCCCATTCTTCTTCAACATGTCTAACTCTATTTCCATTTCGTAGTCGCCTAGGCGTTTCGAATCGGAACAAGTAGAGGGACCTTTGGGGTACTTTTTGTTAAACGCTTTGACAAAATCCATGGCCTTTTTGGCCCGATTGAACTCTGGCGAGTTTCTTTTGATCCATTGTCCGTCAATCAACTCGTGAACAGCGATCTGGCAAGGCTCCTTCAAGCGACGGAAACGGTTGCGCCCGATACGACTCTGACGCAGGTACAGACAAACCTGGCGCAAGCGTTTGGCCAGCAGCTCCGTGTTGGATAGATCCGGCTTCTCCCTCACCATCAATCGTTCCGGTGGAAAAGTCGCCGATGCACGAGAATGGAGCTCAAATTGGAGGAGTCGCGCCCGGTGCTCTCCGTAAGTGTCGTCCACGGTCGTGTCGCTTTCCACTCCGGTCAGAATCGAAACCAACCAAGCCGCCTTCCATTGACTAATGATGCCAAGAAGCGCGAGACCGTCGATGGGGTCTTCTGCCGCATCATTGCTAAAACTGATGTCGAGCGAAATCAGGTCGTAGGGAATCTCCGCTGCGCGACGGATCGCCTCCCGGCACTTCTGGATAGTGTCCGGGGCTTCAATGGTGCAGGGAAGCTTTAGATCATTGAAAATCTCCAAGAAGTTGCTTTTGATGGCTTGAGCCCATTTGGGTTCGTCTTCGACAATGAGGATGCGGAGAGGTTGTGACATAGTCTTATGGAGTGAGGATGATCTGGCGAAGGAGCGATTCTCCTTCTACAAACCATTGCGTGACGGGGTCTGTATCCGGGGCGAGAAGCCACTCACGGATGCGATTCGCCAACTCATGATCGGCCAGTGGGCAGTATCGCTCCCAGCGGAGTGGCAGTAAGTTGCTCGCAAGCTTCAAAATTCGACTCCGGTTCTCTTCGGTATGCTCGCCCTTGCAGACTAGCTGGAGAATTTCCTTCCTGAGCGCGACCTGTTCATCAGTGAGTTGGGAATTGAGCCATTCCGTGAACTGATGCGGGCGCGCCTCGTTGCAGGCTTCGAGAATACTGAATAGGCCTACCTCCACGGAAACTGGGAGGCAATACGGCGAGGGTGTGGCCCCGCATCCTCGGTCGCCATGGTGGCAATCGAGAAGCAGCCACTTCAAGCCGGGGTCGCTTTTGATGTCTCTGCCACCCTTCGCGCCATAGAGCCGCCAGAACGCGTCATGCCGCCATCGCGTCTGCGCTGAAGACTCTGTGGCGGTAGCAACTTGAAAAACATGCCGACAGCCGATCAGTGGTGATTCGAAAGGGGTGGATAGCCCCCACTTCTGCCTGATCAGCCGCTCGTCAGGAATCGGCAATGCGTCAAAAACCTGCGCCAGTACGCTCGCCACCGGGCCGGAGCCAAGGATGATTCGTTGTCGATGCGGGCTTGCGGGCATGACTTAGAAAAGCCGCTTAAACTCTGATCCCGTCAGACACTCATCCCACTTGCTGGCACTTTTACGAAGAAAACGTTCTGCAAGATAGCTGGTCGCAAGCCTATCGACTGGAGTCAACGAAACGCCACGCATGTGATTGATCGCTTCGACATTGTCTTTCATTGCGCAAGCCCGGAACAAAGAATTGAATGGCTCCTGAACTACTTGAATATAGCCACTACTAAACCATTCATTTGCCGATGCAGGAAGATCGTTCGGTCGATACAGAGCAATACGAGCTACCCAATCGGCCAGATAATGGATCTGCTTGGGATCAACCCGGTTTGGGGCAAAAAGCTGATTGCGGACACGCTGCAACATTTGTGGCCCTCGTCGGAAATTGTTGATAATATCCTCAAAATCGTTCAAAACCGCGCCTCTTGCAGTTCTCACATCTGGTCTTCCATCCAGAACCCCCCGATCTTTCAAGATTCCTCGCACAATCCTGTGAACGCCATCGCAATCTAAACTAGTATAGTTCCAATTGCCGGCTCGCTCTTTAAACTCTATACCGTAGGCAGCGTGCCAAGTGCTTCGCGTTGCAAAGTCGGCTAGCTTTTGCTGCCGTGTGGCGGCATGAACATAAACAGCATCAACAGATATATTAATCCATGGGTGCTCAAACAACAGCATCTCAAGGTTCTGCCTTAGCAGCGTGTGGTAGATGTTGTCCAACGCATTTTCATCGAAGAGAATCGCGCTGTCGATCACCCTGTCGCGGCTGAACCTAAGCAACTCGGGATCAAGAATGGAAAAGGCTGCAATTCGACTTCCGCTACCCCTCGCAGCATCAATTGCAAGCTGGAAACCCGCGACTTCGTCCTCCGAACCGGGAACTGGTTTTTTAGGAAAGTAACAAATACTATTGAGTCGATTCTCTCCACCAGGCCGGATTTGGTCAGGTCCGTAGTCCGAGACACCCCATTTTCTGGGCGCATGATTGACGGACCGATGGAATGCTTCCATGGCATCTTTGTTCTCATGTGACACAACAATGCCGCCCACGGAAAAGCCCGGATCCCTTTGATTGAACGGGTCTCCAGACTCGTCGATGTAGATCTCGATAAACCGCTTTGGACGTCCTGTATTTTCGTTCTCGCAAATCGCCCGATCCAGCCGAAACGAGGCCAAGGCTTTTCGCGTGTCCATAATCTTGCAAGCATGATCGACAGCCGAGGAAAAATCCGACCTAATCTCGCCCACCATCTCGCTCCATGAACTACATAGTCCAGCGAGAATCGGCTTACGGAAGGTGGTGATGATATTTCCATAATCACGGAAAGGGGCAATCAATTCGCTGCGGTGGGTAGATGAAAAAACGATGATTGGCAGCGTTGGATCAATCAGTGCGACCAATCGTGGCAATAGCGTTTCGTCGGTGTTGGCCGCGTTAAGTTCGGCCAACAATGCCTGTTTTCCCTCTATCGTCACCCAAGGAAGATTCCTAGTTGAGTTCAAGAGAGTCCGGCCTAAGTCCTCAAGTTGAGATTGGAACTCCCTACCTAACTCCAAGCGAAGATCCAACAGAAGAACGAAATTCGAGTCGGCATGATGTGGTTCGCCAGTCAAATCAGACGGGTTGAGTGGTTTTTCGCTGGCTATCACAGCCGTGAGACGTTCGCAGAGGTTGCCCATTTTTGCGGGAAACTCTCGTGAGGGGATAGTGATGAATTCCGAGCTCCCCTCCCTGATCAGTCCGAAGGCAAACTGAACAAACCAGCTCCAAAGATCGGCCATATCGTCAATCATGACAATCGAGGAAAACGCTTGCTGTTGTTGCTCAGAGATCCACCACTGAGAATTAGCATCGTTGTCATCTGCGAGCCTATTCGTGTTGGATTTGACTCCGCAAGCCGTAGCCAACTCCAAGAGGTAAGGAGCGATGGGGAAGTGCGTATTGAGTTGATTGACAAATTCAGAAATACACCCCGGAGCGGCTTGAAAGGGCAGTAAGAAAGCCCCAAGAACATTGCTCAAGGCGTGATGCTGCTCGCGGTTGGAGGTGAGTTCGCTCCAGATGGTGGATTTAAGGAGGCCACAGAGATGGGGCGTGTCTTTGAACATACTGCGCTTATCTAATTTGGAATCAGAAAGCCACTTGCAGATCGCTTCCAAGCCGGGAGCATTCAAGACTGCGGCACGGGGGACGAGGGGCTGGCCCAAGACGTTGCGGGCACCAAGGATCGTCTGCAGCGCACGCGCCGTGCCGCTGGCGGGGCACAGCTCCTGAGGGTCGATGACAGCGATAGCAGCTTTAGCATCAGGAAACTTCACTTTCCAGGCGGCAAGCCAAGAGGTGGCGGTGAAGTGATCGCGGAAGTTTATCTTCGTGAGGCTGGGAACATCCGTTTCAAAGACTCCATCCGGCGGATGGTTGCCTATGATCAGGATTTGCTTATACGCATCAGTGAGGTCAATTTCTCGTCCACAAATGGTTGACTTGCCAGTTTCGAGAGCCTGTATCCAGAGGGCAGAGAAGGTAATCGTGTCGTTGTAGTCGAGAAGAGAGATAGCTGGATTCGCTGTCTTCCCGGGGCCGTGTAGGATCCGCCCGAGAGCCTCGAAGAATGGTGATGTCTCGATGTTCTTCATGGCCGAAGTGTATTAAGGAAATCCAGTTTCTCGGAGAGCGCCTTGGATGCGGATACCAGATTTTGCCCGCTCTTTGACGCTTTTACGACCTCCGCCGCCAATTTGGTGAGATCGTCCGGTGGTTTAACAATCGTGATGCGGTTGCATTCTTCTGTCTCGATTCCAGACGCCTCCATCAAAAGCCTTGCAGCCATAACTACCTCGTTGAGCCATGCGATGTCGGTTGATGCGCATGCACCTGCCTCGTCCCGAAGTGTCCGGAGCACTTGAAGCTCTTGATTCACAACTTGTTTTAGGAAATCCGCGTCGCATCGAGGAGGCAGAACGCCTGCATAAAATCTGACACGTAAAGACGGATAGCCTTCCAGTGGTCCTCCTTTACCAGTTGCGGCTAAACACCACTCGCTTCTTGTTGCCAATTTTGTGTCGCCCCCAGAGTAAAGAATAACGTAAGGCTCGGAACCCGCCGGGCAATTCCTCAGGCACTTTATAAACCCTTGAATCTGGACAGAGTGCGAGTACTCGTTCTCCCAGTTCGTTAGAGTAAGGTCAGGATGTTCACCTCGCTCATGCTCGTGTGTATGAGCGAAGACAAGATCAACTGGATCGAATGTTGGTGGGAAACTGCTGTCATGCTCGTGTGCAAAAACAATCTCAGTCAGACCACCAGTGGGAAATGCATTCTTCCACGCTTCAACGCGACAGGTATCAATAATGTAGATCTTCATGTTTCTATTTTTTATCGAATGTAATTGTCTGTTCGTCTCTGTTCACCGTGAATTTGAAAGCTAGCTCTAAATGCCCATACAAAGATATTGGGGCCGTAGTCTCAAATTCGGTGATTTTGCAGAATGCATCCAGCAGGACTGATGCTTCTTCGCACTTATTGCCGCCCACTTTCTCCGAAAGCGATTTTTTCAGCTTCAGTGTTACACTGAAGCTCTTACTGTTAAAGTTACCTTCATAATTCAGTATGATCTTTTCTAGCAACGATTGACTTCGCAAACTGTGCGCGAGCTCGGCAAGAACGATGGAAGGGTCTTTGTCGCTGAAAAACGCACTCGATGGAAAATCGGCAGGCTCATCAAACTCTTCATTCCCAGATACAACAATAATCGGGATTTCCGTATTCATCCCACTCTCAGTCATCTTTACTGTGGCCGCCTGCAGCAGCCTATGTAGTCGTCCTGAGGTAAACCGAACTCCAACTCCCTTGTTAGCTCGCGTCTTGCAGAAAACAGCTTTCAGATTGGCAAAGGGGCCTTTTGTGCGCGGGCAGGCTTGTGCAAAATTTGGATCGCAATCGACATTTCTCTTCAAGCAGTCTGATTGGACATCGTTTAGCTGAGACAATTGCGCGATCATCCAAACAAAAAGAAAATGATCAAGGGTGCTCTGCCCGAAGTAATCGCAGACAACTTTCGATGATGACTTTTTTCCATTTCTCAGAAATGCCAAAGCTGCGGGAAGCCATGATTCATCAATTCCGCTTTTCAGATCGCCAGAATAACCAAGGATTCGGAACATAGCCCGAAGACGATCCAAGTGATGATTGCAAAACCAAGCTTCGTGACCACTCACACCTCCAGGAACGTCTTCGAAAAATCTGCCCTCCTCAAACCACAGCGAGATTCGAAGTGCTGAATCGAGAATAGCGACTTTCTTCTCCTTTTCCCAAATAGATCGCAAGCGTGAGTTCATAGCTTTGACAGCAGCCATCTCTTTGATGGGATAAGAAGGAAGTCCCAGAACCCATGATTTCCATTCGCGTCCGAGAACTCCGCCGGTGCGCTGTGTTGAATCGCCCAGCCAATAATCCTGGGGAGTAGACTCAGTTTTTTCCCGGCCAAACAAATATCGGTCAACGATTTCCAGCTTGGAGCTGACATCCCTATACCTGGGGAAATTGGACCAATCAGCTTCCAAACAGGCTTGGATCCAGGGACGAACAATCGTTATTCTCACAGATTCGTCAGTTAGCAGAACAAGGATGTCGTCGTGAAGGGACTTGAGGGTTGAGTAAAAGACATCAAAGGAAGTAGTTTTGGGATCAAATGGCTTCGGAAACTTGAGCGCGAGGCAAAACAATGGCAGACTGCCAAAATAGATGGGAAGCATGAAGTAACTCGGATAGTCCGTCTCATCTCCCCAGCACCCCCGTTTAAGCTTTTTGTTCTTACTGTCTGAGGAATTCAGTCCAAAGACTTCTAATTCAAGTTCTTCAAGAGCAATATCGACAGCGGTTAACTGGTAGTCCGAAGCCCATTGCGTAGCAAAGGCCTGAACGCTGCTGGATCGGGCGAAGCATGTCTGAAAAACGCCATTTGCACTTGGATAATGAGTTTGCGCACGACTGGGATGCTCAATCAGCATGGGGTGCGTGGAGATAGTGGTATCAAGCCCTCGGAACAACGGCACGATCCGGGCAAACACAAGGCAAGGGTCGAAAGGAAGAATAACCAATGCCTCTCTGCTCCCGGACGTAGATCCTTTTTGGTTTTTCGGATCATCGAACAATGAAATCATCATTGAGATTCGTTCGGAGTTCGAAACCACCGATTCGTTGATCGAACCTTCTATTACTGAAAAAAATGCATCGTTTAGAATTCCCGCCAAGGGATCGCGAGAGACAAGCACATGGCAGTCCATGGCTCCCCATCCCGTCTCATGATGTAGGGACAATTGCCGAATGTAACTGACGTCTTTGTTCTCCCCATCCTTCCGAACAAGCATTCCATTTGTTCGCCCCTCCTTTAGTACCTTATCGGCTTGTTCGCGGGTGAATCTAAGCCCGGATGGCATACCCTCAACGCCGCCAAATAGCTCGGTGGTTGTGTACGCCGCCTGGGTAGATTTAAAGAACCATCCATCCTTTCGATTTGCGGGTGGCGGCTCTTCCCAAATTCCTCGTCTAAGTAGCCTATCTGCGATCTTCTCCGTCTTGAGCCATAAGGTTTTACCGTCCTCCGGAGGCCGTCCATGTTCTAAATAAATGGCACCCACTTTGCTAAGATTACTAACAACTGAGTCCCATGTAGAATAGACATCGACCAGAAGAATTGAAGGGCGAAGATCCAGAATAGCGTTAGTCAAGCATTGCTGGTCAAAGTGAAACCAGGTGTGAGCCATGATCAGAAGAGCCGTTGTCCCCCAAGCGTCCTCATTATCTTCCTTATCGAATAGACTTCTCAATGCATGATCGGGGCATGGATCACATACACTGAATTGAGCTTTAGACTTGGCAGTTTTGGCGCTACGATTCGCCTGCTCAATTGCAGCTGGAGAACAATCCAGCCCGTAGAACTCCAATTTTGTTTTTGATGCGAATTTCGTGAGGTGATTCAGGAAACTTCCCTCTCCACATCCGTAATCGACGACCCGCGTGATATGAGGCAGGGCGGGATCACTGCCACATCTAGATAAAACTCGACACCATATCTGCTCTGCAGATTGTTTTTGCTTGTCTTCGAAATCGGGGAAAAGCTTGCTGAACATCTTCTGTGCATAAAGCATCTTCCCATAGTCATGGGGTTCGTCCCTTTCAAGTGTTAGAGTATCACACATAATATTATTTAAATAGATGTAGGGATGCTTCACATTCCGCTATAAGAGTTGCCTCACTTTCGACTCCGGCAGAAGGGAATCCAAGATTCAAAATGGACGTGGTCCTGGCCCCAAAAATTTCAACGGCGCGCATTGATCCCAATTCAACGTAATGCCTACAAACAGATGGAAAAAGGCTAACAAAGGCAGTGGCGCCTGTTCGAGTGGTTGCCTCGTATATCATTTCTGCAACTTCTCCTGTGCAATCCGCTGACTTTCCCGTGCAATACGCTTCCTGCAATGCTCCGGAAAGATCCGGAAGTAAACAGACGACATTCCCATTTGACTCCTCTATCCGTGCAGATGGAGGAAGCTTGCCGTCCGCAATCAACTGTGCCATGCGATTTTTGTGACGATTTCGTAAGTTCATTTCACCATAAAACGGTGCGGTCGATACGGCGTTCGATACAGGAGGCTTCGGCTCTAGCAACGCAACGCTGTCAGAGTGTAAAGCGAGCGTTTCAGAATAGACCTGTGGTAACCCTATTTGGCCCGTATAGAAGCTGGACCGATTCACGTCTTTCGGGACGTATTGCCAATCGTTTACCGCAATCATCACATGCTTTTGTGGGGTCTCAAGTTCCGCCATCAGTTTCAACGCGAGTTTCCAAGTAAGAATGGGAAAGTGACCATAAGCCTCGAAAAATGGTTCTATAACCGGGGTTATGGGCTCACCTTGAACGCAGGAAACGAGGCAACCTTTTGACTTGTCATACATCAGCAGAAAATGCCCTGCCTGGAAAACAACGGATTGCGCATCCCCTACAGCCGCGATCGTCAAATCGCGAAGAGCTTCGTAGTCTTTAGGAAAATGGTGCGTAAGATTCATTGGCTGGTGGCTGGAGTGAGATTAAACGCCTGCTCCACCATTGTGGCGGCAGCGACAATCTCTTCTGAGGTGGTATGGCAACTGAGGCTGAAACGCAAAGTGCCGTTGGCACGTTCCTCCGAAAAGCCCATCAATCTGATAACATGTGAGGACTTCCCCCCACTGGAACAGGCGGCCCCTGCCGAAACTGCCACACCAAAACGGTTGAGAGCGGCGACTAGATCCGCAGCGTTGCGTCCGGGACAGTAGAGGCTAATGGTATTTGAAAGGCGAAGGCTGAGACGGCCATGGACCTCAGAGCCGGGGATTTTCTCCAATAGATTGATCTCCAGCTGATTTCGGAGCGATTCTACACGAGACCCTGCTTCGAGACTTCGCTGGAGCAGGCTTGCGGCAACACCGCAACCGACAATGGAAGGTAGGTTCTCGGTCCCGGCCCGAAGTCCCTGTTGTTGATGGCCTGGAGCGGGAATGCGGCGGTGGAAATCACCAACGGGGCGCTGTTTCAGGAAGAGGATTCCGCAGCCTGGGGGTCCGTGAAACTTGTGAGCTGACAAGCTGGCCGCAGCACAGTCGAGGCTATCAAGATGCAATGGTAATTTTCCCACTGCCTGGATCGCATCCACGTGGAGTAGCGATCCGGCCTCACGGCAAATTGCTGAAACGGATGCGATGTCGGCAATGACACCTGTTTCATTATTGGCGAATCCGACGGAAACCAAAGAAGGCAGTTTGCTTGCCGCCCATCTCAAATAATCTAGATCGAGGGCACCCTCGGCATCAACTGGCACGCACAACACTTTTCTCCCATCTGCCCAACGCTCGGCCGCCCGAAGGACAGCACTGTGCTCCACTGAGGAAATTAGAATTTGGCGGATGTCGGGCGACAACAAACATGAAAAACCCAAGTTGATGGACTCTGTGCCGGATGCCGTGAATACCAGACTGGCTGGTGAGGCAATACCGCATGCGGAAGCGGTGGTGTAGCGCGCACTCTCAAGGGCTTCCCTTGCGTTCCGGCCCATTTCGTGGGCGCTGGAGGGGTTGCCCCAGTTCTGACTGAGCGTATTCGTAACTGCGTCGATAACCTCGGGCAGCGGTGCGGTCGTTGAATTGTTGTCCAAGTAAATCATTTTTGATGCAAAAAAGCCAGAGTGTGTTTCCGAATCGAATCTCGGTAGCTGATTTCGTCTGCGCGTTTGTCTGGGATTTGGTGGAAAATTGCTGAGGGAAAGCAGCACGCTAAGTGTTTAGAGAATGAGATTGGATGAAGTTCATCATTTGGCATTCCCAAGATCATTACGGGTTGTTGAATAGACCGCAGTTCGGTAAGGCTAAACCCCGGATCGAGGCCCAATAGAGAATGAAGCTGTTTGGGAATCTCTGATTTAGCGGAGGCAAAATCCACACTACATTCAGGCGTAGGCCATGCGGGCCTGAGAAGTATGAGTTTGGTTACCATTGAAATGCTGGCTAAAGCGAGTTTGACGGCTACAAGGGCTCCGAGTGAAAGGCCACCCATTGCATGCGGTTGTTGAACCACCTGTTTGGAGAACCAAACTTGATCTTCAAGTAATTGAGATAACGTTGGCGATGTACAATCAGTCATTTCGGTGCTTCCATGCCCCCGGAAATTCATACTGTAGAGACATATTCCCGGCAGCGGCGAGAGAACTTCGAACACCTGATTTGCTGATCCACCCAATCCATGCTGAAAGACTAACGGATTTCCTTTACCTTCTTGGAGATACCTATGCGCATCACCAAATTCATGTTTTGTAGATTTCCAGGAAGGCATTTTCAGAACTGACTGTATCGAACAACATCAACTACTTATCTATTACCTTGGAATCTTCATGGAGGTATTTCACGAAGCGGATCACAGAGACAAGACTTGCTACTCCACTGATAATGGCGATCAACGGAAAGAGATAGATTGAGATTTGGAGCATTGATGAGTTTGGTTAAATTGGTTGACTCTCGGTTGTGGTCACTTTCGATCTGCCTAGCAATTGCCCTATCCCAAAGCAGACTAGCGAGGCCGCAATCCCAATTAGGATAGCTGGCACTGCACCCGGCTCCTTAGCTGCCTGCCACGCCCACGATGCTGCGCCGCCCCCAAGGATGGATAGCCACCCTGCAAGGGGCTTAGCTTTATCGAGATAAAGCGCTGCGATTAACGGAACAATCATGCATGGAGCCCATATCGCATACAGGAAGAGGAGCCCATCAATTATTGAGGGAGCGAATTGAGCCACGAAAATGGCCAAGGCAGCAAGCACGAGCGTTCCGCCCTTCGCAAGCAGCAATGACCATTTTTCTCCAGGGTGAATGAAAATGCTGATGATGTCGCGAACCAGTGAACTGGCGGCGGCATTCAGGCAAGCTTCCTGACTCGACATAACGACCGCCACAATCGTGGCGAGTAGCAGGCCGAACACACCAACCGGCAGAATAGCCTGTCCAGCTTTTACAAAGACGTCATCTGGGGCTGTGTCCGCAGGCAGTATGCCGTGCGCAACGATTCCAAAGGCTGCAACTATGGCCAGCCAGACTACCACGAAAACCCCAGCCATTAGAAACCCTGATTTGGATGCTGCTTGGGTTTTTGCCGAAAGAGCCCGGTTGGCATACGGTGGAATTAGGACTTCACCCAACATGAAAGAGATGGCGATGCCAAACATCTGCCATGCAGTCATGCCTTTGAAGCTAGCAGAGGTAAGTTCAGATGCTTTGTCGGAGAGTTCCGCCATACTCAGTGAGGACTGTCCGACTCCTAGCAGCAGTGTAATAGGAATTACAATGGCGATCATGGAAAACTGCATCCCTTCGGTGGCAATGGTTGCGCGCAAGCCTCCAGCGAAAGTCAACAGGGCGGTGGTTCCGGTGACGGCAATTAGGCAATACATCAACGGCCATCCAGTGATCATGTGCAGCATCGAGCCGCCCACTTTGCCCATTATTGCGGTGAAGCCAACACACAAGCCGACTGAGAGAATTCCGGTGAGCAAATGGCTGAATGCGCCATAGCGTTTCCTCATGACATCACCCAGCGTGTTGCAATCCCGGTGTTGAGCGAGGCGAGGCGCGAATAGAAGGCCAGTAATAAGAATCTGGATCGAGAAAGTGACCGCGAGGAAGTAAAATAAAAAGCCTTGGTCCCAGCTTTTGCTGCTGACGCCCACCGAAAAGCCCGGCCCAACAATGGTCGCTGCAAGGCTCGCGAAAACCATAACCGCTGGAACCGAGTGCTTGCCCGTGGCAAATTCGCTGAAGGTCCTCGTTCGTCGTGTAAAATATCCCAGCACTCCCATGAGGACGAAGTATCCGGCTACGGCTGCGAGATCGAGAGGATGAAGGGACATTGGAGAACAGGCTATGTGTTGATTATTGGGCGTGACAGGATCGGTCACGCCCACATTTGGGATCTTCGCGACAGAGCCTTTTACACGGCAATTCGTTGATATTCAAGCTTTCTTACCCGCTTTGGAACACACGGAAGGGAGAGGGAATTCAGCGTAAATTGGAAACTCAAGGTGTTTTTTCCATCCACGATGCTTTCGATGATCTCAATTTTGTCGTGTGTTGCGGCGATCCCGCAGGAGAAAATTTAGGTATTCAGTCGATCAAGTGCCCGGCGGAGTTCCTCGGTTAACTCGTGTTTGAAAAACCAATCGCGGAGTGCCTCATCGCCGACTTCGGTGGAGAGATTTTCAGCAGCGCCCACTTGTTCGGGGTAGCACTCTCCCGCCTTGAATCCATGGAGTCCATCCGCCGCACGGATGGTGAAATGCTCGGTGACTCCTTCATAGAGATCACGGAGGGATTCGTTCGCATGGACTTCGCGGAGCGTCTCCGGGTGGGTCATCCGGTGAAGATCTTCATGGATGAGGGTGGCGATTTCCTGGCCGACATCTGCTTTCAGAACGTGGGCGGGGTCTTCAAGATAGGTCGAATACCCGAGAATGCCTTCTGTCGATTTGATCCCGGCCTCGCGGGCGCTCTCGACGAAATCGTCTCGTTTTTCGAGGAGATCGGGGATTTCCCGGAGTTTTTCGAATTTCTCGGGGGCTATTGAGTTCGCATACTCTGCATGAAGCCGTCTTTCCGCGATTTCACGCGGGATGTCGTCCAGCGTTTCAAGCCGACGATCCGACATTTGAGATTCGCTGGCTTCGGAACTGAGTTCGCTGGACTGGGTTTTCATGGTTTCGGTTTGTAGGCGTGGGTTTGAAACGCTTCCCGGAGACGAGTCAACGTGCCGCGACTCAGGCCGGCAGCCGTTCCAAGAGAGATCAGAAAACACAAGGGGCCAGCGGGAAGTGATGAAATCATTCCCGGTTGATCGCAGATCTCACGAGTAGCCCAGTCCCAAGTGGCGGACTCGCTTTCCTGGAGAACGCGCTGAAGCTCGGCGAGGCGGCGTTGCAGGTGGGCGGGGTTGGCTCCCGAGAGTTGGGCGGAACAATTTACGGTGGTGCAGACCGGGCAGGCTGAGATTTTACACACCGGATTTTCCACAGAAGGCAGCGGCAAATGAGGCAAGGGAAGCCTCCCGTAGGTGATGGCTGGATTTGGCAGGCGCAGGCGGAATGGGCGAGTCCTGCGATCCGAGCGGAGGATGGCATCACCCACAGGCAGAGCACCGAGTAGGTCGATCTGGTTGGCTGGGAGTCCGGCGGCCCGTCCGGCGAGTTCGCGGTCGGCGGGATGGTCAAGGCGATGAAGAATCTTCGTGCCGGTATTGGCAATTACAGATGGAACAAGTGCCGACGGGGTTTGATCGACGATGATCATGCCGACGCCCAGACCGCGCATTTCGGCAAGCATGTTGGCCAAGCTTTCGACGGCTTGATTGCGGGAGGCGTTGGCGGCGGTTTCGGGCACGGCTTTCAAGAGGCGGTGAGCTTCCTCAATCAGGAGGGCGTGACGAAGTGAGTCACTCTGCCCCTCAAGCCTCCAATGATGCCGCAATTGCAGAGTGATCAATCCCATGATCAGGGCTTGGGACGGCGCATCCGTGAGGGCTGACAACTCGATAATGGTGGGACGTTTCACCAAGCTGGCGATGTCGAGCCCCAGAGATGATTTAAGTTCGGGAGCCAACGGCCCTTCGAGCAACCGACGCATACGAAGCAGTAAACCGGCACGAATATTTCCCGTGATTTCAGCGCCGTATCCAAATTTTGACGCACTGCGGTCAATTTCATCGACCAGATCAGCGAGAGTGGGCGGCGGTCCATGGGGAACCAACCCGGCGAGGTTCCAGCCATGGTTTCGATAGGTCTGCTCAATCGCGGTGGCCAATACCTCCGGCATGGGAGCAACCAACTCGAAAGCGGATGCAAACACCGTGAAGAGGGCGGTCGTGTGCTCAGCAAGTCCGACGCCGGGGGGCAAGGCCATCGGGTTCAACGAGAGGCGTCGGGACTTCGGATCGCCGATGGCCCACACGTCAAGGTCTGCTCCAATCTCGCTATTCAGAAGCCGGCGATAGCCGGTTTTCAATCCGGGTTCGATGACCAGCCATGGGATCTGGTGTTCACGCCATAATTCAAGCAACAGGTGTTCGCAGGTCACACTCTTGCCGGATCCCGTCATGCCGGCCACGAGCAAATGGCGACAAAGTTCATCAACGCCGATTTCAAGCCAAGCTCCAGGCTTACCTTGATCGTTGAGGATTTTGCCGGAAACGATGGTCCGACTCTCGGTTCCCGGAACTGTGGCTGTCGCGAATATGGCCTGCATCACAGGACCGTGTGGAGAACTGGTCTCTCTGATGCTTGTTTCCACGACAAAGCCGGGCATCTCCCGACGAGGTGGACGAGTGAGTGCAGCGGCCTCAGATGTCCGAAGGAAAGTCAAAGACCTTGGGTCACTGGCATTCTGCCATCTGATCGGCTCCGGTTGTCCTCCATCCGCTGAGTAGCAACCATGAATGAGTGAGCATGCCTGATTAAAGACTCTCTGGTCGGACGCCGCGACCAGAGTGCGCACCAGCCAACCGCCTTCCTGAAAGGATGAGGTGGCCCGGGACTTAGCCGCCTCCACAAGTTTAAGGTAGCGACTCGATCCAGTATGATTGTCCTTCTCCAAACCGCCTCGTGACAGATACTCGTCCCGGATATACTGCTCATCGCGGCACAAGCGACTCCACTCGGCTTCAATCGAAGTTCTGGGTAACGCTTTAGCAATCACAAGAACCATGAATTCATGGCCTAAAAGCGTGCGTATGACAGGCTCAAGTCTGGCCGAAGGCCCGAGACCTGAATGCCCACCCATGGCACCACGAAAGGTAAGCGCATTGATTCGCTTGTCCAAACTGGAAAAATCACCAGAAGGTTCAAGAATGGCACCCGTTATGTGAGTGCCAACCGATTCGGAAGCACCTAAGACAAGATCTGGCAGAACCAGTTTCCACGAAACTCCATCTTCTTCTGCAACGGCGCAAACTCCCCAAGTCAGGCCAAGAGCCCACCATGAGCGCACCACTGACTCCCATGCCAGATCCGAGTCAAGTTCAGCATGTCCTGGGGCTGCGGCGAGTCCTCTCAACCGCCATGCAGACAAGCCATCGACCGGAAAGAAATTGGGCCAAATGTTAGACGGAATTTCACCTCGCAGCATGGAGGTGGCATCGGCAAGAGATTGGTTCAAAAGCAGGCTCATGGTGATTGGGGGTCAATGATGGTTTGAAAATGCGGTTGGTGCAGAGAATCACGAACTTTATTGAGTTCACGATTCACCCAGGGAACACCGGCAAAGTATAGCCAGAGAACAGCAAATAAAAGAGAGCAGGATCCAATGATCGCCAAGCGGCGTGCATTGGGCTGACAGGGACAAATCGAGGCTCCAGTTCGCTGACAAACAATCGCATTCACGAGGAAGACTCCCCTGCGCCAAGATCCGATCGCACGGATCCGGTCGCCCTCCATCAAAGAGCCACCGTGCAGGTGCCCTTTCAATCTGAGTTGAGTTTCGCGCTCGTCGATTTCCCGCAGTCTCGCCATCACTACAGGCATCGGTTCTACGACGTGACGCCCGTTGAGCGCCGCAGTGAGGTGCCAACTCTGCATCAAACGGTTTGAAAAAATGAAGCGAAGCACCATTAACGCAACTACAGAAAAGCCTAGTGCCATTAAAAATCCATAAGTCTGCCACACCACGATAGCTATCGCACAAGGAGTGGTCAAAAGTGCTAGACCCCAAACCGGGATCGCAAGCCAACGCCACGGATCAAAGTCCATCGGTTCGTGCGGAGCTTGACGGACAATGATTACTCGCCCCTCGATTTCTGCTGACTGAAGAAAAGATCCACTCTTTCTGCTGCGCGACGATCCAAGAGCCAGAGTGGTCGGTGGCTGAGTAGCAGTCAAAGCCTGCGATTCGCTGGGAAAGAGCGAATTTCTTAGGTTTCCAGCCGCGTCAGGTGACCTTGTTAGGCTGTCCAGCGGAACGTGTGAGTCATGGCCACACTCCGAGCACAATCCTTCGATGGCCGACCGTCGCCCACAAGAGGAACACCGGATTGCGATGCGTGGACGATCAGTGGTCATACCTGCCCCTCCTTCTATTTCGACGATCATGATGCGGAGGCCATGGCTCGGACGAGCTACAGTCCTGGTATCTGATATTTGATCTTCCAAAGATGCCACGCCAAAGAATAGAAAGACCCAAAAAACTTATAGCCAGTGCCAACAGAGGGACTGAAATCTCGTCGAGCATCGACAATGCGACTAATCCCAACGGATGACTCGACGTTAGCAGAACCATCAGCAATACCGTTGGCCAACGCATAAAACGCGGACCACGACCGAGCCAACACCAGCAGGAAAGAGAGATAGTAAGGATGATTGGGAGCATAAATATTTCTGGTTCGATATTAAGGCGTGACGGGAATTGTAATCGGGTAAATTATTAACTCGCGCAGTATTTACTATGCGCATGGCATAAGAATTGCTGGATATACTTTTCTATGGAAAAACGAGACGCGAGGAAACCGCGGTCCAGATCTCAATCCTGACGAATATTTCAACCGCGACGTGAAGACCGAACTCGCCAAACGCCCGGAACGTCGAACCAAAGGAAAGTGGCGGGAGAGTGTGGAGGGCGCGCTCGAAAGTATCGCAAATCAGCCTGAGCGGATAGTCAGCTACTTCAAGTCCAGACATATAAAATATGCCATTTAAATATTGCGCGGGTTAATATCAGGCAGTGTTTCTCCGCGCGAATCATTCAAGGCAATAGCGAGAGTCTAGCTGGACGGGTTGCAACTTTGGAAATCGGAGGGTTCGATTTGGATGAAACAGGAACCGAAAATTGGGAACGCCTCTGGCTACGTGGAGGGCACCCGCCCTCTTTCTTGGACGTTACCGACGAGGGCGCGATGGAGTGGAGAGCCAACTATCTGGAACGGTTATTCGGACGGGATCTTCGGATTTGGTCAAATCTGAGCCTTCACCCCGCACAAACTCGGAAGTTGATGACTCTGATAGCGGACTGCACAGGCAGGGCGTGGAACCATTCCGCCGCAGCGAAGATCCTAGATTTGGATGTGAAGACGATCCAACGCTATGTGGATATTTTGGAAGCCGCCTATCTGGTGAGACTCTTGCCTCTGTTAGAAGTCAATATACGCAAACGCCTTCGTAAAGCTCCTACCATCCATGTCCGCGACAGTGGAATCGCTCATGCCATGCTTGCAATTCAAACCCGCGAACGTTTGGAAATTCATCCGCGTATGGGCCAAACATGGGATAGTTTCTGCATTGATCAGATCATACGGCTCACAGAAACGCGGCCTGAATACTGTCACACCTTTTCGGTTCAAAGCGGATCTGAGATCGATTTGATTTTGGATCGACCGGACGGACGCTATGGATTTGAAATTAAAAGTTCGGAGCACAGTCGTCCAAAAGCGGCAGACAAAGAGTGGATCAATCTGTTAGATCTCTGCTGTCTTCACCAAGTGAGACGCGGAAAGGGCAGCTACGATTTGGGCGATGGATTGTTTTCAACAGGAATAGAGCAAATACCTCAGATCGCGGCGAAAATTCGCGGAGGAATTTAGAACTCACGCAGCAGGCAGCTGGAGGATAAAAACGGCCCCGTTGTTTGGTTGAGATGGGGCTTGGCAAGTGAGGTCTCCGCCTTGTTCGCGGGCGAGGCGGCGTGAAAGTGCGAGGCCGAGGCCGACGCCGGGCCGAGTCTCGGCTGCGTCTCTTGCCGATTTGTGGAAGGCGCGGAAAATCCGAAATCGCTCGCTCTCGGCAATGCCTGGCCCGTGGTCTCGGATGAGCAGAAATATGGATTTGCTGTTAGATTTCGTATCGATTTGAATGGTCACCATCGGCGGCTGGCCTTGGCTTGCGTATTTGGCTGCGTTATCGATCAGATTGAAAAGAATATGCTCGGTGGCGGCGGTATCCACGCGAACTTGCAAGTCCAATAGGCCATCCATGTGTAACGTCATGCCAGCAGTGGCGAGGCGGGCTTCGAGGCGTTCACGCGATTGATCTAACAATTCACTAACAGAAATAGTGCAGACATTCGAGCGCGCGTTGCCCCGCTCAATACGGGAAAATGCGAGCACGTTTTCCACCAAGTGGGACAAACGATCCGCTTCGCGGGAAAGCACGCGCAGATAGTCTCCGCGCTTTTCAGGTTTTACCGCGCCGCTTTCGAGCATGTCTGAATACAAGCGAAAGGTGGTGAGCGGTGTGCGCAGCTCGTGAGTCACGGCGGAGACAAATGAAGCACGCCGCTCGCTCAGGCGGATGATGCCGTGAGCGAGCAACGTGGTGGCAACTACCGCAAGAATCACGGCGGCCCATGCGACGAGCAATGGAATATTCAATAGCAGTCCCACTGTGAATGGCACGGCTGCGGCTTGTGCAATGGCCTCATTTCTTTGCAGGCGAAATGGAAAGGAGACCATGATCAGCGGATCATCGACAGCGCGTTGACCTTCTGCCGGGCTGAGCGTTGCATGCGGGAGTAGATCGCGTATTTCTTCTAACAGGCGTTGGCTTAACGCATCTCGATTCAGCCACACACCTTGCACGGCGATTGGTGTTTTCGCGTTTGTTTGAGTTTGAGAATCAAAAATTTGCCTCAGTAGAAATAGCTCCTTGCCGAACCATCGGGAGCGCATTTCTCCTATGTCTAATATCTCGTTAGATGTTTCATCCGCTAAATGATCTACTGTTGCCAAATCTGCCAATTCCGCTGTTGGCGGCGATCCACTCGAAAAGTTTTCAACGCTTTTCTGAACGGCTGCGGCGCGTTTGCTGCGCTCGATGATATTACTACTTTTCTGGTAGGTATCTTCTCGCTGGCGGTTGGCCGGTTTGCTGGGCGGTTCAATCTCGATTTTGGGAATGGCATTCCATGCATTTTCCTCGTTTTGGATAGCGATGTTGAGTTGATTCCAAAAATCTTCGGGCGATGCATTATCTAACAAATGACGTTTTAATTGAATCATCTCATTGGTTAGAGATTCTGATTTGTTAGATAATACCTGCGGTGATTTTAGGGCCGAGTATTGATCAATTTCAAAATACAGGCGGATTTCCGGTTGGAGAGGTTGCTCAGTTGGTTTCTGATAGAAATCGATGGGCATCCGATTCTCCCGAGAAATGATGGCGGCCCCTGCCGCATCCATGCGCCACAGCGCGAGACGGGTGCGTTCTTCCAAAAACGCGCGGCTTTCAGCAGCATTCCGCTCGACTTCAGCGGCGATTCTAAAATGTTCTGCGGCGACCACGCCTTGGGTCATCCACGCCATGGCGCCGAGCACCATTGCGGCGCATAAAACCAAGCCACACCAGACCCAGATGACGCTCGGCTTCACGCCACACCTCCAGCGTGTAACTGGTAGCCCTTGCCGCGGATGGTCGTCAGAAGGGATTGGTTTTGTTGGCCTAACTTAGTGCGCAGATGCATGATGTGCATGTCGATCGTGCGTGTCTGAGTGCGATCTGGATCCAGATTCCAAAGATTGCGCAAAATTTCCTCACGCGTCACTATTCGTCCGTTAGAATCTAACAGATACTTCAAAAGCTGGGCCTCTTTTTCTGAAAGTTCCTGAGTTGTGCCATCGTCATGGGCGATCGTATTGAGACGAAAGTCCACCTGCGCATTTGGCAAGCGGCGCTCGTCCGCTGGTGCCGCGCGCTCGCAGGTGCGGCGGAGCACGGCATCCACGCGGGCGAGCAGCTCTTTCATGCTGAATGGCTTGACCACATAATCGTCAGCACCGTGAACGAGGCCGCGGACGCGATCATTCTCCTCGCCTCGTGCGGAGAGAATGATCACGGCTTGGCCCGGGCGTTTGCGTTTGAGTGCCGCGAGAATTTCAAATCCCGATGGCCCAGGCATGACCAAATCTAACAGGATAAGCCGATAATGTGCCTTGAGTGCCATTTCCATGCCGATATGCCCGTCTGCCGCTTCGAGGGTTTGGTAGCCGGCATATTCGAGCACATCGACGATGCCTCGGCGCACGGCGGGATCGTCTTCGATGACGAGGATAACAGGGCCATTCATGTCGTTCAAATTATCGGGATTTGTTGGAAAAGGCAAATGGCGAAACAGCTTCTCAGTTCTCGAAGGTGTAGCCGAGTTTGATCGCTTGCTTGCGAGTGGTTTCGACCATGACTTGATCCAGTGTTTTGTCTCCGGACTTCGCTTGTTTTTGCTGCTCGGCTTCGACAAAGGCGGTGCGCTCTGCGTTGAGCGTGTTGATTTGTGATTGAATTTCTAACCGTTTTCTAGCAGCTTCATCTACGCGTTGTTGAATCTCTTCTGGCTTCAAATTTTTCAGCTCCGCTGGTAACTCGCTGGCGGGGAGTTTGCTAAGATCCACCTTTTTTTCGCGCACGGCATCCACCAGATCCCAGCCACTATTATGGTAGTTTCTGCTAGATTTCGAGATCGCCCGTTCCACCGCAGCACCAGCTTCGCTTTCGAGAGCGGCGGCTTCATCGGCTTGTCTTTGCTTGGCTGCACCAGCTTTGAAGTGAACTCCGTAACCGAGGTATGTTTTATTGAGCTCTAGGCCAAGATCGCTGATTTTTTGATCTTGTGGAGCGACGATGTGACAAACGGCGCGGTCTTGATCGATGATCATGAAGTCGCCATTTGCGAGTGCAGCACCATCATGCCATGAGCCGGAAATGCCCTCATCGCGCGGTCCACAGTGAATGGTATTGATGATAACTCCTTTGGAAAATCCTTCTTTGCAAGCATCTCTAACATCGACTGAACCTTGGGTAAATTCCTCATTACCGGCGATGAAAATGGCTTTGTAAGTCTTTGCGTCTTGATCCCATTTTAGATCCGTGATGGCACGCTGAATCACCGCACCGCAGTATTCTTCACCACCGTTGGTGGAAAGGGCATTGAGTTGCTTGCTCACTTCATCGAGGTCTCGTGTGAGTGGTTGCACTTGCCGGATGTATTGGCTGCGGGCGGATTGATTATTATTTCCATATTCATACAATGCCACCTCTACGAAGGGCGCTTCCCCATCGCGGCGTGCATCGATGAAGGTGTTGACGACTTTCCATAATTGCGATTTCGCTTGATCGATGAGTCCGTCCATACTGTTAGAAGTATCTAACAAAAGGGCAATTTGCACTTTATGATTGGCGGCCGGTGTGTCCACCGTTGGTTGATCCACTGGAGCTTTGGCAACCAATGATTGAGTGAGGGTGATGATGCTGATGATACCTAACAGAGTTGTTTTTGTTTTCATAACACCTCTCTTTTAACCCGTGATTTCGCAGCGGTCTGTAAAGGCTCGGTAAATTTTCTTTTTGAGATTATGGAAACCACTCTTAAAATGGATTAATGAAGCGATATTTCTTTTGTTTCTTTTGCCTGCTCGTTTCCGCTTTTGCGGATGAGAATGGGCGTCCTGCGACGCTCAAGCCTGAGCAATTGCGAAGTTTTTTCCTGCTACCGATGGAGCGGCAGATTCTTTTGCGGCAGGCATTGGAACTGAGCCAACCGCCGAGGTGGCTGAAATATGTGGAAGGAGGTGCCGATCCTGCTGCGGGTGGCTTTGATTGTTCCGGAGCGATGGTTTTTGTGATGAAATCTGCCAAACTCGACCCACCGCGGACATCGCAAGATCAGTGGGACTGGCTGAAGCGCGAGGGGCGTTTGAATCTCGTTTCTAACAGCGTCAAAACACTCGATGATCCATGTTTTTCAAAACTAAGGCCCGGCGATTTACTTTTCTGGGCGATTGGCGATCGAGTTCATCATGTGGCAATGTTTCTTGGCAACGAAGCGGGCGATAACCACGCGGTGGCGCTTCATTCGACCGATGGACGATCCTACCGCGGTGTGAAAGCGAATGGTTACGGAGTTTTTGATTTGAAAGTTCCATCAGAGAAAAGTGAATCCAAGCTCGTCGGCTATGGCACGCCGCCTGGATTGTCATTGATGGCGGAAAAATTGCCTTGAGGGTTGCGTTTCTTTTTTCGAGACGTTAAAAAAATCCCGCGATGAAGTGGTCCTTTGTATTTTTTATAGTTGCGGTAATTGGAAATGTGTCGTGTGAGCGCCATGAATTTGAGGGCCCAAATGGCACCAAGCAGCTGCACATCAAGCATACGAAAGCTCACGGTGATGCACACGCTGAGGGCGATCATGCCGAGGATAAATCAGAAGCTGCTCATTGAGCTGGATCAGCCGCGGCGCGTTGATAGTGCAAAAAGCACTCGCTTTCGTCTTGCATGATTTGGCACTCGCGTAATTGAAAGACCAATTTGCTCGGCAAAAAATCGCTGAGCAGCCCAGTCAACGTCGGCGCTTGGCCACCACTGAATAATGTGTGACCGGCAAGTGTTAGAAAAATTTCGTCGATCGCATCCAACTCTGCCAGCGCGCGGACGAGCCCGCCGCCACCTTCGCAGTGCAGCGTTTGCACGTTGTAAGAATCGAAGAGCGTGGTGAGAAAATCAGCCAGTGATTCATAATGCAGTGCCGCGCCGGGAATGCCTTGGCTTTGCGTTTTTGACTCCGTCACCAATAAATGAATCGGGCCGCCGCGCTTGGAAAATAGCGGGTGCTTCTCATTCCACCCCCCACGCCGCGAGACGATGCAGCGCAGGGGCTGAATTTTTTGTCCGGGCACGGTGAGCGTCATTTGATCACTTTCCAGCGTGCCACGGCCGATCAGCAATGCGTCTTTTCCCGCACGCAAATCCAGCAATCGCCTCGAATCGGCTTGGCTCGTCCAACGGCTCGGAATGTGCCCGGCAGAGGAAATTTTTCCATCCGCAGAAATTGCCAAATTGACGGATATGTGTGGCCTCCGCATGTGGCGATGATTCAAAATCGATTCACCCAAGAAGCAAGTATCGATTCGTCATGCACTCTTTTACCTCTTACGCTTGCCATCCTATCTCAACTGGTTCATTTCCGTCGTGAGCCTTTAGCCACATTATGAATCTGGAAATTGCACTGACTCTTTTAGTGATCGCGATCACCTTGGTCGCCTTCATTCGAGAGTGGGCCGCACCGGACGTGCTAGCACTTTCAATTTTGTGCTTGGTCGTGGTCCTTGGCTTGGTGGACATGAAGGACATGTCCAGCGTCTTCCGCAATGAGGCGCCGCTGACAATTGCCGCGCTGTTTGTCATTGGAGGAGCGTTAGAATCCTCTGGTGCGATTGATCACATCGGGCGTTTATTGCGGGATCGGCTTTCGGGAAATGTGCGATGGGCGATTCTCGCTTTTTCGGTGATGACGGCCTTTTTCAGCGCATGGATGAATAACACCGCCATCGTCGCCATTTTATTGCCAGTCACACTTGGCTTTGCGCGCTCCAAGGAAATCCCGGCATCGCGACTTTTGATGCCGCTTTCCTATGCATCGATTTTAGGCGGCTGCTGCACGATGATTGGCACATCGACCAATCTGTTAGTCAACGGCGCGTTGCGCGATCTTGGGGAAAAGCCGATGACGATGTTTGAACTCGCTCCGCTGGGCATCCCAATGGCGATTGCAGGGATTGGATATCTCGCAATTTTTGGGCCAAAGTTGATCCCCGCGCGGGCATCGATCACGGGCAGTCTGGAAATTTCCAATCGGACTTCACCATTGCATCATTTGTTGATCGGAGAAGGCTCGCCAATCATTGGGAAAAAATTGTTAGAAACACCACTTGCGGATCACGCCAATGGCTCCCACATCATGGAAATTCGTCGCTCGGGTGCTCGCTTGATGTCATCGCTCAGCCAGATTGTGGTGCAAAAAAACGATCGCTTTCTAGTGGCCTTGCATCGGCGGCGTGGCGGAGCGGTGAAATCAGATGCTTTTTTCCAAGAGCTTGGCGCGCAGGAATTATCCACCGTCGATGGCATCGTTTCGGAGCTCGTCATCCGCGATGAATCATCCTTGGTCGGCCGCAGTTTGGCTAAATCTGATTTCCGCCAGCACTACAATTGCGTGGTGCTTGCGGTTCACCGCGGCGGCGTGAACATCACCAGCCAAATTGCCAACATCGCCCTCGAGCCTGGCGATACATTGCTGGTGATCACTGCATTGAATAACTTGGAATCACTGGCCGCGACGCGTGATTTTATCCTCACCGATACCACCGAGGATACGACTCCGGGTGCGAAATTCAAAAAACCCAAGGCCCACGTCATTCTAGCGTGGACCTCATTGATCGGCGTGATTGCGGTGGCGACGCTGAGCGATGCGCTCAATCGTGTCTATCCTGCGATTCCCGAGGTGCCGATTCACTTCGCGGCAATCGTCGGAGCGCTGGCACTTTTGTGGCTAAAAGTCGTCACTCCGCGCGAGGCGTATAGCAGCATCGATTGGCAAGTATTGATCATGCTTTACGGGCTGTTAGGGCTTGGCATGGCGATGCAAAATACTGGCACGGCGACTTATTTGGCCCAAGAAATGGTCGCTCTATCAGAAAAATTTTTACCGCGCGAGTATCTTCCCATGGTGTTGCTTTGGTTGTTATTTTTGCTCACGCTACTGCTCACCGAAGTTCTATCTAACAATGCGACGGCTGTGATGATGGTGCCAATCGCACTCAATTTGGCTCACACGCTCGGCATTGATTCGCGCGGTTACATCATGGCGGTGACGGTTGCGGCATCCACCGCTTTTGCACTGCCGATGGGCTACCAAACGCACATGATGGTCTATGGCCCAGGAGGTTATAAATTTAATGATTTCCTGCGCGTCGGCATCCCACTGAATGTGATTTGTTGGGTGACTTCCTGTTTGTTGATCCCACTGATTTGGCCATTTTGAGTAAAAAGAGGCTCGGGAAAAATCGGCTCAGCATTCTGTGCATTCCTTGTCTTGCTTGATCGCGCATCTCGCGTCATGATCTGCGCATCATGCAAGCAATGACTGAGCAGTTAAAAAATTTGCTGCAATATTTAGCTCTCCAATTGATCGACGATCCGAAAGTCGCTCAGCTCAAAGTAGCCGAATTGGGGCCGAAGCGATTGCGCTTCAAATTGATTTTATCCAAGCCGGACGTGGCGATGTTGATCGGGCGCAATGGATTCACCGCCTCGGCGATTCGCAATTTACTCAAAGCCGCGGCGGATAAGGAAGACGTGCAAATTTCCCTCCACATTCATTCCCACGAGGAAGAGGATGAGATGCTCAAGAGCGGCGATTCCTGAAGATTTTTTGATTTTTTCTGAGGAGATACCGCTTGGATGTTGCGGATTCCTGCTTCATGATTTGCCTCATGCATTTCTCGGGCACACACACCGCTTTGATCACCCCATTTCGCGATGGGAAAATTGATACGATTGCTTTCAAAGCCCTCATCGATAGGCAAATCGCGGGCGGAATCGATGGAATCGTCCCCGTCGGCACCACGGGAGAATCGCCCACGTTAGATACCGCGGAGCACATTGAAGTGATCCGCTTGGCGGTTGAGTTTGCCGCTGGGCGTTGCCAAGTCATCGCTGGCACGGGCGCGAATTCGACGACGGAAGCCATCGAGCTCACCCAAGCCGCGGAGAAGCTGGGTGCCACTGCTTCGTTGCAAGTTTGCCCGTATTACAACAAGCCATCGCAAGAAGGCCTGTATCTTCATTACAGAAAAATTGCCGAAGAAACGTCGCTGCCGATCATGCTTTACAGTGTGCCGGGTCGCTCAGTCGTTGAGATCGCCGTGGAGACTGCGGCGCGGCTCGCTGCGGATTGCCCGAATGTGGTCGCGATCAAAGAAGCGGGCGGATCAGTCGATCGCGTCAATCAGCTCGTGCAGGCACTTCCTGCGGATTTTGGGATCTTATGCGGCGATGATCCACTGACATTGCCGTTCATGGCGAGCGGGGCGATTGGCCTCGTTTCCGTGGCCTCGAATTTGATTCCTGAAATCATGGTCAAACTGGTGCAAGCATGCGCGAAGGGCGAATTTGCCGAAGCACTGGCGATGCAGAAAAAATTCTACCCGCTGATGCGTGGGCTGATGACGCTCGATGTCAATCCGGTGCCGATTAAATCAGCCGTTGCGATGCAAGGCCACTGCTCCGGCGAGTTCCGTCTGCCACTCGCTCCTCTAACAGATGACGCCTCACAAAAGCTCGGCTCGCTACTGCGCTCCTATCAGCTCCTCGCATGATGCGTCTTTGATGAAAAAATTTCTAACCTGCTTCTAACATCTAACATGCCATATCCAAAACTCTTTAATCCAGGCCCAGTGGATGTCTCACCGGAGACATTTGCAGCCATGTCCCAAACCATGATCGGCCACCGCGGTGGTGATTTTGAGGTTCTATACGCATCCATGCAGCCGGGACTTCAGGAAATTTTCGGGACCGCGCGGCCAGTTTTTCTATCCACCTCATCGGCTTGGGGCGTGATGGAAGGCGCACTGCGCAACCTCGCTCGTAAAAAAGTGCTCTGCCTCTGCTGCGGCGCGTTTTCGGATAAGTGGCTCGATGTCGCCCGCAAGTGCGGCTACGAGGCGGATGCGGTGCAAGCCGAGTGGGGGATGCCGATCGATGCTCAAGAGGTGCAAAGCAAACTCGCAGAAGGTGGCTATGATACGGTGACGTTTATCCACTCGGAGACGTCCACCGGCGTGCTCAATGATCTTGCGGCGATTTCCAAAGTAGTGAAATCATTTCCAGATACGATGTTTATCGTAGATACTGTTTCTTCGCTTTCCACGGTGCCTGTTGAGATGGATGCGCATGGAGTGGATGTGATGCTCGCCGGCGTGCAAAAGGCGCTCGCGTTGCCTCCGGGCTTGGCCTTGTTTGCCGTTTCTGAAGCAGCGATGGAGCGCGCGAAGACGATTCCTAACCGAGGCTATTATTTTGATTTCATCGAGTTTGCTAAAAATGCGGCGGTCAATAATACACCTTCCACACCGGCGATTTCGCTGCTTTTCGGCCTGCAATACATGTTGCAGCAAATTGCCAAGGAAGGATTTCTCGCTCGCCAAGCTCGCCATGCGCAGACCAATGCAATGATCGCCGCTTGGGGCGCCAAGCACGGCTTCCAACACTTTGCGCCGGATGGATTCCGCTCGCGTGCGCTCACCTGCTTCGCAACGCCAGACGGATTTGATTTATCCTCCTTCATCAAGCGATTGAAAAATGAACATCACTTTTTAATCAATGGGGGATACGGAAAAATTAAGGGGAAAACCTTCCGTATTTCTAACATGGGCAATGAAACTCCAGAGACGATGCAGGCACTTATCGAGGCGATGGATGCGGTGCTAGCAAGCTGAGCGGGTGTTTTATCCCGCTCTGAGATTGAGAGTTGGCAAAGCTCATTGGCTTGGTGCATAGTGCAGCTCTTCGATGAGTCATGAGTTTAGCCCTGCTATTTAGTTGCGAGAATGCAACGTGCGCCATCCCCGAGGCGTATCGTGAATTTTTTGTTGGATCAGAAGAGGTGGTGACATCGACTCAGGGCTGGGAACCAGGTGCCTTGAATCTTGCGCAGGCATGTGCGATGCGCTTCCGCACGCCGCTCGTGCATGGCGAAGTCACGCGTTTGTTGCTCAATTATGAAGAGCCGGCTGATGACCACTGGAGCGAGATTGCAATGAAGCTGCCGGAGGCAACTCGAAAAAAATTGATCGATCGCCACTGGCGGACTTACCGCCAACTACTGCGCAACCGCATCGCAGAAGATCTCCGCCGCCATACGATTCTGTTGCATTGCATGATTCATACTTCGCCTCACGAGGAAGGTTTGATTCTGTTAGAAAGCGGACGCTCAGCGCCACTCGCAGAGGCCATCGCTGCGGCATGGGTCAAACAAATGAGTTCGCTTGATTTGGATATTCGCGCCGTTCCAAATTCGGATTTATCCGATCTTTCAAATGATCTATTTAAAGATCAATCAGCCACTCGCTACGCCCAAATTCACCTGCGTGTGGCGCAATCATTTTTTCTGGAAGGCAAGCCGTGGCGATGGGAAACACTCAAGAAAAAATTGCTCGATGCGTTGGCGACCATCACTCAGGATCCCGAGTCGTTCAGCGGCCTAACAGCCCCTTCGTCTGATCCACGCTGAGCTTGCGCTGCTCTTGCCAATCGATGATGTCAGGTTGCACAAAACTGGCCCGTTCATTTTCGATCAGAGCGTTATTCTTGCGCTCAATTCCGCTTCGGCGCGTCTCATTTGCAGCATTGGTGGCAAATTCAGGGGTGTCGTAGTTGTTCGGTAAATCCATGTTTTTTCCAGCTTCACGAGAGCGGAGCTGGCCTAACTTAGATGGTTTTTGAAAACGACTGCCGTCCGTATCACCCTGGAAAGCTTTCTTCTCGTAATCCGTCTTTCCCCACCAAGATTCTTTTTTGAAATCGCCAGTGCGGTATTCTTTTTTATCCGCTTTTTTGCTGAAGTAGGCACTCTCGCCCTGTCCTTCAAATGAACTGCGGCGGTCCACCTTCGGCATCCATTTGCCATCGGCATCTTGCTTGAATCCAGCTTGCTCATTGACGCGCTCGCTCAAGCTGAGGCGTTTCTCTGGTTGAGCGCTGTTAGAAGAAGATTGTTTATCATCTAACAGCGAACACGAGCTGAGGCCTAACAGCAAAATTGCTATGATGGATGAGCCTAATTTCATGGTTGGTGGATTTTTTCTTCAAGCGCGGTATCTGGCATCGCGCCGCGCTCGAGGGCTTGTTGATAATAGCTGCGTGCTTCCTCAAGCCTGCGATCGTTGGCGCATAGAAGCGCTAAATTGAAATACGGCTCGCTGAGCATTGGATCCGCGGCAATCGAAGATTTGTAGAACTGCTCCGCATCGCCTAAGCGGCCCATGCGGTAGCTGAGAGTGGCGAGCAGCGTATAGCTCAACGCATCGGATGGATTCAGTTCGATGGCGCGGCGCAGTGCCTCTTCCGCCGGCGGATATTCACCGATGCTCATTTGCGCAAAGCCTAACATACGATGCGCAAACGGATTATCGCGTTCCATTTCGGTGGCGCGGCGGAACATATCAATTGCTGAAATGGGATCCTCGAGCTTCAGGTGAATCACGCCTAATTTACACATGGCTGATGTGCGGCCGGGATTTTCCTCAACGACCATTTGCATCAACTCGCGCGCGGGTGCGAATCGACCTGTTAGAAACGCCTTATCCGCGGTGCGCTCAAAAACGGCGATGTCTCGGTTCAGCTCGCGTGTATTGCGGCCCACCGTTTCTCGATCTTGCGCGAATGGGGAAATGAACTCGCCATCGACATCGCGGCTTGCAAGAAGCCGTTGCTCTTCGGGCGACATTTCAATTTCCAATCCATCAAATAGTTTCATCGCCTGTGCCAATGGTTCATTTTCTTGGCTTAAATTTTTCACTGCCTTGACTAGCAGATCTCGCGCTTGCAGGCGGCGCTTCTGGACCAGTTGCTGGCGTTTGATGATGTCGCGCAGCACTTCGACTTCTGCGGCGCTGACCGCGCTTTTGCCTTGCACGAGATGATCTTCTTCGCGCTTTAGCTGAGCTTTGTATTCTTCGATGCGTTGGTCTTGCTCGCGTTTTTCTTGGTGCAGGCGATTGATTTGGGATTTGGCGATGGCCATGTTGCGCATGGCGAGGGCGAGGTCATCTTTGGTTGCGTTGTTATCGCGATTCAGGCGGTCGAGCTTTTCCGAAGATTCGCGCAAGTCTTTGGCGAGTCCGATGTTTTGCTCGACGAGTTGTTGGATGCGGCCCTCTTCGTTGAGTTTGAGCAGCGCACTCATTTGGTCGCGCTCTAACAAAAGTGCATCGTGCTCTTGCCGGAGTTGGCCAAACGCTTCGCGGCTTTGATCAAGCTCGGTGATGAGTTGGGTTATTTTTTGGTTGGCTTGATTGAGTGCCGCACTTTTTTCAGCCAATTCCTTTTCGAGTGTTTGCAGTTGGCTGCGCTGTCCGGCGACGACGGCGTTGGCCACGTTGCGCTCGGCTTTTAAATCCCGATCTAGATCGGCATATTGCTGGCGCATTTTGGCGAGTTCCGTTTCCAATGCATCGCTGCGTTCTTTGGCATCTTGATGCGACCCGCGGCTTTGCTCGAGGGCTGCGGACATGGCGCGGCGTTCTTGCTCGAGGGTTTGAATTTTTTGATTCAGAGCGGTGACCTCGGAGGCGACCGGCTGGCTGGCCATGCGGGAACGCAGCGCTTCGAGCTTGGCCTCGGCTGCTTGAAGTTGGGCATTTGCACTATCGCGTTGCTTTGCGATGTCCTCCACGCGCGATGCATTGCGAGACGCTTCATTGGCATTCGTGGGATTGCGACTAAGCTGCTCGCGGAGTCTTTCGACTTCGGCTCGGGCATCCGCGAGGCGGCGAGCTTGCAGTGGATCGACTTGTAGGATGCCGGGTGTGAGTGGAGTCACGCCCTGCGTAGGATCGATGAGATTCCCAGAAACTTGCGCCCCGCCTTCGAGTTCGGCAATCGCGCGGCGGTCTTTATTGAGTTTTTCAGTGGCCAACGGCTCGATGCGTGCGATGGTTTCATTGTTTTTTCGCGTGCGCGTTTGCAGCATTTCCGGTTTCCACTCCGGATAAAACTGAGCGATGGCATCGAGCATTTTGCGTGCGCTGCGAAGTTTTTCCAAGGCCCCAACGTGATCGCCTTTGGCCTCAAGATCTTCGGCGGCACGAGTGGCTAAGTAGCCTTGGAAATAGACATCCGAGGGATCAAATTGCGATGGTTGCAATGGCGGGGACGATGTTTGTGCATCTGCGCGCGGTGAGCTAACCCAAAACAACGCGACCCCGAGCATTAGCGCGGCGAGTCGAAATGAAGTGGCGATCAATCGTTGCATCGGGACCAGCAAGCTAGCCGCATCTCGATGGCTCGGCAAGCGAGGAATCATCCATCGCAAACGGGGATTGACGCTGCGGAAGATGCGCACGAATACTCGGCACAGAAACATCTAATCTTCATGGAACAAGTTATCATCATCGGCACCGGCTGCGCAGGATACACAGCAGCCATTTACACCGCGCGGGCCAATCTCCAACCCCTTCTCCTCTCTGGCACACAACCCGGTGGCCAATTGACAACCACCACCGAGGTAGAAAATTTTCCAGGCCATCCAGACGGCATCATGGGTCCGGAACTCATGATGCGCATGCAAGCGCAAGCTGAAAAATTTGGCTCGCGCATCGCCTTCGCACAAGTCGATTCCGTGCAACACATGGACGATGGAACATTCACTCTAACCGCTGGCTCGGAGACCTATCAAACACAGACGCTCATTGTCGCGACGGGTGCTGCACCACGCCATCTTGGCCTGCCGAATGAAAAAAGTTTGATCGGGCATGGTCTCACATCGTGTGCGACGTGTGATGGGGCTTTTTATCGCAACGTGCCGGTCTGCGTGATCGGCGGCGGGGACAGCGCGTGCGAAGAGGCGAGTTTCCTCACCCGCTTCGCCAGCAAAGTGTATTTGATCCACCGCCGAGAGGAACTCCGCGCGTCCAAAATCATGGCGGACCGAGCTCTTGCGAATCCCAAAATCGAGCCAATCTGGAACTCGACTGTTAGAGAATACCTCACCGATGAGCGAGGAGAAATGCGCGCCGTTTTGTTAGAAAATTTGATCAATGGTGAGACTCGCGAGCTCGAAGTCGCCTGCGTCTTCGTTGCCATCGGCCACGTGCCTAACAGCAAGTTTTTAGGCGAGTTGGTAGATCTTGATGAAAATGGCTACATCATCCAGCATGCTGGGCGCACAGCCACCAAAACACCTGGGCTTTTTGCTGCGGGCGATGTCGCAGATCACTACTACCGCCAAGCAATCACTGCGGCAGGGCAAGGCTGCGCCGCAGCACTCGAAGCTGAGCGCTACTTGGCGGATATGGAATGACCGATACCTAACTTTATCTTTTAGGGATCGTGGCACTGCCGCGTGCAATTCTCAACGCGGAGTGCTGCTTATTTGCTTATTATTTCTTTAAAAAGCATCATGCATTTTCTTTAGCAAGTTTTACAAAGCGGTTCTGGACAGAATGGCAACTCAACCCTAATTTACCCCTCAATTCCTATAAACTATGATTCAAAAATTGATTCCTTTCGCATTAACTGCAAGCTTCGTGGTTTGCTCCCCAATCCTTCATGCAGAAGCTGAAGCCGAGACCAGTGGGCAACCAGAAACTCCTACTTCTGTTGCAGAAACCCCACCTCCACTCGATCCTGAAGTTGTCAAAACCAATGCTTCTTACGCCCTCGGCTATCAGACAGCAAAGCGCTTAGGAGATCAGTTTGGCATTACGGCCGATGACATCTATGCAACCCATTTTATCAAAGGATTTAATGGGGCGTTGAACGGGGACGACACGGCCATTCCGAAAGAAGATCTTGATAAGGCGATGAACGCTCTCGGTGATTCGCTCCAAATGCGCGAACAGGAAAAGGCAAAGAAAAATCTGGAGGAGGGTGAAAAATTTCTAGCAGAAAATGCCAAGCGCGAGGGCGTGACTACCACCGCGAGTGGTCTTCAATACGAGATCATCAATAAAGGTGGCGAAGAAAAATATGTGGCTCCTAAAGAAGGGGAAAAGGACAATAAGCAATTTCTCGTCAATTACAAAGGGACCTTGATCAATGGCAAACAGTTTGATGCTTCACCAGAAGGCAAACCCGTTCCGATGACGCTGCAAGTAGTTCCGGGATTTAAAGAAGCGTTGACCATCATGCCAGTGGGCGCGAAGTGGAAACTTTTTATCCCTAGCAAATTGGCATACGGGGAAACACGCCGCAGTGCAGACATCGCGCCGAACACTGCGTTGATCTTCGAGCTGGAGTTGGTGAAAATCGAAGAAGGCCCTGAAATGCCGGACATGCCGATGCCAATGCCTGTGCCGCAAGGACAATAATCCGGCTGATCTAACTGATTTCTAACCACCAACTTGCTTCGTGCAGTTGGTGGTTTTTTATGCAATCAAAGCGCCAATCACCTTGCTTCCCGGTTTGGTGATGTTCGTTAGCCGTTGATTCGCACCTTGCGAGGGATAGGTTAGCTTTTCATGATCGAAGCCTAACAGCTTGAGAGTAGTCGCATGAAAATCATGCACGCTCACCGGATCTTTGACGACTTGGTAGCCCATCGCATCCGTCTCTCCGTAGGCCAAACCTGCTTTCACGCCGCCGCCGGCCATCCATAAGGTAAAAGCACCCGGATTGTGATCGCGCCCGACAAAATCCATGACCACGCCGCCGCGATTTTCCCTCATCGGAGTGCGCCCAAATTCGCCACCCCAGATGACCAGAGTTTCTTCTAACAGGCCGCGTTGCTTGAGGTCTTTGAGCAACGCCATGATGGGACGATCGATCTGCCGGCATTTATCGACAAATCCTTGTTTGAGATCGGTCTTTGCATCAGTTCCGTGCGAGTCCCAGCCCCAATCGAATAATTGAATAAAGCGCACCCCGCGCTCAGCGAGGCGGCGGGCTAACAGACAGTTGTTGGCGAAGGATTCTTTGCCCGGCTCGGTGCCGTAAAGCTCGTGCATGGCGGCGGGCTCAGACTCGATTTTGAATGCATCTGAGGCATGAATTTGCATGCGGTATGCCATCTCATATTGAGCAATACGCGTCACGGTCTCAGCATCTCCCATCCATTGCGATGTCTCGTGATTGATCTTTGAAATAGCATCTAAAGTGCGCCTTCTAACAGATGATGAAACGCCGGATGGATTGGTTAGATAAAGCACGGGATCTCCCTCAGAGCGGCATTGCACGCCTTGATAAACGGAGGGTAAATAACCGGCGCCCCAAACGGATTTTCCCGCATCTGGATTGCTCCCACCCGATGTTAGAACGATGAAGCCGGGTAAATTTTGGTTCTCAGATCCTAAGCCGTAAGTGGCCCATGAGCCCATCGATGGATGGCCAAGATTTTGGCTGCCCGTATGCAGTAACAACTGCGCTGGGCCATGATTGAATTGGTCGGTAAACATCGATTTGACGATGCACAGCTCATCGATCACAGACTCCAGGTGAGGCAAACGGTCCGAGATCCATTGGCCACTTTCACCCGTTTGATGAAATGGAAATAACGAGCCTAACATTTTTGGCACCCCTTGAATGAATGCGAATTGTTTTCCGGCCAAGAATTCGGGTGGGCAATCTTGACCATCAAGGCGCTTCAAGTCTGGCTTGTAATCGAACATCTCAAGTTGGCTCGGTGAGCCGGCCATGTGCAGGTAAATCACGCGCTTTGCCTTTGGTGCAAAGGCAGGTAAATCCGGTGCCAGTGGATTGGCTGGATCTTTGGTCAGCAGTCGAGTGGCAGCCTGACTTTGCGAAGCGAGCCAGATCCCGCCGAGACCCATGGCACAGCGTTGCAAAAAATGCCTGCGAGTGCTGAGCTGCGCACGATCTAGGAAAAGTTGTTCGTAGAGATTCATCGCGTTAAATTGGCATCCAAGTTGAGCAACGTGTTCGCAACCAATACCCAGGCGACGTGCTCTGCATCGTTGGATAATTTGGCAGCATTTTCTGGATCAGCAAGATAGGCGTGTTGCAAATCATCTAACAGACTTTTTAGGTTTTCCAAAGTTTGTTGGCTCGGCTCGCGCAAGCGTAACATGCGATAGCCAGCTCTCAATCGTTCATCAGAATCAGCGGAGCTTTGAATCATGCGTTGCGCATAGGCTTGGGCAAATTCAATCTGCGCTGGATCATTTAACGTCACCAACGCTTGCAGTGGCGTATTGGTCACCATTCGTCGTGCGCTGCATAAATCGCGTGTTGTTCCGTCAAAGGTAAGCATCGCCGGATGGCCACTGGTGCGCTTGACATAGGTGTAAATTGCGCGGCGATAGCGGTCCGCTCCCGTAGATGTCTGCCATGCAAGCTGGCCAAATGCTTGCTTCCAAATCCCCTCCGGCTGCGGTGGAAAAACCGGCGGCCCGTAGAGGCGTGGCGTCAGCAATTGGGCAACTAACAGTCCTTGATCTCGGGTCATTTCCGCAGTGAGACGCTGGCGTGGCCCGCGCGCTAACCATCGATTTTTCGGATCGCGCTCGCCCAACTCCGGAGAGGTTTTGGCAGTTTGCCGATAGGTTGCGGATAAAACGATCTCGCGTAAAAATGGTTTTAAATGCCACCGGTGATGTTGAGAAAAACGGATGGCTAAATGATCTAACAGTTTTTGATTACTCGGAACGGATCCGGAGGTGCCGAAATCTTCCAATGTTTCCACAATGCCCAGCCCAAATAATTCTGCCCACAGCCGATTTGCCATCACGCGCGCCGCCATCGGATTCGCATCGCTCATCAGCCATTGAGCAAGATCGAGGCGATTCATCCGGCGCTCAATCACAGGAGGGTTCACAATTTCCGGAATGCCCGGTAGCACAGATTGCTCGGGAGTCATTCGGTTGCCGCGAGCAAACATGCGCGTGTCTCGCTGGGCACTCGGAGCGCGCTCAATGAGCGTTGGCACCATCGTTCCCAAAATTTTCTCATACTCTTGCTGCGTCTCTTCATAGCGCCGCCAGTTGGTTGCACGCTCATCATTCGCAAACCACGCGGGCAGCGTAGGATCATGAATCGCGCGAATACGGAATTTTCTAACAATGCAATTTTGTTGATCTCCGTGGCAGCGTTTGCCGTGCTTCAGACGAATTTCAAGCCGTTCCCCAGCTTGCGGCACCAAGGGTTGTTTGAAAATAATCCACGATTGATGAGGCCCTCGCAGCATCGGATAGCTGCCAAAACCTCCTAAATTTTCAGATCCTTCCTTCGGCTCTTTGATCGCATCATTTGGCTCAAGCGGTCCAGCCAGTGAATCACTCAACACTTCCCGTAAATCGATGCGGCTTCGCTGCCCAGATGGCTTGATCAAATCCACTTCGATGCCCGTGATCACCGCGCCAATCTCTAACCACTTTTTGCGATCATCGCTCTGTGGCAGTATTTCGATGGAAAGGGCACCCATGGCCGTTGCCTCGCCAATAACGCGAAAGACCGTGTCCTTTGGATGCGTGCCGTGCGCGACGATGATGCCGTCATCAAGTTGCTCAAGGCGGCTCTCCGGCCCTGATGAATCCAATGTGTGTGAATGAATAATGGAGGATTCATTGGACTTCCTCACACGCTCCAACGCTCGCTCATTGATTGAAGTGCGCTGTGATCTAACAGATTTTTCTAACTGATATGCACGTTCGCGTTGTGATGGTTCATGAGCCCATTTTGTTTTCGGAAAATCTGAGCTTAGATCATTATCTTCGGTTTGATCAAAAAATGCCATAAACCGGTAGTAATCTTCATGCGGAATCGGATCGTATGGGTGAGAATGGCATTGCACGCAGCTAAACGTCGTCGCTTGCCATGCTGTCCACGTCGTGCTCACGCGATCCATCACCGCCGCAACGCGAAATTCTTCATCGTCAGTGCCGCCTTCCGTATTGGTCTGAGTGTTGCGATGAAATGCCGTCGCCAATTGATCATCCGCAGTTGGATTTTCTAACAAATCACCGGCGAGTTGTTTGATCGAAAATGCATCATAGGGCATATCTTGGTTGAATGCACGAATCACCCAATCACGATACGGCCAAGCATCGCGATGAAGGTCTTTTTCAAAACCCGTGCTATCCGCATAACGCGCCAAATCTAACCAAACGCTCGCCCACCTCTCGCCGTAACTCTCCGAGGCGAGCAAATGATCGACGATTTTTTCCATCGCCGCCTTGCGATCGACTTTTGCGTCACGCTCCAGTGCCTCGAGTTGTGCGGTCGTCGCAGGCAAACCTGTTAGATCGAGAGAAACGCGGCGCAGCCACTCAGCCAAGTCAGCTTCATCTGCTGGCTTCAGACCATGATCTCGATGGGCGATTTCCACCCAAGCATCAAGCGGAGTTAGACTCCAATCGCTCGCAGGCGGCACCGGCACATTTTCCGGCAAAACAAAAGACCAATGCTCCTGCCATTTTGCGCCTTGAGCAATCCACTCGCGAATGGTCTCAACTTCTCTATCAGATAGTTTAGGCCCGTGTTTTGGTTTTGGCATGACCTCGTCAGGATCATCGCTGGTGATGCGCGCCACCATTTCAGAAAGCTCAGGATGCCCTGGCACAACCGCGCGTTTTCCAGATTCGGTCTCACCCAATACCCGCTCGCGGAAAATGAGAGAAAGCCCGCCCGCTTCTTTGACTCCACCATGGCAGGCGGTGCAGTGCTGCGTGAAAATCGGGCGGATATGGCGATTAAATTCAATAGGCGATTCTGCCCTCGCCCAAAGAGCGAGTGCGATCAATGACACATAGATTCTCAAGCAAGTGGGCATGTTCTTGGCTCAATACGCTAGGGTATTCCGACACCTATCAGAAATCCAACTTTCTTTCGGATGCCGCGATGGGGGATATGTGTATGTGTAAGAAACTTTGAATATCTAACAAAACAGTATTATGATCATTTAACATGTAAAAACGGGCGAATTCTATCATCGCGAGCTAGATTGACGCGCATAAAATTTCGCGGCACGCTTTGCGCATGCAGCAAGAGCCACAAATCGGAATCATCATGGGTAGCACATCAGATTGGGCGACCATGGAGCACGCAGCGCGTATTTTGAGTGATTTTGAGATTCTGTGGGAAGCGGAGGTGGTGAGCGCTCATCGCACGCCAGACAAATTAGTCTCATACGCACGGGCGGCCAAAGGGCGCGGCATGCAATGTGTGATTGCTGGTGCCGGCGGAGCAGCGCACTTACCGGGGATGACGGCCGCACTCACCGAATTACCCGTGCTTGGCGTGCCGGTGGAGTCGAAGACACTACATGGTGTGGATTCGCTGCTATCGATTGTGCAGATGCCGGCTGGCGTGCCGACCGCGACCTTTGCAATCGGCAAAGCAGGCGCGATCAACGCCGCGCTGTTTGCCGTTTCCATTTTAGCCCTCAATGATGAAAAATTAGCAGAGAAGTGGGAAAAATACCGCACCGAGCAAACGGAAACGGTCAACCGTGCGAAGTTGCCACCTTTGATGGATGGTCCGGTGTGATTCGGGGTTGAAACGTAAGCCACGACCGTGTATTGCCTGCGCCCCGCGTTGCGGGATGTGATTTATTTTCCCATGTCATCCATCATTCCACTTCATTTTCCCGGCTGCGCGATCGGCGTGATCGGTGGTGGCCAATTAGGCCGCATGTTGGCACTTGCGGCGCGTCGTCTGGGCGTGCGCGTGGTCGTTTGGACAGGTGGTCTGGAGGCTCCGGCGGTGGAAGTGGCCAATGAGGTGATCGACCGCGGCTTCGACGATCCAGAAGCGATGCGTGATTTTTGTGAACGCGTCACGGTGGCGACGGTGGAGTTTGAAAATATTCCCTACCAGACGCTCAGCCAAGTGGCCAGCCTGGTGCCGGTGCATCCTTCGCCCCATGCCATTTCAATTTGCCAAAATCGCGAACGGGAAAAAAAGTTTTTGCGCGAACATCAAATCCCTCACGCAGCGAATTGGGTGGTCGCGAATGCCGCAGAGCTGACGCAAGCGATGCGCGAGTTGGGCGGCGCTGGCGTGCTGAAAACGGCGGACTTCGGCTACGATGGAAAAGGCCAAATCAAGCTTCGCGGAGATGAAAATCCTGCGGAAATCTGGCAGAAATTTGATTCTGCGCGTGGAGTGTTAGAAGCATGGGTGCCATTTATCAAAGAACTTTCCATCATCGTTGCCCGTGGCGCAGATGGCCAGATGGTGACGTTTGACGTGGCGGAAAATCGTCACCGCGAGCATATCCTCGATGTCTCGATCGTGCCAGCAAGCGTCGCGCAGGAGATCGCCGAGCAAGCGGCGAGCATGGCAAGCCGCATCGCGCTGGCGTTGGATTATCGTGGGGTGTTTGGCGTGGAATTTTTTCTCAAAGCGGATGGCGAATTGTTGGTCAACGAAATCGCCCCGCGCCCGCACAACTCCGGGCATCACACACTGGATGCATGTGTAACTTGCCAATTCGAGCAACAACTTCGAGCAGTGCTCGGAATGCCGCTGGGCTCGACTCGTCTGATGAGCCCGGTAGTCATGCTCAATTTGTTAGGCGATTTTTGGCCGGAAGAGACGACGCCACCCGACTGGGCGCTTCTTCTAGCAGATGGAGAAACCAAACTTCATTTGTATGGCAAGCGGCATGCTCGCGGGCGTCGTAAAATGGGCCATGCAAATTTCTTGGGAACCACGGTGGAAGACGCCTTGGAACGTGCCGAAGCGTTTAAGGCAAGTTGTCTCCAAAAGTAATCGCGGGATTTGCCATTTTTTTGCAGACAAACACATGGCCCATCGGTTTTTTAACAAGCAGAATACAAACACATGACGGAATTGTTGATCGAACCTGCCCGCCGCAGTGGATGTGCTGACCTTGGTCCTGTGGAGGAAGTTCTGCGTTCGGCATCGCAGCGCCAGTGCTCACCGATCGAAGATTTGTTAGACTCGAGTTTGATCGATGAGGAAAGTTATTTGCGAGAAATTGCTTACGACCTTGGGCTTGAGTGGATTGATGTGATTCCGGTGGCCGAAGTGCCGTTGCCACTGCGCCAAGCGTGTGGCCCGCGGTTGGCACTGCGGCATCGTTTGTTGCCGATCGAGATCAAAGAAGTGGGTGGTGCCAAGTGCTTAAAATTGGCGACGTTTGATCCGCTCAATCTCATTGCGCGCCAAGCGGCGGCACAAGAACTTGAGCTACCCATCGAGTGGTGCATGACCTCGCGCAAGCGCTTACACGAGGCGCTGCGGCGTTTGTATGGAGTTGGCGCGGATACGTTTGAACAAATTTTGGAAGGTCGTGATTTTGATTACGATCATCTTGATTCAAGAGAAGACGAGGCCAACGTCATCGACCAAGATGATGATGAAGAGGCGAGTGTGGTGAAATTCGTCAACCAAATCATTCGCGAAGCATTGGATCAGCGGGCGACGGATATTCACGTCGAGCCGTTGAGCACGAACCTCCGGATTCGCTACCGCATCGATGGCCGCTTAATTGAAATTGCCGTGCCGGAAAACATCAAGGCACTGCAAAGCTCGGTCATCGCACGGCTTAAAATCATGGCGCGTCTGGACATTGCAGAGCGCCGCGTGCCTCAAGATGGCCGCATCAATTTACAATTCGAAGGTGCCACCATCGACGTCCGGGTGGCAACGGTGCCGACCGTCGAGGGTGAAAGTGTTTCGCTGCGTTTGCTCAACCAAGAGCGCTTCAACATCGCCAAACTCGGGATGGAGCCGTTTGTGCAGAAAAAAATTGAATCGCTGCTGCACCTATCTAACGGAATTATCCTCATCACTGGGCCCACAGGCTCTGGTAAATCCACCAGTCTTTATTCTTTCCTCAGCGAGATCAATCACCCGGAGCGGCGCATCGTCACCGTGGAGGATCCGGTGGAAAATAAACTCACCGGCGTCATGCAAATCGCGGTGAAAAATGAAATCGGCCTTACCTTCGCCGCGGCGTTGCGCTCGATCCTGCGGGCCGATCCAAACATCGTCATGATCGGGGAAATTCGCGATTTGGAAACAGCGGAAATCGCGATTCGCGCATCACTTACTGGACATTTAGTATTTTCAACACTCCACACCAATGATGCGCTCGGTGGCATCAGCCGCCTCGTCGATATGGGAGTCGAGCCTTTCCTCGTCTCTGCCGCAGTGCGCGCGTTCTTGGCACAGCGCTTGGTGCGGAAACTTTGCACAAGTTGCAAAACCCCAAGAGTAGTGACCGACCAAGACCGCCGTGATTTCCAAATCCCACTCCATCTCACAGGCCAAGCGTATTCTCCGGGTAGTTGCGATCGCTGCCGTGGCACGGGATACAGTGGCCGCCTCGCAATTTACGAAGTGATTTTACTAACTCAAGCGATGCAAGAACTCGTCGCCCATCGTGCGCAGTCCAACGATTTGAAAGCCCAAGCAATACTCGACGGCTACGTCTCGATGCGGGATTACGGTTGGTTCAAAGTGATGAGTGGTGAGACCACGATTGAGGAAGTGATTTCGGTGACGACTTCAGACATTGGCGGAATGTAACCTAAGCCCATGCCGATCTTTTCCTACAAAGCTCTATCTGCTCGAGGCGCCGTTTCTACTGGCGAATTGGACGCGGCGGACCGTCCAGAAGCCTTGCGGGTGTTAGATCGAAAAGGACTGCAACCCGTGCAACTCCGCGAGCAAGCAGCACCTAACAAATCCAAGCCTGCTGCCACTTCGATCACGGCTGATGCGAATGACAAGAATGCCATTCCAGATGGGCCAATCAAACTCAAGCGGGCGGAAGTCGTGCTCTTCACCGAAGAACTTGCCGATATGTTAGGCGCAGGTTTGCAGTTAGAGCCAGCTCTCAAATCAATGGAGATGCGCCAGGAGCTCGGAAATCTCAAGGCCGTTTCATTCAAAATCCGCCAAATTGTGCGTGATGGAGTGAACTTTTCCGCCGCATTAAAAAAAGTGAGCCCGAGCTTTGGTCCGCTCTATTGCTCGCTGGCCGCCGCCGGTGAAGCGTCCGGTGCTCTGGATCAAATTCTCAAACGCCAAGCTGTTTATCTCAAAACTCTCGCAGAATTACAGAGCAAGCTGATCCTCGCGATGATCTATCCGATCATTCTGTTAGTCGCAGGCATTGGGGTCTCGATTATTTTTGTAACGACGCTCATCCCGCAGCTCACCGCGCTCATCAAAAGCGGCGGCGGCGAGATTCCGTTAGGCGCGGCGATCTTGATTGGCATCTCTGGATTTCTTTCCAAATGGTGGCTCGTCATCGTTCTTACGATACTTGCCGTAGCCGTTCTTTTTAAAATGTGGAAAGACGATGAAGCGAATCAACCAAAGTGGGATCACATCAAGCTCAAGCTGCCGCTTGCTGGTCCCGTGATCCAAAGCCGGTTTTTTGTGCAATTTCTCGAAACCATGGCCAACCTCGTCAGCAACGGTTTGCCACTGCTGCGCGCGCTTGAGCTCTCCCGCGATGCCACAGAAAATCGCTCGCTGCGCGCCGAACTCAATCGCGTGATTGAGCAAGTGGGTGACGGTCGATCATTTTCCAAAGCCCTGATTCGCAACGGAGTCTTCCCGCCATTGCTCATCGATATGATCGCGGTCGGCGAGCAGACAGGAAAAATTGATCAATCCCTGCGCCGCGCTGCCGAGCGATACGACAAAGAGCTCAATCGTGACCTCCAACGCATCATGGCACTCATCATGCCGTTCGTGCTCATCATCATGGCCATCCTCATCGGCACCATGGCTTATCTCATGATCACCTCCATTTTCCAAACCATGGAAAAAATGGGCTGAGCAGGGGAAATCGCTTAGGAAACTTTTTAGCTTCCAGCGAGATAGCCACATTCAGTTAGAAAGTGATGGATGATTGCTTCCTCTTCGCGAGCACGCCATACGATTGAAGCTTCGTAGCGAGGGCTCGTTGAACTGAAAGGAACACAGGCGATGTCTGGCATCACACGGGCGAGAACAGGTTGTGGGAAAATTGCAACTCCATGACCAAGTGCGACTGATTGGATGACCACCGACGAGCGACCAGCTTTCGCACTTACCTGGGGTTTGATGCCATTTTGATGAAGCAAGCTGAGGATCCATGGGTTGAAATGTGGAGCATTTTCAAAAGCAGTGAAGAGTAACAACTCATGCTTCAAATCGGAAAATTTGACCGACCTGCGCGATGCCAATCGATGATTTTTAGCAACTGCTAGATTCAGTGGAAAACGCCCTGCGATTGCAAAATTGAAACGCTCCCCTGAGAGCTGCGGTTGCATCCCACAAAACGCAAGATCAATTGCCCTTCCGTCCAATGAGTTTAGCTGCTCAGTGGGATTCATTTCATGCAATTCAAAATCCACATCAGGGTGCTTTTTACGATATCTTGCTAACAGCGCAGGTAACAAGAAGTCGTATAGCGTGCCAATAAATGCGATGCGCAGAGTGCCGCGCTGACCACTCGCCGTGCTCCTCGCATCTTTAGCACCTCGCTGCAGCTCTGCCATGACTCGCTGTGCGCATGTTAGATAGCGAAGCCCCGCTTGTGTAAGCTCAACAGAATGAGTGTCCCTTAAGATCAAGCGTGCACCGACATCTTCCTCTAAATTATGAATTTGGCGGCTCAATGCTGCTTGAGCGATCGGAATTTTTTCTGCTGCTCTACGGAAGTTGAGCTCCTTAGCAACCGCAATAAAGCACTCCAAAGCACGCAAGGTTGGTGTTCGCATCATGCGATCACTATGATGACAAACTAATAATTCCGCAATCACCATTTTAGAGGTAATATGTTCGTGCTTATGAAAACTAAATCATTACTCCATATTCTTCCAGCCGTTGTATTTGCTGGACAAGTCAGCAGTGCTCAAGATTCGCAAGAACCTGAACACGGCCGCGTGGGCAAAGTCCTCTTTGTCCTAACAAGCCATGCCAAACTAGGCGAAACCGATCAGGCAACAGGCTATCATCTGTCTGAAGTGTCACATCCATATCAAGTCGTCGTTGATGCAGGATTTGAGGTCGATTTCGCATCACCCATGGGAAGCAAACCGCCAGTGGATGGTCTTAATCTGGATGATCCAGTCAACGCGACATTTTGGAACGATCCTTCGATTCAGAAAAAACTAAATAACACGCAGACGATCGCTTCGGTCAACTCTGCTGATTACGATGCAATATATTTTGCAGGTGGTCATGGCACGATGTGGGATTTCCCAAGCAATCCAAACATCGGAAAAGTCACGGCTGCGATCTATGAAGCGGGGGGAGTCGTCGCCGCTGTCTGTCATGGTCTAGCAGCTCTCGTTGATGTGAAATTATCTGATGGAACCTACTTGGTCGCCGGCAAAGAAATTTCCGTGTTTACCAACGAAGAAGAAATCGCTGTGCAAAAGGAAAACATCGTTCCTTTTTTACTTGCGGATCGATTGGTTGAGCAAGGAGCGAAACACATGCCGGTTAATAACTTTAAGAAGCAGGTCGTCGTGAGTTTTTTGGGGTCAGTCCCCGCTATTTAACATTTTTTTAATCTCCTTCGGTTCATCCTTGATTTCCTCTCATGCTCCGCAGTCTGCATTTTAAGCCATTTCACTTATTCTCAATGCCCACGTTTGCCTTCTGCTAGATCGGAACGCAAACAACAGCCTCTCCATCACCAGCCAGTTAGGCAGCACGCGATTCACATGAGCTCCTAGAATGTTTCTATTCATCGAAAATACTTCCCACAAAAGTCACGCGCCAAGCCTACCAGCGTTGGATTGGGATACTTGGCTGCCGCCCTGATCGGGAATATAATACTCCGTCCAACCAAATCAAGCCGCTCTCAAATAGCAAACATGTTAATTAGCGGGGACTGACCCCAAATTTTCCTGTCGGCCAAATGTTGGCAGCTTTATTGGAAAAGTTGCCATCTGCTCAGCAGGGCTACTTGCCACCGCGGCTGCCGGAACGCGCGTGTCGAAAGTCGCGAAACGTGCATCGTTGGCATTCGCTAAAGCAAGCAAGAGAGATCTGAAACTCTGGATGGCTTAAGCATGTCGGCTTGTAAAAGAACTTCATCATCCAAAAGGGATACATTTTTTTTGCAGGAGGCAGCATTCACCTTTTGGACGAAGTTCTGCAGCGCGTCTCTCGCCCGGCTGCTGGTGCCGAGGGAGTTTGGGTATTTCGGCTGGCTGGCTACGCGGATTACGCCGTTTTCTACATGTGAACAGACGATCAAGCGCAAGGGTGACTGGCTTGCATACCATTGATGCGCCGCCTCGTGGTGGACATACATCGGATCGAGCAAGGCCAGCAGCGTGTTCACATCGGGGAGAAAACGTTTACGGCGTTTCGTCCAGAATTCCCTTCACGATCTCAGGTTTCACCGCCCGCGCCCCTTGAGATACGGGGAAAAAGGGATCCCGTTGCGTTTCTTTTGCGCTTGGATGGCGGGTTCCACCGCTTGCCGGAGCAAGCTAGAAATCACCATTCCCAATGGTTTCCTGTCTCTTGCCGCTAGTCGCTTCGCTGTCTCCAAAACGTCATCGTCAAGATTCAAGGTCGTTCTCATGCGGAGAACATCACGCATCAGCGGCCAAGTTTAGGAAATTCCCGCCTCGAGCTTTTGAATGGACGTCCACCCACCGGGCGGGTGCCTTGTCATTTTTTTTACCAAAGTGATCGATGACTCAGACTCATGAGACTTTATTCAAGGTTGATTATTAGGTCATTGTGTCGTTGCCGATCAGCGTTCGCCCGGTTAAAAAGCGTCTACCATGGCGATACTGTGCAGGTATTCCTTACTTACCGCCGGGGAAGAAGGCTTGATTCCGGAAGAGATAGGTCATATAAGCCCGATTGGACTTATTCTTGAAAAACTGTTATGCCAGAAGACCACAATCACTTTCTTCCTCCTGGCGGAAACTATCAGGAGCTTCTCTCCTACAAAAAATCAGAAGTCATCTATGACTTCACCTTCCGCTTCTGCGAGCGCCACCTCAAACGCGGCGACCGCACCATCGACCAAATGGTGCAGGCTGCCCGTTCTGGAAAACAAAACATCGCAGAAGGCAGCAAGGCCTCGGTCACCTCGACGGAGATGGAGCTGAAGCTCACCAACGTCGCTAGGGCCAGTCTGGAGGAATTGCTGCTCGACTATCAGGACTACCTGCGTGTCCGGGATCACAAGTTCTGGGAGAAGGATTCTGTAGAAGCCCGCTACGTCAGGAAACTGGGCAGGCAACCTGAAGAGTCGTTTGAAAGCTACCGGGAGTTCATCGACACTCGAGCGCCAGAGGTTTTGGCGAACATCGCGATTTGCCTGATTCATCAGGCAAACTATCTGCTAGACCAGCAGATCCGCCGCTTGGAGAAGGATTTCCTCGAAAAGGGTGGTCTGAGAGAGAACATGACCCGCGCGAGGATTGAGCACCGCCGGAGGCAGAAAGAATAGGTCATATGGGACCTATAAGACCTATTCTTCAAGGTGCCTGACTCACCTGATTGGTGATGGCCACTGGTAAATCTCCCGCAGCTTGCGGCTCCACTGGCTGGACGTTGATCTCAACATTCACCGGCACGGCGCGGAGGCCTTCGATGATTTTCTGAAGACGCTCGATGGTGAGCTCAGACAGCGTGGGATTGCTGACGGCTTGTTCGATTTTTTCAAGGCCGATGGTGAAGGCGTTCATGTGGCCGGTGATGCGGTTGATGGGATCATTTTCGCCGGCTCCACCGGTGAGGATGTTGCGTTTGAAGGTGCTCTTGATGGCGGTCCAGCGGGTGACGTCTTCGTCGGTGGCTAGCGAGTTGATCTCGCGCCATTTGAGGAGGTTGGCTTCGGCGGCTTGGCTGAGGGTTTGGGCCTCGCCGCGGTAGTGATCGGCGATGAGGGTGGCGACTTCGGCATCGGTCATGAGGGGCAGGATCTTGTCGGCAATCTTGTTCATGTTCCGGTAACTGCCTTGGAGCTTGAAAGGCGGCTCGGTGCGGTAGGCATCCTCCATGGCGGCGCTTCGCACGTATTCCTGGTTCACGCGGAGGATGATCTCGCGGACGTGGAGGAGCTTTTCCATGACGGCGACGCCGTCGTTGATTTCCTCGGCACTGAAGCTGCCTTCGAACTCGATGCCTTCGCGGCTGCCGGTTTGGGCGATTTTTAGGACGGTTAGAGCGTCGTTGTGGCTGCGGGCGCCGATGCGGGCGAGGGTGGCGTTGCTGGTGAGGGCGTTCTCGATGTAGCTGTCTTTGAAGGCTTCTTCATGGCCGCCGAGGATGTCGCCGAGGTTGTAGGTGTCGGCGCGGTTGGCGAGCATGTCGGGGACTTGGAATTTGCCGCCGACTTCGGTGTAGGGATTGCCAGCCATGACGACGGCGACTTTGCGGCCGCGGAGGTCGTAGGTTTTGGCCTCACCTTTGAAGACGCCTTCGATCTTGCGGGTGCCGTCGCAAAGGGAGATGAATTTTTGGAGAAACTCGGGGTGGGTGTGTTGGATGTCGTCGATGTAGATCATGACGTTATCCCCCATTTCGAAGGCGAGGTTGAGTTTTTCGATTTCCTCGCGGGCGCTGGCGTTGTTGGCCTCGGCAGGATCTAACGAGGTGACTTGGTGGCCGAGGGCGGGGCCGTTGATTTTGACCAGCGTGATGCCGAGGCGGCTGGCGACGTATTCCATGAGGGTGGTCTTGCCGTAACCGGGTGGTGAGATAAGCAGGAGGAGGCCCATGCGGTCGGTGCGGGTGTCGCTGCCGGCTGCACCGAGTTGTTTGGCGAGGTTGGCTCCGATGAGGGGGAGATAGACTTGGTCTAGCAGGCGATTGCGGACGAAGGAGCTGAGGACGCCGGCTTTGAACTGATCGAGGCGGAGTTCGCGGCGGCGGGTTTCGGCGAGCTGGTGTTTGAGTTTTTGAAATTGCTCGAAGGCGGGGACGATGGTGGCTTGGTAGCGGCGGAGGCGGGAGGTGAATTCGTGGTAGTCGAGCTCCATCCGGCTTTCGCGAATGCGTGGGTGGGTGCCGGTGAAGCCGGTGAGGAGGGTGCGTGATGCAGGGGCGGCTGGGGTGATGGCGGGGATGGTGTCGCTTAGGACGACTAGGGCGGCGGCTTCTGTTAGGAGGTGATGGTCGCCGGTGGGGTTGAGGGCTTGCAGCCATTCGAGGGTGATCTCGAAGGCGAGGACGGGTTTGTCGGTGAGGGCGGTTAGGGTTTCTTCGAAGTCTTTGGCGGCGCGCTTGGCGGTGAGTTCTTTGCGGAAGGTGCGGACGAGTTCGACGGCTCCGGCGGAGCGGGTGAAGGGGAGGTTGGGGTGTTTGTTAGAAAGTTGTTGGAGTTCTTCGACGAGGCAAGCGGCGATCGCTTGCGGATCGATGGTCCATTTAGCAGCAGAGGAAGTGATCTGCTCTAACAGCCCCGAATCTTCATCGGCAGCGGTGGTGCCGAGTAGCTCTTTCATGCGGCCTTTGGACAACATGCGGACGGCGAGGGCGGTCTTGGCTTCGTCTTGCTTCCATGCGTGCCAGAAGAGTAGGGCGTGGGCGCGGGCAAGAGGCGAGTGACGCAGCAGGCCGAGGCTGGTGTGCATTTCCTGAAGGGCTTGAACGATGAGCGCGGCATCGTGATCGTGGACGCCCTTGGTGTAGCCTTCGTGGTAGCGCTGGGCCATGAAGGTGGCGATGTCTTGGGGCTGGCCGGTCTGATAGATTTGCCAGGCGAGGTATTCGGCGCGGTAGATGTCGGGGTTTTCTGAGACGACGGCTTGGTCCCAGACTTCGCGCTGGGATTCGAGGGCGGTGCTTTCGATTTTTTCGAAGAAGCGGGTGCCTGTTAGGTGATAGGCGAGGCCGCCGTCGCGGGGGAGGATGGTGAGTTCTAACGGTTGGCGGTTGACGCTGAATTTGTGGCGACCGAACTGGATGAGATCGCCGCCATCGACGAAGAGGTCTGCCTTGTCGCGGATTTGCTTGAGGGAGTCTTGCTGGACGGACTTGAGGCGTGTTTGCAGTTCGTCTGCGCTGACGCTGTCGCCGAGTTTGCGGAGTTCTGCAATGAGGTCGCGGAGCTTGGCGACCATGGCGTCGCCGGCGAGCCAGCTGTGGACTTCTTCGGGTTTGGCGAAGGCGGCGAGGCGGTTGCGGACGCTGGAGAGGATGCGCTCGGCGGATTGGCTGAGGGATTGGCAGCGGCGGTTGAGGGCGTCGGTTAGGCTTTGGCGGCGGGATTCGAAGGCGGCTTGGGCTTCTTCGCGCTTGGTGATGAGTTCGGCGGCGTATTCGTCGAAGTCGGAGAAACGGGTTTCCATTTCCTCGATCTGGACCATGACGCGGGTCAGGGATTCATCGCATTTTTCGGGGGTGGTGGCGACTTCGAGGTAGTTAAGGATGCTCTGGCTGAGGAGGCTGAGCTGGGCTTGGAATTGGGCGGCGCCTTCGGTTTTGGCGAGTTCGTTGCGGCGGTTGCGGAGGACGCTGCGGACTTGGTTGAGCTGGGCAAAGAGGGCAGAGATGCCTTCGATGATGCGGGTGGTCTCGGTGGCGTCTTTGATTTTCAGGCCGCTGACGATGGTGGTGAGCATTTCTAACTCACTGCTGGATTTGGCGAGGGCGGTTTCGACTTCTTCGGCTTCGGTGACTTTGGCGAGGGCAGGGACGCGGGCTTGTTGCTCGGCGATCTGCTTGTGGTAGGGATCGAGGGCCTCGGGCTTGAGGAGGAAGGCGACGCACTTTTCGCTGAGCTTGTCGACGCCTTCGGCCACGGCTTGATCCATGGTGTCGATCTCGGTGGCGGCGGTGTAGCGGACGTCGCGGAGGGCGATGATCTGGCCGCGGAGTTCGCGGAGGGTGGTGAGGAGTTGGACGAAGCCGAGGATGTCCTCGGGCGCGGTGTTGCTGGCGCTATTGAGGTTTTTGGTGACGAGGGCTTGCAGGGCGGCAGTTTGGTCCGCAGCCGTTTTTCTCATGCGGCGGACTTTTTCGAACTCGCCGAGTGCGGCTTCGGCGGCCCCTTTGATTTCGGTTAGGGCTTCCTTGAGGTTGTAGGTTTCGGCTTGGCCGACCCAGAAGTAGCTGTCGGCGATGTCGCCAGCGGCGCGGACGAGCTCGACGTAGAGGCCGGAGAAGGAGTCGTCTTTGGCTAACAGGGTGAGGACGCCGCGGCACTCGGCCATGCAGCGGACGATTTCGGCGTTGCCGATTTTACTGAGCAGGGTTTGGGTGGTGTGCTCGGATCTAACATCGGCGGTGACGAAGGGGGTTTGCCAGGCTTGGACGACGTGGTGTTTGCGCGGCTCGGCATCGGCCTCGAAGATGATGAGTTCGCCGTTAGGGAAGAGGCTGAAGCCGCTGCATTTGATGGGCGTAGCGACGCTTTGGGCGATGAGGTTGTAGCTGAGTAAGAGGTAGGAGGTGCCATTTTCCAGATGGCTGAAAATGAAGAGGGTGTCTTCGCCATTGGCGGCGGCGACGCGGCGCTCGAAGCGCATGGGGGGGAGGCCGGTATCGAAGCGGCGGACTTCGCCGGTTTGGAGGACGTAGCCGTGGGGGAAGAGGATGCCGTGATCGTCGGGGAGGAGGACGCAACTCTCGGCGATGCTATCGATGCGGTGGGCTTCGCGGGTGCGTTCGTTGAAAACGAGGTGTCGCCAGGTTTTTTCCTGATAGGGGAGGACTTTGAGGAGAATGAGATTGCCGACGATGGCGTAGTGGATCTCGGCGTCGTCGAGGGTTTGGTCTTTGTGATCGACGGGTTCGTGGTAGATGCCGCGGCCGGAGTCGGTGTTGTTTTCGACTTTGACGGTTAGATCGCCGCCGATGGTTTCGACGAAGACGCGGTCTTCGATGCTGATGTGCGGGTGCAGGCCTTCGCGGGCCATGTCGCGGGTGGCGCGTTTCCAGGTGAACTCTTGTGGTGGGGGGAAGACGAACTCGTGATCGCTGCGATTGCCGAGGTATTTGAGGGTGCCTTTTTCGTCATCGACGAGCCACTTGAAGGTCTTGACCTCGGTGGCACGTTGGCCGACTTGGAAGCCCATGTAGAGGTGTGGGCCGATGCGGTGGAACTTGAGGAAACTGGCGTTTTTGTAATAACTGTAGAGGTATGAGAAGTCGTCGGCGAATTGTTTTTCGCCTAACAGATTTTCTTTATTGGGGTGGAAGCTGTGATCTTCTATATGATAATCGACGGCGGCAAATACGTCTTCGACGTGCATGCTGGTGCGGAGGCCGAGGTGGACATTGTAGCCGAAGAGAAATCGCTGTGGGCCGATGGCCACCATGTCGCGAGGGACGCAGTTGTTACCGGTGGTGAGGCGTGAGGTGGCTAAAAGGGCGGTGTCGATGCCGCCGAATTCATTTTTGCGGTCCTCGTTGAGGAGGTCGAGGCGGCGCTGTAGCTCGGCTCCGTGTTTATTGAGGCGCTGGCGAATGACTTCGTAAGCGCCTGCTTCGAGCTGGGGTGTGGCGGTGGGATCGGGCATGGGACGGGCCGACGATGATTTTCAAGGGTGGCGGAGTGGTTCCGGTGGTCTTGATTATTTCTTCGCGAGCAGGGCGGCGGCGGCTTGATCGCCGAGGCCGAAGCGGTTAGCGGCGCCGATCATGCCAGTGAGTTTATTGAGAGTGGAGGCGTCGGGGTTGAGGCCGATGAGCTTGGCGAAGAGCGCGGACAAGGTGAGGTTCTTGGTGTCCTCGGAGGTGAGGCCGAATTGATCGACGAGGGTGCTGAGTTGGGCTTTGAAATAGTCGGGATCGCCATTGAAAAAGGTGTCTTTGACATCGGTGAGGGTGCGGCTGCCTTCGACGAGGCGGTCGATGGCACGGGAGTTGCCGATGGCGTTGGTGATCTTGTCAAAGAACTGGGTCTCGCCACCGACGATTTCGATTTTGGCGGATTTCATGGCTTCGCCGAGCACGCCGGCTTGGGCAGCGGCGATGTCTTTCTGGATGTGGATCTCTGCGAGGGCGATGGCTTTGTCTTTTTCGAGGGTGAGTTTGAATTCCTCGTGCTCGCGGCCGGCATCTTCTAGCAGTTTCATGGCTTGGGCTTTCTTGGTGATGCCATCGGCTTCGGCGGCGAGCTTGAGTTGGGTGACTTCGGCATCGACGGCTCCTTGTTTTTGGGAGGCTTCTGCTTTGGCGATGAGGACTTGTGCTTCGCCGAGGCCGATGGCGGCGGAGGTGGCGGTTTTCCCTTCTGCGATGGAGACTTCTGCGGCGGCGTCTTTGATGGCGGATTCTTGGTGGGCGTCTGCGAGGGTGAGGATTTCTTGGGCGCGGAGTTCTGCGGATAGTTTGGAGGCTTCTGCGGCTTTGACGGTGGTGTAGGCGGCTTGGTCCGAGGCGAGACGGGCGGCTTCTTGGTCGGCTTCGGCTTGTTTGATTTTCTGGATGAGTTGCTCTTGGGCGTTTTTCTCGGCGTTGGTTAGGGCGACTTGCTTTTCGCGGTCGGCGGTGGCGAAGGCTTCAGTGTCTTTGATTTTCTGCTGTTCGATGACGACGGTTTTTTCGAGGGCGACACGGTCCTTGATGACTTCTTGGATATTTTTCTTTTCGATTTCGACGGCCTTTTCTTTTTCGATGGCTTTGAGGGTGGTTTGGCGTTCGCGGTCGATGATTTCGAGGTCGCGGTCGCGGGTGACGCGTTCGATTTCGACGGCGTCGGTGCGTTCTTTGTTGCGTAGGGCGACGATGACTTGGCGGTCTTTGTTTTCGGTGGCGATGGCGATTTCCTCGTCGGCGGCGATGTTGGCGCGCTCGGCTTTGAGGCGTTCTTCGGCTTGGACTTTGGCGGTCTCGGCTTCTTCGCGGGCGATGACGCTTTGGACGTCGCGTTTTTGCTTGGCTTCGGTCTCGGCGAGCTGGCGTTCTAGCTCGAGGATCGCTTCGCGGGCTTGGACGTCTTGTTGTTTGATGACCTTTTCTTTGTCGCGCTGGATGTTGTTAGACATCTTGGCTTGGGTGGCGGTGAGCTCGGTGATTTTCTTGATGCCTTCGGCGTCGAGGATGTTGTCGGGGTCGAGGTTTTCGAGTTGGGTTTGTTCGAGGAAGTCGATGGCGCAGTCGTCGAGGGCGAAGCCGTTGAGGTCGGTGCCGATGACTTTGAGGATCTCGCTCTTGAAGGTGTCGCGCTCGTTGTAGAGTTGGACGAAATCGAAGCGTTTGCCGACGGTTTTGAGGGCTTCGGAGAATTTCGCGTCGAAAAGGGTGCGGATCATGTCCACGTTTGAGGCGCGAGCGCAGCCGATGGATTGGGCGACGCGGAGCACGTCTTCGGGGGTTTTGTTGACGCGGACGAAGAAGGCGACTTTGATATCGGCGCGGATGTTGTCTTGGCAGATGAGTCCTTCGGTGGCTTTGCGTTCGATTTCGACGCGTTTGACGGAGGTGTCCATGTATTCCGCTTGGTGGGCGACGGGGATGACGATCATGCCGTTGAATGAGACGTGGGTGCCGCCGATGCCGTTTCTGACGATGGCTTGGCCTTGTTGGACTTTGCGATAGAAGCGCGAAAATAGAATGAGCACGCCGATAAAGATGCCGATGGTGATGGCACCGATGAGAATGCCGCCTTCGAGGAGGAGCGCGAGTGGTGGTAGGGGTGAGATCATGGATTTGAAGGTTGAGAGGATTGTATATAATAGTAGACGTGATCTGGGCCGGCGGCGGTGACGGTGACGGTGGTGCCCTTGGTCAGGGCGGGGCTCCCGGGCAGGGTGCGGACGTTGATGAGGAGGGGTGCGCCTTTGGCGGGAATTTCGACTTGGCCGTAGGTCTCGTCTGCCTCGGTGGAGGTGATGGTGCCGGTGCGCCCGAGCACGACTTCGCTTTCAGGGTCGCCCTCGGCCATGGCGGCGTAGAGTTTCGAGATGGGGATGGTGACGATTTTGGTAATGATGGCGCTGATGAAAAAGTTAGGAATGAGTAAAATGAGGGCGCGGCTGGTGGTGGCTGCGGGATTCCATGATTGGTTGAGCGCGAGTGAAAGAAACCACATGAAGAGGATGATGAAGCTGGCCCATACGACGATGGGGACTTTGGCGAAGCCGAGGATGCGGCCGGTGGACATCCAGATGCTGCCGGTGGTGGCGTCGTGGGTGAGATCGGTGCTGCCATGGTGATCGACGAAGGCGTCTGGGGCGTCGGTCTCGAGATCGAGCACGCCGATGATGACCATGAGCCAGTAGATCACGACTAGCCCGAGAGCGAGTGTGAGGAGAATTTGGTGTTGGCTGATGGATGCCTGAAAGAGTTCAAACACGATAAGGAACCGATATTATCCAAAGGCTATATTAGAATTGCGGGTTTAAGGCGAGTAGAATTTTTTTGCAGTGTTATAACATAAACTTTTAATTTTAGGACTTTTTAAGTATTCGAACATCTTCACTTCAATTCATCTAGCTGGGTTGCATGATTTTTTTGTGGAAGACACTCCACTTCCAAGAAAAGTCATCGAAAAAACTACGGAAAATTGGCGCCATTTAGGACTTTCCCCGAAATCTTACTTGTGCATTTTTTGGTAACGCCACGGCACGTATCCTTCCTTGAGCAATCGTTCTTTGGTGAATTTTTGGTGATGCACACGCCATTTCGGGCTGGCGCCGGCCT
>RDZR01000046.1 GCA_004294095.1 Verrucomicrobiota bacterium
TCCCAATAGCGTTTGGAAAATGTCTCGTGAGCCTTCGCCATGAAGCGCTCGAAGCCTGCCAGAGAATTATCTAACAGACCATGCTTTTCGCGGAATTTGACAGACTCTGGAGACCAGCATGCGCCTTTGGGGAAAAAGCAAATGTCGTAGAAAAATCCATCCACCTCTTTGCCGTAGCGGTCTAAAATTTCGCGAGTTAAATCTTCTAACAGTTGCTGATATCCTGGGTGCAACCAATTCACAAACGCCCACTGACCTGGGTGGCCCGTGTTCCAATCGCCAAACAAGCCATTTTGAAACATCGTGCGCCACTCGGGATGTTCCGCCGTGAGCAAGGCATCCCAGCCGACGGTTACATAAATCGGGCAACGAATCCCCTCGCGGTGCAACGCTTCGATTTGCTCACCTAACAGATCGCGGTCACTTGGCACCAGCTCGGGATGAGAAGCGCATCCTTTTGATGGGTAGTAGGTGTAGCCGTGATGGCACTTGGCGAAGATTGTGGCACTGTTGACATAAGCCTTTTTCATCGTTGCCGCGAATGCCTTGGCATCGAAATCTGCGGCGACTCCCGCAATGTGCTGCGAGGTATGAAAGTCTAAATGGACTTGGCGTTGGTGAGTTTCTAACGGATGACTCATGGATGGTCTTTGGTGTGTGTCTTGGGTGAATATTTAGATTAAACTTCTTTTGCGGCGAGTATTTGAAAAACGCTTGCCGTCCAAGTGTAGGCGCGATCGCAAAGACCTTCGCCGCTCAAGGCATCAAAGTTTTCTGCCATGCCACTGCGCGCACATGTCTTGCAAAACGCTCGTGATACTTTGCTGGCAAGTTGATCTTCTCCGCATGCGAGGAGGCCACAAATGATGAGATGCGTGGATGGCGCCCAAATCGGGCCACGCCAATATCCGTTTGGCTGATAGTGCGAGCTGTTAGGATTTTCAGTCGCAATTCCATGCTCGGTGATGAAGCGTTTTACTCCTTTGACGAGTGCCTTGCGCTGCTCTTCTTGCAAGCGTTGACCTAACAGAAGTGTCATGAATGGCACCAAACTATCGCCATCAGCGATTTCGTGCGTTTCCGATTTTGGGCATACAAAATGATCATCACGCCATGAATGAGAGACCAGCTTTTGAAAGAGTTCGGCTGCACGCTGGCGCCATTTGGTTGCCTCTTTTGGTTTTGTTAGATGGTCGTAAATTTCGGCAATCACTTCCATCTGGAGGATGAGAAACGTCGTGAGATCTGCGCCTTCCACTGGCGGGCCGGAGCCCATCACGGTCGCATTGTCCCACCCGGAGTCGTTGCCATGGTTGTAGTTAGGCAAGCCGTCGTGATCGTCATCGCGGTAAGTCAGCCACCAATCGGTCCATGGGATGAGGTGGCTGAGCGCCGTTTTGAGCTGAGCTTGAGTCGGCTTGAATCCTTGTTTGAGCATTTCACCCAAGGCCCAGCCATGCACCGGCGGCTTGGTGAAATTCCAAATAATTTCAGCGTCATTGATGCAATCTGGTAGAGCACCCTGAGGATGTTGATGATCAAACATGACCATCCATTGGTCCCATGCGAGTTTGGGCTGCAATTTCGCCAAAGCAATCGAGTTAAAGCAATGATCCCAGCTCCACACATTGATCATCCAATTTTTGGACATCAGCATCGCCTCGCGTTGGAAATGACCGCGCGGAGAGACCAAGGAAGCCCAATTGATGTAAGCAGCCAGCGCCCTCGGTTCTTCTAGTTTCTTTGGCGCAGGCAGTGATTTTTCAAGCCACGCTAAATACTCAGCACTCGCACTTGATCTAGCAGAATCTAACGAAACTAATTTTTTAGGTGCTTTCCAAGCGGTGCAGAATTCTTCGATTTCTAACTCCCACGTCCCGCTGGAAGCAGCTTCAAGATCGATTTTGACGTGCTTGCAGGAATCTTTATCCCACGGTGCATCGATTTTCATTTCGCCAGCGCGCAGCGTGAGCATGAGCTGGCAGCGCTGTGCAAATAGATTCAGCTCCCAAACGTGGCTGCCCGCAGGCCGGAATGTGGTATACCAGCCGCCATCGCCACTTAACCGCATGCCGAGGCCACTGCCGCGAAAGATCACACGCTTTTCATCGATGAAGGCGATTTCGATTTTCTGATTTCCTTCGCCTAACAACTCAAGTGCTTCTGGCATGGCCCGCTCGGTGGCGGATAGCACCTTGCCATTGATCATTGCTTCTAACCGAAAAATTTCTCGTTTATTCATCGGCACGGCACCCGCGGCGGTGCGGAAAAAAAGTCCAGGTTTTTTGCCTAATTCCTTCGCGCGTTTTTCGGGCAAACGACCGAATGCGAAGCGTGATCCGCGGCGGCTAAATGGGACTTGGGAAATATCAAAAGTAAAAGGTGCTTTCATTTTTTTTCTTAAATTCTTGGGCCGCAGATCGACCAATCAAACGCTTTGAACCCTATGAGATAAACTGGCGAGTTTTTTGGAAAGCTGAGGTTGGTCTTCGTTTCTTTGTATTTTAACGCACCGACTTGAGAAAGCCGATCATGCCCCGCAGCGAGCCATTCTTGGAATGAAATCTGATGCGGCACATCATCGCGCCAATCTGGATGCACACTCGGCGGAATCGTTTTTTCATCAAAACCGATTGCATTCGCATTCGTGTGCACAGCCCGTCTGATATCGCCTCGATACGCTGCACTGTAGAGCGATTTTGCTGGGCCGAGAAAAACGTTGCTTACGACAGTTGCGGCGATGTGGTTCTCCACCCGCCCAACGCCGACGAACGAATCACCCGGACGAGCGAAGACGTTGTTGCGCACCACCAACTCGCGGGAAAAATGAATATTAAAGCAGGAGCCAAGCGTATCGTGAATCCAATTTTGCTCGAAAACCATGTGGGAGCTGCCTTCGTCCGGATATATTCCCCAGCCGCCGTAATCCGCTGCGGTGATGTGGTGAATGTGATTGCCGCGAATGATCGTGCCGGGCTGCACTCCTAACAGATAGATTCCGCCATTGTCACTCAGCACGCCTTCGCAAATGTCGTGAAGATGATTGTTTTCGATCCGAATATCGCGTGTGATCGTCTCGCGATAGCCCCAGCTCCAACCGCAAGAAATGCCGGTGTAGCAGGTGTGGGCAATTTCATTATGGGATAAATCGCAGTCAAATGCGTGGGTTAGCAGAATGCCACAGCTTTGATGGAAAACGCGCCCAACGTGGACGACGGTATTGTCCGTAAAACGAATGCCGCCGGTGCGATCTGAAGTTGGCCCGTCCAGTTCCACCCCACTGATTTTCACTCCGCCTCCGCCGAGCTGATGGAGCTTGTTGTTAGAAATTGTTAGATTCCGGCATCCTTTGCCAACTTCCACGGCAGTAAATCCGGTGTGCTCCACGGTGTTGTGGGTGAAATTACAATTTTTCGCCCATTGGTAATCGATAGCCGCAGGAACGTGAGCTGCCGATTGTGGTGCGCTACCGAGTGGAATTTCGTGAACCGCAGCGGCGGCTGTCGCATCGTGAGGGATCATTTCTGATGCGGGTTGATACCAATCGCTATGGCGGAAAGTAAGCCCGCGGAAGTTGATTTTCTCGACCACACTTGGCCCATAAGGATCGCGCACATTGGGTCCACGGTTGAAAGCCTCGCCATGCACTTCGAGAAAGCGGGTCACTAGCGGCGCGCACACTTGGGTGTTTTCTAGCGTCTCGCCCGCCATCGGCAAATAGGTGAGTCGGCCACTCGAGCGATTCAAATACCACTCGCCGGGCTCGCTGAGTGCCTCGAACAAATTATCCACATAATAGCGGGCGAGCAGCGGATTGAATGACTCGTAAAGATTAAAGACTGAGCGCCGCGAGCAGCGCACCCAGCCGGTTTCTGGATTGAATTGTGGATCGGGCAAACGTGTCTCAACCCAATAGTGCAAGAGGACGATCTCCGCATCTGTTAGGCTTGGCCAGTTTTGAAAATCTTTTGCGGCAGGTTTGAAAAAATGATCACCTGCGAAGAGATCGCGATTTTCTGGGAAACGCATTTCTTCAATGCGGAAAGTATGCTCAGCCCCTTTGGCATCCGGAGAAAATTTAGGATAGCGGGCACGTGGCCGTCTGCTGCCTTCGACAAAAAGCGAACGGAAATACCAATGCCCACTTTTCACTTCGGGTAGATCGAGCACCCACGCGCGGCGTTTACCATGCGTCGTTTCCGTCCAACCATCGAGCACTCGCGCGCCATCGATGACGGGTTGCGCGTTTTCCCCGGCCTGATAGACGGTGTGACTATCCTCAGCGGTAAATTCGATGGTGTTAGAAATGGGATAGTGGCCATTTTGCACCACCACAGTCGCTTCGCCATGCAGTGCGCCGCTCGCCCTTAGCTTTCGCAAGGCATTGCGCGCACCAGAGAATGTTTTCCACGGGCCACGCGATCCGTTGCGAGTGGCTTTGGCGGCGGTGCCGTCCGCCTCGTCATTGCCGTGAGGTGATAGATGAAAAACGGTCATGGGTTGTGTTGGAAATAATGTTAGATGGATGCCATTAGCACTTGGATTGTGCATGTGGATTTGCCGACGATCATCGATGCAGGAACGAGTGAATCGTCCATTTCTATTCCATCACAACTGACTTGTGCGATCTTGCACCCATTTCCAACCACTTCGATTTTTACTGAGCAGTCACGGAAGATTCGCGTGGCCGTATAGCCGGGCCAATCATGCGGTAAAGATGGGGCGATTTTTAATCCCGTCAGTTGTGGCCGAATTCCTAACAAATACTGAGTAGCCGCGATGTCCATCCACGCCGCGGTGCCGGTGACTTGAGTCACATTTGCCCAACCGAATTTGGGATTTTCCGGGCCGATGATGTTGCTGACGTAGGCGTAGGGCTCGGCCTTGTAGCGATCCAGACCCACGCTTTGCAACGCAAGATGCGGCACCAGTTGGCGGTAGTAGTGCCACGCTTGATCGGCGCGGCCTAACATTGCCTCAGCCATGATTGCCCATGTGTTCGCATGGCAAAAAATCGCTCCATTCTCGCCGCAGCCGGGCGAGTAGCCGCTGTAGGGATCGAGCGCTTCGGGGAACGATTGGAAACTTGGAGTCAGCTTCGCGATTCCACAAAGTTTAGTGTCTAACATTTTACTAACAGAATCCATCGCTTGGCGTTTCTGTTCCTCACTGCCGACATCTGCAAGCACGGCCCAACTTTGAGTATTGAGCCAAATTTTCCCATACTGGCAATTGTTAGATCCGATCGCGACACCATCGTCATCGAAGCCGCGCCGCCACCATGAGCCGTCCCATGCACAGGCCAAAATCGCGTCGGCTTGTTTGGTGCGCAGTGCGACCATCCGAGCGGCTGTTTCATGCTCGCCACGGACCTTGGCGAATTCTTCTAACATCCCGAGAATTTGGCAGTATTGCTGCGCGGCAAAGAGTGATTCACCTTTGCCTTTTTTGGAAAATTTTCCGATCGAATCATTCCAATCACCCTTGTGAGAAAGTGGAATGTGATGACTGCCGAGATTGGCCTCCATGAAGTCCGGAATGCGGACAAGGTGTTCCCAAATCGTCGCGCTACCGATCGGCGTGAGACTATCGCCGCTCAACCATGGCTCAGTTTCGTCTAACAAACTAAAATCGCCCGTTTCTGCTAGAATGGCGTAGGCCACCATCGGCAACCACAATGGATTATCGATGTGGATGTGCGGCTCGGCAGGAGTTTTTTCCACTGGATTGCACTGGTGAGGCGTGTGGCCATCTTCGTATTGCTGGGAAATGAGGTAGCGGAAAACGGACGTCGCCCACTCCGGATCGCGGTAAGCGATGGCAATCATGTCTTGGCAGGTATCGCGAAATCCCAAGGTGCGCACGCCGGCGGCATGTTGGCTCACCGAGCGCGAATATCTGCCGGTGTGCACGCTCTGCACTGGGTTCCACACATTGATTTGGCGCGCGATGTCTGGATCCGGCAATGCGGTATCTAACACACCCAGATGGCGGTCCCACCATGCGTGCAATTCGTCGCGCAGGCGGTCGATGGTGGCGGCATTGCGCAGACGTGCCATGGTCGTTTTGACGGCTTCTTGCGCGCGCGGCCATTCGACGATGGCTTGTGGCTCGCCCCCGAGGAAAAATTGCATGCGTTTTTCGCTTTTGCTGGGAATGTGCAACTCGCATTGCAGCGCGGCGCAGGGATCACCGCAGAGCATTTCAGAATTCGAGCAGGCGCCATTCTCGAGTGCGATGGGATTGCGCTCGTCGCGATAATTTCCCATAAACACATCGCGATCTCCATCAAAGCTCGTGACCTTTTCCGATGCGCCAAAATACACCAGCGGGCAATCTGCTAGATACGGATTAAAGTGAAAATGCCGGTATAAATAGGTCACCGCGTTGGCTTCAGGATCAAAGGCCGTGGCTAAATTATTTTTGACGTAACACGCCCAATCGACATCTTGCTTCCAATCTAACAGACAAAATTCGACGTAGCCGACGACGTCCATGCGCTGATCTTGCTCGCCATGATTTTTCAAATGCAGATCCCAGATCATCGTATTTTCACCTGGTGCGATCCATAAATCTAACAGTGCTTCGATATCGCCACGGCGTGCCGTAAATCGAGTGAGCCCTGGGCGATGTTCAGCTTGCCATGCATCGAGTGGTGTCTCGACTGGCCGCCATGAGGGCGACCAAACGACACCGTCCGCGCCCTTGAGATAGATGTAATATCCAGGAGAATCGAGTGGCAGATTGTATTGACGGTAGCGTGTGATGCGGTTTTTCAGCGGGCTTTTCCACCAGCACATGCCGCCGCCGGCTTGAGAGACGAAGGCGTGGAGCGTGCCATTCGAGAGATAGTTAATCCATGGCTGTGGGAGGCGTGGATCGGTGATGACGATGGAGCGTTCTGAATCGCGAAATTGGTAGGGAAGAGAACTCACTAGTGGGTTGGGTTAATCAATGCCGAGTTGATGAAGGCATAGCCAGATTTGGACAAGATAATTAGTCGATCGTCCGTGCATTTACTCGGCTGTTAGAAAAAGAGAGTTTCATAAATCGCACAATATCAATGCTCCTATGATTCCGGCTTGTTGGCCGAGCATGGGTGCCCGGATGAAATTTTTGTCCTCCACAAGCGGGAAGTATCCAGCACTGAGGCGGCAGAGTTGAGTTTGGATTTTTTGGTGCAGACCTTCCACTTGGGCCACGCCACCGCCGATCACGACGCACGCCGGGGCCACGATGGCGACGAGCGAGAGCACGCCATGAGCGAGATACCACGCTTGCAGTTCCCAAGCGGGATGAGTTGCAGGCAAACGATCTGCGGATTCATTCCAGCGCGCGGCAATCGCCGGGCCCGATGCCATGCCTTCCAAACAATCTCCATGAAATGGGCAAATTCCAGCGAACGCATCGTTTGGCTCGCGCGGCACTTTGAGGTGGCCAAATTCCGCATGCAGCGTGCCGTGTAGCAAGCGGCCTTCTGTGAGAATGCCAGCGCCGATTCCAGTGCCGATGGTGATGTAAACCAAGTCATCCACTCCTGCGCCAGCACCCACGCGTGCCTCAGCGAGTGCCGCAGCATTCACATCGGTATCCAGCGCGAGCTTGGCCTTGGGAAATGTGCGGGAAATAGGTTCGCAGATGGATGCGCCCTGCCAGTTTTTCTTGGGAGTCGCCAGCAAACGTCCGTATTGCTCATGATTTTTTTGCAGAACGATCGGCCCAAATGCTGCAATGCCAATCGATTTCGGATCGCCACGAGCCGCGATCCACTCACAGGCACGATTGAGCGTGGTGGCAGGATCGCTCGTTGGGTAACGAATTTCTTCTAACACATCGCCTCGTTCATTGCCGATGGCGACGACCGTTTTGGTGCCGCCTAATTCGATTCCTGCGCGCATGGGTTGGTTTTTTGAAATAACTGTTAGGAAAGGCGATCGCGAAAATCTGCATACGAAAATTCGCGGATCACTTCGATTTTTCCATCCTCGTGTTGTAAGGCGATGGACGGATGTTTCACGCCATTAAAAGTCGTTGTTTTGACCATCGTGTAGTGAGCCATATCGTCAAAAACGAGCTGATCGCCAACGCGCAATGGACGATGAAATGCATAATCACCGATCACATCGCCCGATAGGCAAGTCGGCGCACCTAACCGATAGATCCACTCGCCACTTTCTGTGGCATGATGATAGTGCTCACCCTCAAGAATCACGGCAGGTTGGGGCGAGTTGGCATCAGCAGCGATTTCATGATCGACCAAAAAAAGCTCGGGGCGGTAGGGCATTTCTATCACATCAGGCATGTGAGCTGTGGCGGAAATATCAAGAATCACAAGCCGGTGGCCAGCGGACTCAAAAACATCTAACACCTCGGCTCTTAGCACACCGCTGTGGATGGCGACTGCTTCTCCTGGCTCTAACCAAACATCGAGTTGGTAGCGTTCTTGAGTTTTTTTAACGAGGTTAATCAAGCGCTGCCGATCATAGTCAGGCTTGGTAATCCAATGGCCGCCGCCCATATTTAAGTAGCGGATAGAGGGTGTTTCTAACCAATGCCCGAATTTTTCGTGGACGGCATGCATCGTTGTTTCGAGATCATCTGCTCCTTGCTCGCATAGCGTGTGAAAGTGCAGTCCAGAAATGCCTGTTAGATCCGCATCTAACAATTGATCCGCCGTGATGCCTAGACGCGAGCCCGCAACGCATGGATCATACATCGCCGTCTTGCCAGTCGAGCATTGCGGATTGATGCGCAGGCCACACTGCAATTCTCCGGATTGGAAGCGCGGGTGGGCCATCATTTTTTCGCGATAGCGGAACCATTGGCTCAGTGAGTTGAAATCCAAGTGATCAGTAAATGCACAGAGTGCATCGATATCCTCATCCTGATAGGCAGGGCTGTAAGTGATGATGTGCTTTTGGAAATAATCCCGAGCAAGTTGCGCTTCCCATATTCCGCTAGCACAGCATCCATCGAGATCTTCTCGGATGAATGGAAATGCTTTCCAACACGAAAATCCTTTCAAAGCGAGGACCACATGGCAGTTCGCCTCCGTGCGAATCTGGCGCAAAATCGAGGTGTTTTTTTTCAGCGCGGCTATTGAAATAAGGAACATGATTACAGGCATGACTCAGCCGTGATTTCCACCTAAAATCCAGAACGAAAACCTAAATTTCTGCCGCTTTTGGGGCAGGCTCAAGCTCATGATTGCGGTGAATCCAAACACTTTGCACAATGCCTAACATAAACATGCAGATCACCACAAACGTGCCTGAATAGCTCACCAACGGCATCGGAATTCCAGTGATCGGCAATAGCAAAACACACATGCCGATGCTTTCAAAAACATGCGCAAAAAACAGCGCCACCACCAAACACACGAGCATCCTGCCGACGGCATCGCGGCTATAAAATGCGATGAATAAGGCTTGGATGAGCAACAAAGCAAACGCACCTAACAGTAATAAACTGCCGCGAAAGCCCGTTTCTTCACCGATCACTCCGAAAATATAGTCATTGTGAGCAGTGTCTTTAGGAATAAATCCACGCGCGTGCAGCGATCCTTTTTCCGCTGAAGCATTCCAGCCGACACCTTTCCAGCCCGCCTTACCTACGGCCATCGAGACATAATACGGCGCGTAGGCAACTCCATCCGTATCGGGTGTTTTTCCCTGCATCATTTTGAGCCAAACATCGATGCGCTCCGGGCCGCGTTCTGATACCAATGGCAAGGCGACAAAGTAAAGCAGCGGAATCAACCCTGCACCGATCAACGTCATGAACGATAGGTAGCGAAACGGAATGCCGCTGACTAATAATGCCACCATCACCACCGGTATCCAAACCAGCGCAGACCCCATATCGCCCATTTTCATCACCATCAGAAATGGCACCGCGGAAAGCACCGCGATCATGCTTACCTTCGCCGCAGGCAATGCGAACCAGCGGTGCAGCTTCGGCAAATCTTGCAAGGCCCATGCAATTAAAATGATGCCCGAAGAAATCCCTAACTGCGCAGGCTGAAATGAAAATCCTAATAAATTCAAGCGATGCACCGAATCATCCTGTATCATCGCCTTGAACATCAGCCCCAAGCTGACCACATAAAATGGCAATCCCAGCCACTTAAGCCAGCGGTAATCGACCAATGCCATGGTAAAATATACCACCGTGCCTAACAGAATCCAAGTCTTCTGAGAATTGGCATAATACGCACCAGCACTGCCAAATTGGTCTAACAAACTTTTTGAGACCGAGAGATGGCGTGCCGCACTTTCGATCATGATCACACCGAAAATGAGCAGCCCATACATCACTAAGATGAGAACCCAATTCATCCCCAAAATTTTCCTAAAAATCGGCGTCATCGATTAGCAGACCCTAGCGTTCACCACGACCCACGAGCAAGGCGAATTCCTGCTGCTTGCCGATGCTTGTCGGACAGCTTGCTTCTGGCGCATTCTCTGCTACGCCTCGTGGAATGACGAAGTTAACCACGCATGTGCTTGATACTTCGGCGGGTGTGCCTGCCGCGGGGGTCAAAATTTTCCTGCAAAAAGACGGGCAATGTCTCGCACAAACATGCACCAATCAAGATGGCCGCTGCGATCATCCGTTGTTAGAAAATTTTGCATCTGGCACCTATGAACTCATGTTTATGATCGGCGAGTATTTTGATGCTCGCGGAATCGATTCCCCATTTTTACGAGAAATCATCATCCGCTGCGATCTCACTGCGGGGCAATCTTACCATGTGCCGCTTTTGACCTCGCCATGGGCCTACTCGACTTATCGCGGAAGCTAATCATGAAGGCATCTGCAATCAGAGCGGTTCAACGCATTGATGAGTTAGGCGCTATCTCTGAAACGGATGATGGCTTGCTCCGCCAATTTTTATCTCAAGCAAATTTGCGCGCGGCTGAAAAAATTCTCGAATGGATGAGTCTGTTAGGAATGCACTGCGAGCATCAGGCGGATGGCACCATTCGCGGGATTCTCTCGGGATCGAATCCCACTGCGAAACCTCTTCTGTTAGGATCGCACATCGATACCGTCGCTCATGCAGGAAAATACGATGGAGCGTTAGGCGTGATCGCCGCTTTGGCCGCGCTTGAAGATTTGTTAGAATCCGGATGCACATTGCCGTTTCCTGTGCATGTATTGGGTTTTTCGGATGAAGAAGGAGTGCGTTTTCAAGCGACTTATCTTGGCTCGCGTGCAGTCGTTGCTGGCTTGGATGAATCGCTTTTGAGCTGCCGAGACGCGGCTGGCGATGCGTTGCGGGATGTCCTCGAGCGCGATGGATGGCACGATGGCGCGGCGCATTTTCGATATGCTCCGGGCGATGTTTTGGGCTACGTTGAGCTGCACATCGAGCAAGGCCGGGTTCTGGAAGAGGCGAAGTTACCAATCGGTGTGGTTAGCGGCATTGCCGGGCAGTCTCGGATTTCCATCACGCTCAAAGGCCAAGCTGATCATGCAGGCACCACGCCGATGCCTCTGCGTCGCGATGCCATGGTGGGTGCTGCCGCTTGCGTTCTTGCAGCAGAATCTCTCGCTCATGCTCACTCGCCGTTGGTGGCCACGGTTGGGCAAATCAGCCTATCTCCGAACGTTTCAAATTCGGTGCCGGAATCTGTTAAATTTTCGTTAGACTTTCGCCATCCGGATGACGAGCAACGGGTGGAATTGTTAGATCTTCTTAGCCATCAATTTCACCAAATCGCGCAGCAGCGTGATTTAGAAATCCACTGGCAAGTCGTGCAAGAATCCGGTGCCGTAGCTTGTGATGATTTTCTGATAGAAAAAATATCCCGCGCTGCGAAGAAAGTGACGGGCCGCTGCCTTACATTGGCAAGCGGCGCAGGCCACGATGGAGTCATGATGCAACAAATCGGGCCAATCGGCATGATCTTTGTGCGTTGCCTAAAAGGACTTTCACATCATCCGGATGAATACTGTGCGCCAGAAGACATCGCTGCGGGGATTGACGTGTTGGTGGAATTTCTCAATTCTTTTCACGAAGCATGAAGCCGCAAATTGATCTCATCATACGTGGGCGTGATCGCTACGAAAATCCACTCGCGATCGCGGTGAGTGAGGGCGTGATTGTCGAAATTACTGAAGATCTAACAGAGTCTTCTTGTGCAGAATTGTTTTTTGAAAACGGTTTGATTTATCCTGCGTGGATCGATGCTCACGTGCACTTCAACGAACCTGGCCGCGCCGATTGGGAAGGCATCGCTAGCGGCTCGATGGCACTCGCTGCCGGCGGGGGATGTGCGTATTTTGATATGCCGCTCAATTCATCACCGCCGGTCGTATCTCAGCAGGCGTTTGATCAGAAAAAACAGTTGTGCGAGCAAAAATCCTATTTGGACTTCGCACTTTGGGGTGGCCTGATTCCTTCTTCCGTGGATCAGTTAGAATCGATGGCCGCCGCCGGTGCGATCGGTTTCAAAGCATTCATGTGCCATTCCGGTTTGGATGAATTTCCTGCCGCGGATCCAGAGACGTTGCGCCGGGGAATGCAAATTTCTGCTAGACTTGGGCTGCCTATAGCCGTCCATGCGGAGATCGCAAAACCAATGCATGTGGAGGGACGGGATATGCGCGCTTGGCTCGCCTCGCGCCCGATCGAATTTGAGTTAGACGCCATTCGCATCGCGATTGATCTTGCTGGAGAAACTGGCTGCGCGCTGCACATCGTGCACGTCACATGTCCGGAAGGCATCGATCTCGTGACGCATGCAAAAAATGCCGGAATCGATGTAACGGTGGAAACTTGCCCACATTATCTGCTACTCAGTGAGCAAGATGCGATCGAGATCGGCGCCGCGGCGAAATGTGCGCCACCGTTGCGCTCGGCTGAGCGAGTTACTGAATTGTGGAAGAAATTGAATGATGGGGCGATCGATACGATTGGCTCAGACCATTCACCCGCTCCACCGGATATGAAACTCGGCGATGACATGTTTGCCATCTGGGGTGGGATCGCTGGAATTCAGCACGGGTTGCCACTTTTGTTAGAAAAAAAATGGGACCTCACCGATCAGTTAAGTCGCAACGCCGCCTCACGTTTTAAATTGCCTAACAAGGGCCAACTCGCGGTCGGGTGCGATGCCGATTTTACGATCATCACTCGCGATTCGCATGAAATCGCTTCCGAACAATTGCTGACGCATCACCGAATTTCTCCTTACCTTGGGCGTATGAGTTCATTTCGCATCGCAGCCACGTATCTGCGCGGGCAGTCCGCAATCGAAAAACCTCGCGGCAAATTTTTAAAGCCTAACAATTTCTAACACATCATGCACACCCGCACACGAATCCACACACGCCACGCGTTGATCGCGCCGGATGGCTACGTGCCATCGGCTTTTCCCGGCTGGTTCGGCATGACTTGCTTTGTTCTCATATCTCCAGCGATGGGCGCAAATTTCAGCCAATTCCTCATCGTGATCGATGCGCTGGATCATCACGTCGGCTTTGCAGCAGATGCCAATGAGCATGTCATTTATGTGGAAAAGGGAGACGCGGTCATTCATTGGGCGCATGGCCAGTGCACGTTGAGCGATGGTGGTTTTTTCTTCGCGCCGCCTGGATTGGCGATGACCGCCAAGGGCACAGTTGGCACGCGGATGACCGTCTATCGCAAAGTCTATCAGCCGTTAGAAGGATACGAAATTCCGCAACCGTTGTGGGGAGAATCTAACAAAATAAAAGCAGAACCATTTTTAGGAAATCCGCGAGCGATGTTGCAAACGTTGCTGCCAATCGATCCTGCTTTTGACATGGCCGTGAATATTTTCACCTACGAGCCGGGTGCGACACTGCCATTTGTCGAGACGCACATCATGGAACACGGACTGCTGATGTTATCTGGTCAAGGCGTCTATCGGTTGGAGGAAAATTATTATCCTGTGCAGCAGGGCGATGCGATTTGGATGGCGCCCTACTGTCCGCAGTGGTTCGCAGCAATCGGCGACGTGCCAGCAGGTTATTTATACCACAAAGACATTCATCGGTTGCCATAAATTGTTCATCTCGTGAGCGAAACTTTTCACATCCAAGCGGATCGATTGTTAGGCGAGCTTCATGAGCTTGCTCAAATATCCGAGCATCCTGCCCCGGCGGTGACTCGTATTTTGTTTTCTCCGGAAGATCTAGCAGCACGAATATTTTTGTTAGAAAAAGCCCATCAAGCTGGATTTTCCTCCCGAATGGATGCAGTCGGGAACATCATGATTCGCATGGCAGGCACGGATCCTTCACTTACGGCCATTGCCACCGGATCCCACACCGATGCCATTCCCAACGCCGGTGCTTATGATGGAACGGTCGGCGTGCTCGGCGGCCTCGAAGCGATGCGTGCACTCAAAGAAGCGGGCTACCAACCGCGACGTTCGATCGAGCTGATCATGTTCACAGCGGAAGAGCCGACGCGTTTTGGGCTCGGTTGTTTGGGCTCACGCTTGATGTCGCGCTGTCTTTCTGCGGATGAAGCTTCGCAGTTGAGAGATGCTGATGGGAAATCGTTAGATGAATGGCGCGGGCCACATTGCACGGGTGCGTTGAGCGAAGTGGCCTTGCGTGAAAATGACTACCACGCATTTATCGAGCTGCACATTGAACAAGGAAATTTGTTAGAAGCAAAACAGTTAGACGTTGGGCTGGTTGAAAAAATTGCGGCTCCTGCATCATTTCGTCTGCGTTTTCATGGCAGCGGTGGCCATGCTGGAGCGGTGCTGATGCCGGGCCGCCGCGATGCATTTCTCGCTGCGGCAGAAGTGGCACTGGCCGTGGAAAAAGCAGCAATCGTGTCATCATCGCCTGATACGGTTGGCACGACTGGAGTGATCGATGTGTGGCCCAAAGCAATCAATTCAATTCCCTGCGAAGCATTGTTAGAGATTGATTTTCGGGACACGGATGTCGAAGCCAGAGACATCGCGATCGGCCAGATTCGTCAAGCTGCGGATGCCATTTGCGCCCGCAGAAACGTGACTTTTGAGTGGCATTGCATTCATCAAGATCCGCCGGCGATTTGTTCGTCATGGTTGTTAGACGAATTGGAATCGAATGCGCGCATGCTTGATTTGAGCCATTGCCGGATGGTGAGCCGTGCATACCATGATGCGTTATTCATGGCCCGAATTTGTCCGACAGTGATGATTTTTATCCCATGCCGGAATGGTTGGTCGCATCGTCCAGACGAATATGCATCGCCGGAAGCAATTTCTCGCGGCACTCAATTGTTAGCAGAAACATTACGAAAATTGAGCCAATGAATTTTGCTGAAACCATCACCATCAATGGACTGGCTCATGACATTTCACAGATGCCTTTGTATCTAACAGTGCTCGATATGCTGCGCGCCAATGGACAAACGGCTGCGAAAATTGGTTGCAATGAAGGGGACTGCGGCGCTTGCACCATTCTATTGTTAGAGACAGATGGCCCACCGCGAGCGATCAATGGCTGTCTTGCGTTGGTGCACTCCTTGTGTGGCCGCTCTCTGATCACTGCGGAAGGATTGCACGCTGCTGATGGCACCTTGCATCCGGCGCAGCAGGCGATGATCGAGCTCGGCGGCTCGCAGTGTGGATATTGCACGCCCGGATTTATTTGCTCGATGGCCGAGGCATCTGCTCGCGGAATTTCACAAAACCAGCATGCCGTGGCGGATCAATTATGTGGAAATTTATGCCGCTGCACTGGCTACCGGCCGATCCGCGAGGTGGCTGCATCCATGCCAACGGTGGACTTGCCACAGGCACCGATGCGGCATGCCCCAGAGCGATCGAGCGCAGGATATTTTCGCCCGCAGAGCATTGAACAGGCGCTGCGTTTCAAAAATGAATTTCCGGATGCAGTTTATCTTTGCGGAGCCACCGAGTTGGCGGTTTTGATGCATAAAAGGCACGATCGCCCGCAGCGAATAATTTCACTCGAGCACATCGTTGAGTTGAATTTGATTTCTGAGAACGCGGAAGAATGGAGGATCGGCGCGGCGGCTGTGTTGACGGATATTGAGGCCAAATTGGGCGATGCATTTCCGGCGATGAATCAGATGTTGCGATGGTTCGCTTCGCGGCAAATTCGCCATCGCGCAACATTGGGCGGAAATTTGGTAACCGCTTCGCCGATTGGTGATGCGGCACCTGTTCTGTTAGTGCTCGATGCGGAATTGGAATTGGCCTCGCTCACAGGCTCTCGCCGGATTTTGCTCGCGGATTTTTTTACCGGCTACCGTCAATCAGTGCTGCGTGATGATGAGCTGTTAGCGGCGATTTATGTTAGAAAAAATCAGCTGGGACATTCGCAGTTTTTCAAAGTTTCCAAACGCCGAGAAATGGATATTTCTACTGTTTCGATGGCATTTCGCATCGCCTTTGATGCGGCCGATTGCGTGAACGATTTTCGCCTCGCTTACGGCGGGGTCGCGGCGACTCCGCTGCGCGCAAAACTCACGGAAGAACGTTTGTTAGGCGTCCACCGAGGTGCATTGTTAGAGGCAGATGTCATTGAATTGTTAGAGTCTGAATTCACGCCGATGGATGACGTGCGCGGCTCGGCAATGTATCGTCGAGAATTGATCGGCGAGTTGTGGAAAAAAGCGATGAGTGGCGAACGCGAATGCTTGGATGAGCGGGCGTGGGTATCACAAGAAATTTCAAATCCGCCGAATGCGATGCCTCACGAATCAGCGCGCGGTCACGTCACCGGAGCGGCACATTATGTGGATGATATGGCAAAGCGCCACGGTGCGTTGCAAGTTTGGTTGGTGAGATCACCTTACGCGCGTGCACAAATTTTGGCGATCGATTGTGAATCAGCGCGCGTCATGCCTGGTGTTCGTGCCGTTCTAACAGCAGCAGACATTACCGGACATAACAACACCGGTCCCTCGCGCGATGACGAGCCACTCTTTGCTGAAAATGAGGTGTCATTTCATGGACAATTGATCGCGGCAGTCATTGCTGAGACGTTAGAACTCGCCCGTCTTGCTGCTGAAAAAGTGGTGATTTCATTCGAGCCTCTCAAACCGCTGTTAGGTATTGAAGAGGCAATAGCAATTGGCTCATTCCATACGGATGGTCATCAGCTAGACCGCGGTGATGTGGACGCGCAATTGTCTCAACATGAACATCTGTTAGAAGGTTCATTTCACATCGGTGGACAGGAACATTTTTATTTGGAAACACACGCAGCCTATGCCGAGCCTGATGGGGCAAATGGCGTTTTTCTCAGGAGTTCCACGCAGCATCCAAGTGAGACGCAAACGATCGTCGCAGAAGTGTTAGGTTGGTCGCGCAATCAAGTCGTGGTTGAATCGCCGCGAATGGGTGGTGGCTTTGGTGGAAAAGAAACTCAGGCAAATCCATGGGCGGCACTTTGTGCGTTGGCCGCGGTGCACACCGGCATGCCAGTCGCGTTGCAGTTAGATCGCGATGAAGACATGGAGTCGAGCGGCAAGCGGCATCCATTTTTTGCGAGATTCCGCGTCGCGTATGACGGCAATGGACGCTTGCATGCGGCAGATGTAGAGCTTTTTTCGGATGGGGGATGGTCGTTGGATTTATCGTTGCCAGTCAATGATCGCGCCTTATTTCACTTGGATAATGCCTATTACATTCCGCATGTTCGTTTTCGTGGGCGCGTTTGCAAAACCAACACCACCTCGCACACGGCGTTTCGTGGTTTTGGCGGACCGCAAGGCATGCTTGTGATAGAAGAAATCATGGCTCGCATCGCGTTGTCTCTCGGCATGCGGCCAGAGCAATTGAGGAGGGCCAATTTTTATCATGGCCACGGCGAAACCAATACGACGCATTATGGCGAAGAGGTGGAGGGAAATCGGTTAGAACGCATTTGGGCAAAATTGTTAGAATCATCTGATTTTGATGCGCGCCGCCGGACGATCGATGCATGGAACGCTGAGCATCCCGGACGCAAACGCGGCATCGCAATCACGCCGGTGAAGTTTGGGATAAGTTTTACACTCAAACATTACAATCAAGCGGGGGCACTCGTCCTCATTTATGCGGATGGCTCAGTGCAGGTGAACCATGGCGGAACAGAAATGGGGCAGGGGCTTCATACGAAAATTCTAGGCATCGCCATGCGTGAATTGGGTGTGGAGGCAAGCCGCATTCGCCTGATGCACACGCGCACAGACAAAGTCCCTAACACCTCTGCCACTGCGGCGAGTTGTGGGTCTGATTTGAATGGTATGGCCGTTTCCGATGCATGCAGCATTTTACGCGAAAGGATGGCAGAAGTGGCGGCACCACTGCTTGGATGCGATTGGTCTGAAGTTTCTTTTCATTCAGGATTTGCGCACTGCGGCGAGAAGAGCCTGCCATTTGCTGAACTCGCCAATGCGGCTTATGTGCAGCGTGTATCATTATCTGCGGCCGGATTTTATCGCACACCAGATTTGCAGTGGGATTGGAATGTTAGAAAAGGCAAACCGTTTCATTACTTCGCATTCGGAGCTGCGGTGAGTGAAGTGGAAATCGATGGCTTCACAGGTATGCAGCATGCCCGCCGAGTCGATATTTTACACGATGTGGGGAATTCGCTCAACTCGTTGGTCGATCGCGGGCAAATCGAAGGTGGATTTGTGCAAGGTCTCGGATGGCTGACCTGTGAAGAATTGCGCTGGAATGGTGATGGCAAATTACTCACGCACAGTGCGAGCACCTACGCGATTCCGACGATCAGTGATTCTCCGTTAGATTTCCGAGTTGATTTGTTAGATGATGCCGAGCAGCCGCGCACGATCTTTGGATCCAAAGCTGTTGGTGAGCCTCCGTTGATGTTAGCAATTTCAGCTCGTGAGGCGATCCGAGATGCCATCTGCGCTTTTGGGGGAAATGGTGCTTTACTACCATCGCCACTGACTTCCGAGGCGATCAAACTAGCGGTCGGAAAAATTCCAACTCAAGCATGAGGCAATTGCCGCCGCTCTAACAATTGTGCGGCAATGCTGATTGCAATTTCAGCAGGATCATTACTTCCGATGGGCAAACCTAACGGACAGACGAGCTCGCTGAGTTTTCCCTCATCAATGCCGTCTGCACGCAGCTCGCTCATGAGCACCGCGCGCTTTGATTTGCTGCCGATGGCTCCGAGAAATGGCAGGGGTGCCTCTCTCATCATCAAGGAACGCAGCACAGGGCGATCCGTCGAATGGCCACGACTGATGCACATCACATAACTGGCTGGGCCGACGTGGATGACTCCTTCTTCGTATGTTTGATGATGGTGACAGCGGACTTTCTGGCTTTGCGGAAATTTTTCTAACCAATCCGCGCGGGTATCGATCACATCGATCGTGCAGGACAAAGTCGCTAGCAAAGGCACCAACGCTTGCGCGACATGCCCCGCACCAAAAATCACCAAGTGCCATGAGGAATGGGGTTGGATGATTTCAAACCACAAGGTGACTTCACCACCGCAGGTCATGCCGACATCGTGGCGCAAATTCCAAGTGATGAGTTGGTGTCTTCTATCAGAATCTAACATTTTAACCGCTTCCGCAATCGCGAGTGCTTCCACTTTGCCACCGCCGAGAGTGCCGAAGATAAGAGAATCTTCAGCGATGATTGCTTTGGCGCCCATTTCACAGGGCACACTGCCGCGGGTGGCGACGACGGTCACGATCGCGAAGCACGCGTTCTCTGCTCGTCGGTCTGCGATATGTTGCCAAAAATCCACTCGCGAAGCATGCGACGAGAAGCGGCTTTGCTCAACCCGCATTTTCCCAAATGATGATGGATCTAGTTTGCCAGAGCGGGAAAATTTTCGCTAGAATCCAACCACTTTGAAAATTGCTGAGATCAATGACCTGCCGCTTGAATCGCTCGTTGAGCGTCTCGGTGGGATTTATGAGCACAGCCCGTGGGTGATCGAACGCGCCGCGGCGGGACGGCCTTTTGTCGATCTAACAGCACTCATTTGTGCCATGCGTGAGTCAGTCGAACAGGCCAGTCCAGCCGAGCAGCGGGACTTGATTTGTGCGCATCCTGATTTGGCAGGAAAACTCGCGCGCGCTGGGCAGCTCACGGATGACTCCACACGAGAACAATCTGGCCTCGGCCTTGATCAATTGAGCGACGAGGAATTCGTGTGCTTTGAGAATCTCAATGCGGCCTATCGGGAAAAATTTGGCATGCCATTCATCATTTGTGCACGAATGACAACCAAATCCAAGATGCTGCAAGCATTTCGCGATCGCCTGCTGAATGATCAATCGACGGAATGTGAAACGGCGTTGAGAGAAATTCATCACATTGCAAGATTGCGATTGGAAGATCGTTTTATCACAATAAAATGCGCTTCGAGATCTCCGAATCAGAGACATCTATAGTATCCGAACAAGATCTATCAGAAAAATTTTCGCCTAAGCCAGAATGAAACATGGACGAGGCCAATTAAGACCGGGACTTCCACCAAGGGCCCAACGACGGCGGCGAATGCCACGCCCGACTCGATGCCGAATACGGCAATCGCTACGGCGATGGCCAATTCGAAATTATTGCCTGCTGAGGTGAAGGCGACGCTCGCCGTGCGCGGATAGTCTGCGCCGAGTTTGGCGGCCATGGCGAAGCTGATGAAGAACATCAGGATGAAATAAATCAGCAGCGGAATGGCAATCCGCAGCACATCCATCGGCAACTTGAGAATGGCATCGCCTTTGTAAGTGAACATCATGATGATGGTGAAAAGCAGCGCCACCAACGTCAGCGGAGAAATGCGCGGGATGAATTTTTTTTCATACCACTCGATGCTTTTGATGCGGGTCAATACCAGCCGTGTGACCATGCCCGCGAAAAACGGAATGCCGAGGTAGATCATCACCGAAATGAAGATGTCTTTCATCGCGATTTCCACGACTACGCCCTTGAGGCCAACTAAGGGCGGCAGCACGGTGATGAAGAGCCATGCGTAGGCGCTGTAAAAAAGAATTTGAGCAATGCTATTTAGTGCGACGAGTCCGGCGGCATACTCGGATGAGCCTTTTGCGAGATCGTTCCAAACGAGCACCATCGCGATGCATCGCGCGAGGCCAACCAGGATCAGCCCGACCATGTAATCTGGTTGATCTCGCAGCAGCAAGACCGCCAGCACCCACATGATCACTGGCCCGATGAGCCAATTTTGCACCAGAGAAAGTGTGAGAATCCGGGGATTTGAAAACACACGTGGCAGCTCGCCGTAGCGCACTTTGGCCAGCGGCGGATACATCATGAGAATCAAGCCGATTGCCAGGGGAAGATTGGTCGTGCCAATCGTCAATGGCGCGAAAAATGCGGCCGGATCTTGAATGAGAAAACGACCGATGAGCACGCCAATGATCATGGCGGCGAAGATCCAGACCGTCAGATAGCGGTCGAGAAATGACATGCGTGCGGCGATGTTTTCGGACATGGATTGGTGGCTTATTAGCGTGGATCGAGACAGCCGTGGGCATAGGCGGTGAAGACCATGGAAATTTCATCACGCACTCGGCGGAAGACGGTCATTTGCTCCTCTTCGCTGCCCTCCGCATGTGCTGGATCATCGAATGGATAGTGGTGGCGATTCAGTTGGCCGGGAAAAATAGGGCATACTTGGTCCGCATTGCCGCAGACGGTGATGACGGTTTTGACTTCGCGGGTCAAAAAGAGATCGAGGTGTTTGGATTGGTGCGCGGAGATATCGATCCCGATTTCCGCCATGGCCTTGATCGCGAATGGATGCACGTAGCCCGCTGGCTTGGATCCGGCCGAGGCAACTTCAATGCTGGTGCCGAGTGCTTTTTGGAGAATGCCTTCGGCGAGGTGAGAGCGGCAGGAATTGCCGGTGCAGAGAATGAGAATCATGAAATTGGAGTCGGAAATTGCTCGGTGCAGTCTGTCTGAGGGGAAAAAATCGCGAAATCAACAATCGCAGGTGGAACGATTGGTTCCAATGTTCTCAACGCATTCGAGAAACTCGGGCAGGCATTTGCACACCAAGCGGTAGTGGACGTGTTGGCCGTGCTTTTTGCAATCGATCCAGCCTGCCTTGCGCATTTGGGTGAGATGCTTGGAAACCGTCGATAAGTCGCCGCCGACGATGGTTTGCAATTCGCTCACGCTGTGCTCTCGGGTGACAAGCGCTTGGACAATTTCCAGCCGCGCAGGATGAGCCAGTGCCTTGATGATCTGCACTTGCTTGTGAGTGGATAGGGTGGAAATCACTTGGCGAAAGTGCCAAGTTTGGCATTTTTGTCAAGTATTGGTTTTAAGGCTTAGCCGCCCTTGCAGGAAGGAGCGGTGCGTGGTAGTGAGTTCGACCGATGCAGAGTGAGCCGCAAGTTTCAAGAAGTCATCCACATAGCAGCGCAGGTGCTTCTTTGCTCTCTTCACTCACGCCGGTGGTGAAGTGGCTGATCATTGCAAATGGCGGCTTCTATCTGTTAGACGTGCTTTTGAAAGGCGATGGAGTCAATGGTCCACTGCGGCAATGGGGAGCATTTGCGATCTCTACAGCGTTTGGAGAGGGGCGCTTGTATGAATTGCTGACGTTTCAATTCCTGCAAGGGTCGCTAGGGCATTTGATCATGAATTGCTTGGGGTTATTTTTCTTTGGCCCGTGGATGGAGCGTTGGTGGGGTGCGGGCAAATTCTTGCTGTTTTATTTGCTCTGTGGTGTGGCGGGAGCTGTCTTTTTTTCGCTACTTGTCTGGCTTGGAATTTTGCCATCGGACGATCAATGGCTGGTAGGTGCGTCCGCCGGGATTTACGGTATTTTGATTGGGGTCGCGGTGATTGCGCCTAGCATGCGAGTGGCGCTACTTTTCCCGCCGGTGGTGCTAAGCATGCGGCAGTTGGCGTTGGCGTTGTTAGGGATTTCCGTAGCAGCCATTTTGCTTCGCTTCGGTGGGAATGAGGGTGGGGAAGCGGGCCATTTGGGCGGTGCGATTTTAGGATTTCTACTCACACGTTTTCCGCAATGCTTGGGAAAAATGGGGGCTGCTCAATCGATCAAACGGCGGCCCATTCCTGATGCCAAAATTCGCCCACGCAGCGAGTTGCCTCAAATGAACGATCAAGAGTTGGATCGCATATTGGATAAAATTTCCGCACACGGATTCCAGAGTCTAACTACTGAAGAGCGAGCACATCTCCAGCAATTCTCGAACTCAAACCAAGCAACTAAGCATGACGGATGAAATGATGATCGATAGCCCGGCGGGTGCGGACCAATTGCAGCGCTTGCAAGCGATCGTTCATCGCTTAAGAGCACCTGGCGGCTGCCCATGGGATGGCGAGCAAACGCACGCATCGATCGCGAGCAACTTGATTGAGGAAACTTACGAAGTGGTGGATGCGATTCAGCGGGAAGATTGGGCTCATCTGCGAGAAGAGTTAGGGGATTTGCTATTGCAAGTGGTCTTTCATGCAGAGATGGGGCAAGAGGTGGCGCGCTTTGATTTGCAGGAAATCGCACGAGGGATTTCTGAAAAACTGGTGCGGCGGCATCCACATGTTTTTGCGCTGAGCGCGGCAATTACTACGGATCAAGTATTGAATCAATGGGACGAGATCAAGCGTTTGGAAAAAGGTGATCAGCACGAGCCATATTTACACGGCGTAGGCAAAGGCCTGCCCAGTTTGTTGCGGGCTGTGAAATTGCAAAAAAAAGCAGCCAAGGTCGGATTTGATTGGCAGAGTGAGCGCGGAGTGATTGCTAAAATTCGCGAAGAATTGTTAGAGTTAGAAACCGCAATGGATAGCGAAAATTCCGAGCATGTGAGCGAGGAACTCGGCGATGTCATTTTTTCAGTGACGAATCTCTCGCGTTTTCTGGATCGAGATCCAGAGCTCATTTTGGCCCGAGCAAATGACAAATTTGCGCAGCGCTTTGCCGAGATGGAATCGAACCTAACAGATAGAAAAATATCTCTCGATGAGGCAACTGCCGAGCAAATGGAAGAAGCATGGCAACTGGTGAAACATAGGAAAATCTGATGGCGATTCAATCAATCAAAGCATCCCCGCCACGGGCGTGGGCCGAGGTCAATCTCAATGCGTTGGTGGCAAATTTGCAAGCGGCCCGCAGCGCTGCAGGATGCGCGTTGATGGCCGTGCTTAAAGCGGGTGCTTACGGCCATGGATTGGAGGAAATGGCACGCTTTCTCAGCACACAAGACTTGGCCTTCATGGGCGTGGCCAACGTCGGAGAAGCACGCCGCATCCGCAACGCCGGAGTCGATACTCCAATCTATCTGTTAGGCGCAACTTGGGCGGCAGAAAGAGAAGAGATTGTCGCCAATGGCTGGACTCCATGCATTTCTTCTTTGGATGAAGCGCAGCAATTTAACTCAATTGCAGACAGAATGGACAAACGGCTCAAAGTCCACCTCGCAGTGGATACCGGCATGGGGCGTGGGGGATTTGTTGCTGCGCAATGCCGCGAGGTGTTGCCGCTGTTAGATCAATTAGGGCACTTGGAAATAGATGGCATAGGCTCGCATTTGCCATCTGCGGATGAAGATGAAGCATTCACGCGGCGGCAATTTGCGACCTTTGAGGATATCGTCCACGAGTTGGGCGGGCGCGAGCGGTTCCGTTGGATTCATTTATCCAATAGTGCCGGCATGCTTGGTTACCGCCAAGGATTGTGTAACTTGGCGCGTCCCGGACTGATGTTGTATGGCGTTTCCCCGATGCCGCACTCGGACGTTTTTTTGCAACATGTGATGACGCTCAAATCTCGGGTAACCTTGGTGCGTTGGTTGCCAGAGGGGCATGGTGTTTCTTACGGGCGCCAATTTGTGACCACGCGGCCAACACGCGTCGCCACCGTGGGCATTGGTTACGGTGATGGATACCCGCGACATCTAAATGGCATGGGAGCAGAAGTGGCTATTTCCGGGCGGCGATTCCCGCTCATCGGGCGAGTGACAATGGACCAAATCATGGTGGATGTGACCGATGGACCGCAGGTCGTTGAAGGTGATGAGGTCGAACTCTTCGGCGGCGTGATTCCGGTCGCGGAAATTGCCAAAAAGGCTGATACCATTGCGTGGGAAATTTTCACTGGCATCACGCCTCGTGTGATGCGCTGCTACATGGAAGCCTAAGTTGAAAAAAGACCGGCATGGCAGATGAAATCTGCCGCCGATTGATCTGCAAAAAAAACACCCAATCCGCTAATGGGATCGGGTGTAGTGAAAAATTTTCGTTAGAAAATGACGAGTCGGCTTACCAGTCGTTGCTATAACCGCCGCCGCCGCCACCGCGATGACCGCCGCCTTTGTGACCGCCGCCGCCTTTATAGCCGCCGCCGCCACCGCCGCCTTTATAACCGCCGCCGCCGCCGCCGCCACCGCGACGATCTCCACCGCCGCCATAGCCGCCGCCGCCACCACCGCCAGAACGGAAGCCACCGGGTTTGGATTCTTTCGGCTCGGATGCGTTCACACGAAGAGCACGGCCTTGGTAGTCAAAGCCATTGAGTGCTTCGATTGCAGGGTTGAGCTTGCTTTGATCGCCGAGTGTCACGAAGGCGAAGCCTTTGGAGCGCCCAGTTTCACGGTCAGTGATGATTTTAACCCGTTCGACAGGGCCATGATTGGCGAAGAGTCCGGTTACGTCTTCTTCAGTTGCAGTGTAGGGCAAGTTGCCCACGTAGATGTCCATTGTAGTCAGTTTTAGATACGCCATCACAATCAACACTTCCTGAGACCATGGCGTCAGAGACCAGACGAAGTGCGTTTTCTGTCAGTATGCCCAGAGAACAGTTCGCTTTTAATCAGTCATTTTAAAAATGACAAGCATTCATTTTAGCGGTGAATTGCGCATTTTTTAGGCATCCAGTTTCAGTGCGGCTTTTTGGGCGGCGCTTTTGGCCTCCGTTTTTTGTGATGAAGAGTCTGCTTGGGTGAGGCGCATGCCCACAGGTTTGGAAACTCCAAACTCTTCCATCGTCACTCCATACATCACATCGGCGCGGGCCATGGTGCGTTTTGAATGCGTCACAATGATGAACTGGCTGACATCGATGAAGCGATCGAGCACTTTGACGAAGCGATTGATGTTAGATTCATCCAGCGGGGCATCCAATTCGTCCAGCACGCAGAACGGGCTAGGCTTGATCATGTAGATGGAAAATAGCAGAGCCACCGCCGTCATCGAGCGTTCGCCACCTGATAGCAATGTGATTGATTGTAATTTTTTCCCGGGTGGTTTGGCGATGACTTCGATGCCGGACTCCAGAGGATCGCCCTCGTCTAACAGAGAAAGATCCGCTTCGCCTTTTTCGCCGAAAAGTTCTTTGAACATGGCCCTGAAGTTGATTTTGACTTGGGCAAAAGTTTCGGAAAACAAGCGCTGAGTTTCGTGATTGATGCGCTCGATCACTTCTAACAGCTCGGCCTTCGATGAGGTGAGATCATCATGTTGGCCTTTGAGGAAAGTGTAGCGTTCTTCGAGTTCCTCGAATTCTTCGATGGCATCGAGGTTGACTGGGCCCATCGCATCCAAGCGGCGTTTGATGTCGGCCACGATGGATTCGACGAATTGCCAATCGGGTTCTCCGTGCGGCTCTCCTGGTAGTGGAGGGATGGCTTCGCGCGTGCCATCGATGACGATTGTGGGCATCGCGTCTTCGTCATCGTGGTGCTCGCTATCGGCGGTGATGATCGAGATTTTTCCGTTTTGAGATTGCAGTGCTTTTTGGGAGGCGATGCTGGCGAGTAGAGCGTGGGCATCGGGCTCGAAGGCGGAAAGATCGACTTGATAGCGCTCTAACAGGTGCGTGGTTAAGTGCTCGATGCGCAGCTCTAATTTGGTCGCGGCAATTTCTTCGCGGCCTTTTTGTTCGTTGAGCTTTGCGTGGTCACGACGCAAGGCGGCGAGTTCTGCTTCAGCGGCATCGATCATTTGCATGTGGCCGGCGCGTCCTTCCGCGCGGCCATCGATTTCGCGTTGCAGATCTTCAACTTCGAGCCGGTTCATTTCGATGGTTTCGGCGAGTTGGCTATTTTCCCCGATGGCGGATTCGATGCGTTGTTGGAAAGCATCAATTTCCGCCTCGCGGCGGATGGCTGCTTCTTGCAATTCTGATAGGCGCAGCTCCATCGGCTTTTGTTGCTCTTCAGAAGATTGCTTGGTGCGGCGCTCGACGGCCAATTCGGTGCGCAATTCTTGCACGATTTGTTGCAACGAGTGCTCTTCGCGGGTGGCATTGTCTGCCTCATTTTGCAAACGGCGAACTTCACTTTCGAGCGATTCGAGACGCTCGCGGTTGGCGTGCAAATCAGTCTCTAACTGTTCGCGGCTTTCTGCGGCGGAGCGATCGCGAGTTTGCAAGGTGCCTTGCTCCCACTCGACGTTTTCGAGTTTGGTTTGCAAATTTTCCACCTCGCGGGTGGCGAGGCTGAGTTGGCCTTGAAAGGTGGAGAGTTCCACTTTTTGGCGTTGCAGGCGTTCGCGGCTGAGTTCGACTTGTTCGCGGCGCTGCTCAAGCTCGGCTTCCAATTCAGCCACGTGAGCGGTGGCCAGTTGGTCTTCTTGTTTGAGTTGTTCGACTTCCGCCGCAAGTGAGCGAGCTTCATTTTGTAATTCGAGCACGGAAGTGGCGGCTTCTTTGCTGGCTCCGCCGCGTAGCATGCCTTCACCTGTTAGAATGACGCCTGCAAGCGTGACCAAGGTGATTCCCGGGTGCAGTGTGCGAAGGCGCAGAGCGGTTGTTAGATTTGGCACAATCAGCACGCGTTCTAACAATTTGGTGATGACTGCGGCGATGCGTTTGTCAGACTTCACACGATCAAGTGCCCAAGCCACGGCACCTTCGGGCAGTGCTTCCATCTGGCTGATCGAGCTGGCGGGGACGAATGATTCTGGCAGCAAAGCGGCGTGGCCTAACTGTTTTTCGGTGAGGCGCTCAATGATGGTCTCGGCGGCAGTTTGGTCATGCACGAGCACGGCTTGCAAATGATTGCCAAGCACGGCTTCGAGTGCTCGTGCGCAGCTTTGATCTGCCTCGATGAAGGAGGCGAGCACGCCGTGGACTTGTGGCTTAAATGCCTCAGGCTGGCCGAGGCCTTGCAGCACGCTGCGGGTGCCTTTTTCAAATCCTTCACCACTCGCGATGAGTTGCCGCACGGCATCGAAGCGGGCGGAGCGTTGCGCAAGATTCTTGTTAGAAGTCATCGCGGCTTGGCGAGCTGCATCCAAATCGCCACGCAGGTGTTGGTAGGCGCGTTCTTCGCTATGGAAATTTTCTTCGAGGGCCGCGAGCTGGGAGTGCGTTTCGGTGACTAAGCTGGAAATATTGAGCTGCTCGGTGCGTGATTCTTCGCTCTCGAGCGTGAGGCGTTGGTGTTCATCGCTGAGTTGGCGGCTGCGTTCACGATGCAGCTCTAACTGGGCAAGTGCACTTTCGATTTTCGCCTGCATGGAGGCGATGAGCGTTTGTGTTTGAGTGGCCTCGCGTCTGGTTTCGCGGAGTGTTTCTTCGATTTGTTGGCGCTGCTTTTGTTTTTCCCGAGTGAGTGATTCTTGATCCTCTAACTGAAGTTCTTTATCGGCAATCAGGCGATTGAGTTGATCCAGCGCTTGATTGGCAGCGATGAAATCAAACTCTTGCTGGGCTAACTTTTCCCGTGTGGAAAAAATGTCTTCATGATTTTGGCGGATGCGACTTTCCAGCTCAACTTTGCGTTCTTCGTTAAACGCCATGCGTCCAGAAGCCGTTTGCAACGCGTTGCGGTGCTCGTTGAGCTTTTGTCTCAGCTCGGCAAGTTCTGCCTCAAATTCCCGTGCGGTATTTCGCGCTGCGGCAGCGGCTTGTTCTTTCGCAGGAAGGCGTTGCTCGATTTCCGTATCGCGCACTTCGAGTCCACGAATCGAAACGGTCAATTCCGCGTGCTCGGCTCGCAATTCGATGAATTTTTTATGGCTGAGATGGGTGTCTAACACCCGAGTGTCTGCCGCGAGTGCTTGGTAGCGCCGTGCCTTGGCGACTTGGCGCTTGAGCGAATTCATGCGCCGCTCTTGCTCGGCAAGCACGTCGGACACTCGGAGTAAATTTGCCTCGGTAAATTCTAGTTTCCGCAGGGCTTCTTTTTTTTCCTTTTTAAATTTGGTAATGCCGGCCGCTTCTTCAAAAACCGCGCGGCGTTCTTCTGGTTTGGACGAGAGGATTTGATCAATTTGCCCTTGCGCCATGATCGAGTAGGCGGTGCGGCCAATGCCGGTATCCATCAATAAATCATGGATGTCTTTAAGCCGGCAAAGCGTGCCATTGATGCGGTATTCCGAGCGGCCATCGCGAAAAACCCGGCGTGTGAGAGCGACTTCATTGAAGTCCACTTTGAGTGGTCCCTCGCAATCGGCCATCGTCAGCGTGACTTCAGCCATGCCGAGTGGTTTGCGTTTTTCGGTGCCGTTAAAAATGACGTCTGCCATTTCGCCGCCGCGCAATGCCTTGGCCGATGTCTCGCCGAGCACCCAACGGATTGCATCCACCACGTTCGATTTTCCGCAGCCATTGGGTCCGACGATGCCGGTGACTCCTTGCGCGAATTCAAAGACGGTTCTCTCCGCAAAGGATTTGAAACCGTGAATCTCGAGTGTTTTTAAATACATAAAATCGTTGAGGATGGAGCGATGCTCGTGAGCATGCAGGCGTTGGTGCACCTTAACGGTTTTTGGACGAGGCGCAATCGAAGAGGCAGTTTTAGACTAGATGTGGTATTCTTTTTGCAAACAAAATACCACATATTGATGTTTGCCATTATTTAGGCATCTTAATCAATTTGCAAATTGGGATCATCGAGCCCGGGCCGCTGAAGGGGAAGGCGTGCCGGCGTGCCAAGCGATGAGCAAGGCGAGGGCCAGCACCAGCAGCATCGCGCGCCACCATGGATCGCTATCGGATGATGCTTGTGCATCTCTATCAGTTAGTCCAGGCAATGCCATGCTGGAGCATGCGGAGAAATCAGCCTCGCGGGTGTCTGCGAAGGCCACTGCTGCGTGCAGAAGTCGTTGGTTGTTTTGATTAACTGTTAGGAATGAAGGCAAGCGCGGCGCGTGAGTGATCGGTTGCACAAGCGGCGGCAGCGTGTTGCCGAGTAAATCGACGAGCTCGGCAGTTAGAGGCAGGCGATCGTCAGCTGTGATTTTAAGCGGCTGACCGATCTCGAGCTGAGTGGCGGATGGGGCGATTTTTTGCGAGCGCACCTGTTCTGCGAAGCGATGGAGCAAAACAATGAAGGCAGATTGTGATGTGGCGTTGGAGCTTTGAATGTCGAAATTGAACAATAACTGGCGCGCTCTTCCTTGCTCCCGAAGGATGATCCACGGTTGGCCATTTTGCCAAAGCAGCACTTGATCTAACATATTGCTTGCATGGCTGGGAGATTCTCTTGCTTGAAAAGTCTGCCAGTTGAGCCCTTCCATCCATGGATGATCTGAGGTGGTGATTTTTCCTTGGCGCATTTTGGCGTTCGTCACAGTGCCATTGGTGAAGATCAACGCGTTGCTCGTGATGTTTGGGTTGCTTGTTGGATCTAAGGAGAAAAGCGAAATATCAGCCTTCTTCGCTTCGGCTGTGAGGGAAGAAGCATGAATTGACCTCACTAAACGGCTGGCAAAACTCTGAAGCTCGGTTGCATTTCCTTGAGCAGAAAAAGTGAGTTGTTTCTCTTTGGGCAGGATCGCTGGGATGAGATCATCGAGGGTGAATTCATCCGCTGTTAGAGAAAGCACGGCGCGTTCTTGATTGCTCGGGAATCCTACCTGTAGCGTCATCAGTCCACCAGCTGGGATTGAAATTTCCTTAGCATTCGATTGTGATTTTTCGCTTAGGATCGTCCAACTGCGGGTTGCCGCTTTTTTGCCATAGTTGCGCAACGTCGCTCGGATGATCGGCACGCCTTGATTTTCCTCGATTCTGATGCCGGTAAACCCAACATTTTCTATCGGCCGACCGATGCCTACTTGCACGCACTCAAAAGGCAAATTCTCAACCGGCGTGTCTGTTAGATAAATCACACTGCCTTGGCTCGAGACGCGAGAGCGGGCGAGTTGCATCGCGGTGTTGGGCGCGTGCGATCCATCGCTTGGCTGCCATGCCTTAATTTTTTCTAACAATTCAAGAAAAGAACTTCCCTGATAGATTCGTGGCCGATTCGGATACGACTCGAGGGCGATCATTTCCACTCGCTCCGCTGTTTGTTTGAAATCGCTCTGAATTTTTTGAATTTCCTCAAGCAATTGTGGCTGAAATGCCGCCATCGATGCCGACGAGTCTATCACCAGCGCGATGCGTTTTACTGGAGTGAGATGCAGCCATTGTGGCTGGCACAAAAGCCAAGTCATCAGGAGCACGGCCAACAGTTGCATCCAAAGTGGGACCGAGGCGATGAGCCGTTCAATTTGCCGCCCGTGGCGCGATTGTTTTGGTTGTGAGCCTAACAAAAACAAGGTGCTAATCGGCAACACCACGGCTTTGCGCTGCAGCATGTGAATTGCCAGCACAATTGGAATTCCTAACAGAGCAAGCAGGCCCCATGGCTGAGCAAATGAGAGCATCGTAAAATAAAACTTGGCTTAGCGTTGTTTTGCACGAAATTTTCCATCATGCAAATCACGACTCATTCTATTTTAGCAATCGTCTATCTCATCGGTGCCGGCTGGCTTGGTGCGCAGGAAATTGATCTTCGCCGCCACATTGAAGTGGATGCGGTAGGCAAAGCATCGGCTCCAGCGGATCGTGCAACTTGGCAAATACAAATTCGCGGGGAAGCGCCCACTCTAGCAGATGCCTCCAAAGCGCTGGATCAATCGGCATCATCATTGATTGAGCGGATCAAAGCAGCAGGCATCGATCAATCGTCATTCCAGCTTAGCTCCATTTCTTCGGGAAAAGTTTTTGACCACGATTCTCAAACGAGAATCTTCAAAGGCTATTTTGCCCTGCGCTCGGGCATCATCGAGCTGACCGATTTATCCAAAAGGCAGAAAATCGAAGAATTATTGCTCGCCGATAATGCTCTTGAAATTTTGACCGTCGAGTTAGGTTCCATCAAAGAAAACGAACTAAAAATGGAAGCTTCGCTGGCGGCAGTCGCTGCGGCAAAAGAGAAGGCATCCTTGCTTGCGAAAAAGGCGGAATGCGAGCTTGGGGTTTTATTGGCGCTGCGCGAGCAATCGGGCCCAGCTGGTTGGGCAAAAAGTAGTGACGCAATGATGGCAAGAAGCATGGAATCGGCGACTTCATCCGCTCAGTTTGAGAAGGTGGAATTCACAACCACCGTATCGGTGAAATTTGAGATCAAGTAGCAAGAGATTCGCTGATTGACCATCGGCTTTGGTGAGCTAGCCTGCGGGCCTTGGCAGGCTTTTTTAAATCTCTCTATCAGAAAATGACCAATCGAGCGGAGCTTGATTGGGATGAACTTGAGGCTTCGCTTATCAGTTCGGATCTCGGCGTTGGGATGACGGATGCGATCCTTGAGGATTTGAAATATCTAGGACGTTTCGTCACCGCGAATGATGTGTTAGAAATCACGCGCAAGCAAATGTTGAAGCGCCTGCCGCCGGATGCGCCGCCGATTTTGCCCCGCATGGATGGCAAGCCGTTGGTCATTCTCGTCGTCGGTGTCAATGGCACTGGGAAGACGACCTCAAGCGCCAAGCTTGGCCTCTGGCTTTCACGTCGTGGTAGCAAAGTGATTTTAGCCGCAGCAGATACGTTCCGCGCTGCCGCCGTCGAGCAATTGCAGCGATGGGGCGAGAGATTGCAATTGGAAGTCATCGCTGGAAAACCGAATGCCGATCCGTCATCGGTTTGTTACGGCGCGCACCAGCAGGCGATTCAAGACCAAGCAAAATATCTGATTTGTGATACTGCAGGCCGCATTCACACGCGGCACAATCTGATGGAAGAGTTGGGGAAAATTCGCCGCACTTTAGCCAAGCAAGATCCGACTGCACCGCACATGACGCTCTTGGTGGTGGATGCGACGACTGGTAGCAACGCATTGCAGCAAGCCAAAGAATTTCATAAAGCCTGCCCACTGGATGGATTGATCGTGACCAAACTCGATGGATCAGGCAAAGGCGGCATTGTTTTTGCCATTCAGGATCAACTCAAAATTACGCCACGATTCGTCGGCACTGGGGAAGAGCCAGAGGCATTTGCACTATTCCAGAGAGAAAGCTTCGTGAAAGAAGTGATCTAACATCTACTATGATTCAAGTAGATTTGCTGTTATCGCTCTGCGGCGACTTGCAGCAGGATCAATTTTTCGGATGCCGCACCGCTGGAGATCGCATCTCTCGCCATATCGATGCCATCCATGAGATTATCGGCGATGCCTGTGCAAGCGATGGCCGCTCCGGCATTGAGAAGGACCATATCGCGCTTGGGCCCAGTTTCGACGCCTGCGAGAATGTTTTGTAAAATGAGCGCATTATGTGAGGCATCGCCACCACGCAAATCATCGAGTGTGGCCACTTGCAGATCAAAGTCCGCTGGATGCACTACTTCGTCTGTTTGTTCTTGATGGATTCCTGCTTTGCAAATGCGCGTATTTCCCATCAAACTCATTTCATCCACGGCCTGTCCATCAGCGGTTGAGCCATTGACCACCCAGGCACTCTGTCGCCCTAATCGTTCACAAATTTCAGCAAAAGCTGGGCACAGCGAGCGATTAAAGACGCCGATGAGTTGGCACTCAGGCCGCGCGGGATTGAGCAGGGGACCGATGAGATTAAAAATCGTTTTCACACCGCGCTGGGCAAGCGACTTGCGCACGGACACGACTGCTTTGAACGCTGGATGATAGACGGGAGCAAACATAAATCCCACACCTGCGATTTCGATGCAGCGGCGGAATTCTTCAGGCTTCAAATCAATCTTAATTCCCAACGCTTCTAACACATCCGCACCGCCACTTTTTGAAGTGATGCCACGATTGCCGTGCTTGATGACGATCGCCCCTGCGGCCGCGGCAACGAACATGGAAGTGGTCGAAACGTTGAACAAATCGAGTTGATCGCCGCCGGTGCCGCACACATCGAGCGTCGGCATATCCAGCTCGAGCAAATCTAAATGTGGATTCACCGCGTGCTCTAGGAAACACTCGACGAAGGACGCAATTTCTTCGGGAGTTTCGCCTTTGATGCTCAGTGCTTCGAGCAAACGCGCTTTTTTTTCATCAGGTCCATTGGGATCTAACAAAAGCTCGCAAGCGACTTGCACCTCGATGTCGCTCAAGTCTTGTTTGTCCTCAAGTTGACGGATCAGGGCATCCATGATGGTGATTGGTTAGTTAGATGAATTGGCGGTGGCTTGGGTGCGAACCCACTTTGCAAGTTTGGCATCATCATCGGCGCAGGCCCAGACGTGGCGTAAAAAATCCGCCGGATGGATGCCGCCGTGTTCATGCAAAAATTTGCGATCACCGCCGCAGGCATACATCAAATCTGGATCCAACTCCCCGCGCAGCTTGGCCCGCGCTTTTTTCAAAATTCGCGGCAGATAGGTCATCCCATCTAACTCTTCTCCAAACGTCGGCAAATCATCGCGGGTGATGCGAAGCTGGCTCACTTCTCCTTTTTGAACGGTGAGAAAATAATCCCTGCGCACCGCGGCAATCAAAAGACTGGTGGACTTCGTCGGCAACGAGTCGTTGCAAAAATCTTCGATGAAATCAAAAAACTCGCGAGGTTGGCAGCCGATGCTCGCTAAGAAATGCAGATCCATTTCAGAAAAATACTGAGTGTAATTAGCATCACCTGACTCGAATTGAGTCACGCAGCGATCAAAGAGCGCGAGGTAGAGATCATTCCAAAACAACATGCAGAAAGATGCATCGATGGCTGTTACTGGCGCAAGGGGCAAATTGCCTCAAGTGCATCGATAATCGCTGGAGCTAACTCCGGTGCTTGAATGGCGTTTAAGCAATCGTTGAGTTGGGCGGTATTGCGAGCGCCGATTAGCGAAGACGTTATTGCTGGATGGCGCAATGTCCAAAGAATTGCAAGATGCTGCAGCGAATAGCCGTGTGCGCCTGCTAGATCTGCTAGACTGCGGAGAAGATCACGTTTATCTAACACTTGATTTTCTTGGAGAAATCCTTCGGGCCGCGATGCCCGCGAATCCTCTGGAATCGATTCTAAGTATTTATGCGTAAGCATGCCTTGAGCGAGTGGGCTAAAGCCGATGCAGCCAATGCTTTCTTCATGCAAGTAGTCTAAAATTCCATCAGCTTCCACTTGGCGATCTAACAATGAATAGGGCGGCTGATAGATCACGCAGCGCACACCCATTTGTGCCAGTAGCTTGACTGCCTTTTTAAGCCGCTTGAGAGGGTATTTGGAAAGTCCGACGTAGAGGGCTCTGCCACTGGTGACCGCCGTGGCCAATGCCGACATCGTTTCTTCAAGACGCGTATCGTAATCCGGGCAGTGTGAATAAAAAATATCCACATAATCGACGCGTAGGCGTTTGAGCGATTGATCGAGCGAGGCTAATAGATGCTTGCGAGATCCGGCTTGGCCATACGGACCATGCCACATGTCATGTCCAGCTTTGGTGGATAGAATGAACTCATCGCGGTGGCAGATGAAATCACTGACTAAAATACGCCCAACATTTTCCTCCGCAGATCCCGGCGGCGGCCCGTAGTTGTTTGCCAGATCAAAATGAGTGACTCCCCGATCGAAGGCCAGCTTCATCATGCGGCGGGATTCTTCAAAGCAATCATGATGGCCAAAGTTATGCCACAAGCCGAGAGAGATGGCAGGTAAAAAAATCCCAGAATCTCCACAACGCCGGTATGGCATTCTTCCATCGTAACGAGCTGCATCAAACATCTGCCGATGTTCTGAAACTTCGCCTCATAAGCAAGTCCGCATGTGTTACAATCCTCAGCTATGCTCGGCCGGTGAGGTGAATCAGATTCGAAAGCATGCGCGATAGAGTGGCGAGATGGCTGCGATTACGCACTTCATCCATCGTCCATGGAACGCGATACGTCCAGTTCTCTTGACCCATTGTGCCGGGATGATTGATGCGCCCATCGATGGCAAAAATTTCGGTAACCATAAAAGCTACGTATCGGGAATTTGAATCTAACAGCGCCCGCAATAAACGCAGATGCATCGTTTCGCTAAAATCGTGCCATGCGCCGTGAGCGGGAATCGGGATGTTAGAAAATCTCGCTAATATCCGCAGAGTGCGGTGTGCTCCATCGATCCACCAATCTGGCACTTGGTCAGGATCACGTTCTTTGCGCCGGATCACATCGACGCAAGATCTCCAAATCGCATGCACTGGATCATGATCGTGAGTGGAGTAACTTGCGAATGATTCGAACGGGAATTCCGCTCCAGGCAGCGGGTCACCATGATCATTGCAATCCCAGTGTGGGATGCGAAATCCAGCGATGCCTAATTCTGTTAGATGAGGTCTCACGTAATCTGGCACCCAGCCAAGATCCTCGGCGATCATGATCGCGCCGTTCGCCGCATCGCGCACGGCCTTGAGTCGCTCATCTCCATCTGCGCGGTTGGCGGCTTTGTTTTCATCCGTATCATCCGGGCGAAGGAACCAGCGTGGCAGGTGGCCGCCACACAGCGAGGCAACTTCATCGTGGCATTTTCCGAGCACTTCATCATTGCGGCTTGGATGCCATGGGAATGCATAAATCCGGTAAAATCCCAAGATGTGATCGAGGCGAAAAATGTCAAAAATTTCAGTGAGTTTGCCTATGCGTTGCCTCCACCATTGATAGTCGTTGGCCTGCATCGCGTCCCACCGGTAGAGCGGAATTCCCCAATTTTGCCCCCACTGTTCTAAAAATGAATTCGCGCCATGTGATCCTTCCGCGGGGGAGCCGCCAAACCACTCGAGATAAAATTCTTGCTGGTGGAAAAACACATCACACGAGTGCCAGCTGATGCCGATCGGCAAATCGCCCATCAGGCGCACGCCACGCAGGCGCGCATGATTTTTCACCTCGTTCCATTGGCGATGGCAGATCCATTGCACAAAAGCAAAAAACTGCAGCCGGTAATCGATGCCTGCCGGGTCGCGCAGGCGAATGGCGGCAATGGTGGCGCGTGCGTGCTCTGGTGTTTGGCAATTTGCAGGCCACTGGTCCCAGCGCAAATCTTCGCCATGAAGCTCCATCAAATAGCGGAATAATGTGTAGTCCCCAAGCCAGTCAGCTTGCTTCTGGCAAAAGGCAGCAAATTCCGCTTCGAATGGCTGCTTTACTAACTGCCATGAGGACCATGCGAGTTCTAACAGGTCACGCTTTACTTTGCGCACTGCTGGGTAGTTGACTTTGTTAGAATCTGTTAGATTGGCTAATTTTAATTGTGCTTGCGCAATGTCATGAGCCGTCAAGCACGGCACGTGTGGTGGGTCAAATGCAAGGTAGATCGGATCGATCGCAGCCGAAGAAATCGCGCTGTATGGGCTTTCATCGCGGCCATTTTCATGGATCGGCAAGAGTTGAATCATGCCCAGAGAATGGTCGGCCGCCCAATCGATCCACTCTAACAGTGCAAGTGTATCGCCGATGCCTAGATCGCCTTTTCGCCGAGGGCTAAAGGCAGGCAATACGATGCCAGCAAACCGCGCATTTGAATCGACCACGAGCTAAATTGTGCTTATTGCGTGCCAAGTGTAAACGGACATTTTGGATAAAGCAAAACACTCGGTCAGCAGTTGGCTGGCCGAGTGTTGTCATCCGTCAAGCGAGGCTCGCGATGTTACGCTTTTTCGGGAATATCAATGGCAGAGAATTCACCATCTTTGCGGCGGTAAATGATCGTCAGGCAGCCACGGCGAGCGCTGCGATAAAGCACGAATGGGCGGTCGGAAAGTTCTAACTGCATCACTGCGTCTTCCTTATACATGGTTCGGATCGCGTATTGATCTGGATAGACGATGAATGGCTCGGGATCATGTTCTGAATCTTGAGGGTGATCTAACACATCTTCGTTAAAGTATTTCTCATCCAAATGCCGGATGGATTCGTTGCGATGCGGGCGGCTTTTTTTCAGCAGTCGAGTTTTGTGCTTACGCATGCGCCGCGCGATTTTTTCGATGGTTTCATCGAGGGCGACATACATGTCTTTGCCTTCGGTGTGGGCTTCGATCACGATGTGGTTGGCGCAAAAAAGGATAATTTCGGCGATGTGACGATTTTTCTGCACGTCTAAGATGGCTTTCGCTTCGATAATGCGTGGGTAATCCAAATGGAGGCCCTCAATTTTTTTGTGCGCATAATCTCGGAGCGAGTCCGTGACTTGTTCGTGTCTTACTGTGACGGTAATCGGCAGATTCACATTGGCAGTTTGCATGATACGTATTCTGTTAATGGTTCATTCGGATCTAAACTTATTTTAGTTCAAATCCACCTAAGAATATGAATCGCCTGTTTGGGAAAAGCCATCAAGAAGATGAAGAAAATCCCGATTTTTTTCAAATGGGGCCGTCGCTATTTTGAGCGAGGGCGAGTGAGATCATCGAACATCTCCTCGGCGTCCAACGGCGGCGTTGCATCCTCGGTGCGCTGCTCGGAGGTGGCAGAGTAAAGATCTTTGAAATTATCCGCAGGAAACAGTGCCGTTCCGGAAATTTTGACGGTAATCCAACGAAAGCTCAAATCTTCCTCGCCAAAAATTTCGTCCAATCGCGACACCTGTGTCATCGCAGCGATGACTGCCTCAGACAGCCCGATCTGGAGGTTGCCACTGAGGTTTTTGTTGGCATCCATCGAGATATTTCCGCGGAGTGCCATGCGGCCTTTTTGCTCGAAATAGAGGTTTTCTAACGAAATGGTTCCGGACTCGCGGATGAGAGTGCCGGTGGCCGATTCGCCAGTAAAAATCGGGGTTGCAAACCAACTATCTTCGAGCAAGTTGGAAATTTGAAGTAGGAAGGGGAATTCGCGCACCCGCAGGCCGGTGTGTAAGCTGCTGCGAAAATCAATCATCAATTTTGGGGCGATTTTTGGATCGAGTGCAAAGCTGAAATAGTTCGAGAATTCTGATTCGACGGTATTGAGGTTACCCTCCAGCATGGCACCTAGTTCTTCACCGACGAGAGAAGCCATCGGGAATGCATCCAAAGTCGTGTGAAGTTTGGAAATACGAGCTGGATTTTGCGGTTCGAATGTGCCTGATAAATTAAGGCTGCCACGGTTCTGTTTGCCATCAGTGAGCCGCAGCGTGACGATATCCACTTTTTCGTCTCGAAACTCAAAATAGCCGCGGTCAATTTTCCACGATGGCCAGCCTTTGGCCAAAAGAGCACCGCGGTTGATGCTAAGTTTCATGCGTTCACCATGGCCGGCAAGCTGGATTGAAGCTTCCGATTCCGAGATGCTAAATGCACGATCTGAAGGATCGCCAAGATGGAGCGAGCAATTCTTAGTGCGTATTTTTCTAAACAGAATATCTCGTGGAGAACTTGAGTTTAATTGCTGGGTGAGGGGTTTGCCTGATTGAGGAAAACGCAAGCGTAGGATCATTTGCTGGGCATCTATGTCATCCCCTTTCATGTCAGACAGTAAGAGGGTGCCTGGGCTGATTCTCGCCGTGACGGTGATCGCAGTTAATTCTTCCATCACGTTGCCCTCAGGCCAACGCATCGAGATCGCGCTGGCGGCCGCTGCTTTGGGATTGACTCGAAATTGCGCAACCGCGGCGGAAGAACCTGTGTGAGCTTGAATCGAGTTTTTGATGGAGTCCCGGTAGGTAGCGCTATTCAGAAATAGCAGCAATCCTGCGGAACCGATCAGCACGATCATGCTTAATACGACGAGCAGGGCAACTTGCGCAATTTTAACTTTGCGCATACGGGCTTCTTTTTCTTTGTGTGGCTGTTTACTGCGGCGCTTTTTTTTGCGTATCCGCAGTGCTTTGCTGCCATCGTCACGAGTCACCCACTCGCCCTCTTCCTCGGGTTCTGGACTAGGTTTGGTTTTCAAGCGTTCCATCATCTCATCGATGGAGTAGCGCTCTTGATCGCTGGATTCTTCAGGCATCTTGAACAATAAGAGAGGCGCGGAGCTTTGGATTCTTCAATTTAGCGGGCACTAAAACTACGGCCAGTTGGGTCAGATATTGCGACGTTCACAAAAAACACAATCGCTGTTTTAACTGGGCGGCTCGCCTTGGATTGGAATAGGCGCCCTGCAATCGGAATATCGCCCAGTATTGGCGTTTTGTCTTCGACGAGTTGCACCTTCTCGGAAAGCAACCCTCCAATCACGATGGTCGCTCCGCTTTGCACCCGTAAATTGGTGTTGAGGCGATTGGTGCTAAAGACTGGCATTAGAATCGCATTTTCTGTGAGGGCCACCCTCACCGGACCTGTCGGCGATTGCCGCGTTGTCGTAATTGGGCTGCCGTAATTCACAAAACCATCAAAGTCAGACACACTCGGGTTGAGCGTCAAATCCACAAATTGTTTACTTGCGTCAACGACGGGTAACACTTCGAGCACCACGCCAACTTCGCGCGTCGCAAAGGCAGTCGGTGTCGCTGGTGTCACGGCTGGTGAGGACCCAGTATTGCCGCCTGCAATCGGCACGCCATCTTGCAGAATGACGAAGCTGGTGCTCGTCGTCTCATTAGGAAGTTCTGGGGGTTCATACTCTGTTGGATAAATAAATTCCCGGGCTACTTTAATGCTAGAAATTTGTCCGCTGCGGGTGGTGACTGCAGGGCTGATCAGGAGGTCAGTGCCCTTTTTTTGGTCTAGGCCGCGCATCAACATTTGCAAGGATCCTTCGTTGATCAAACCTCTCACGCCTAAAATTCCGGGAGCGCGGGCGGATGACTGGCGGCCGGATCTTTGGCCGATGACTTCGTCAATCGCGCTGTTAGAAATGGCCTCATCGCCGCTGCGATTGCCAGCGGTGATCGGATTGCGAGTCACTTCTCCTGGCGGTAGCGGAATATCGCTCAGATCGCCGCCGTTGCCCGTGGTGCCACCTGTGAGGTTGAGTGTGTTGGTGCCTGGCACCCAGCCAGGATCGCCAAAGCTAAAATTGTCTAAAATCCAATCGAATCCCAGCTCTTCGAGGTCCGTTTGTTCGACTTTGAGCATCGTCACTTTGACAGTTACGACCACCGGCTCGGTCTGGCTCACGGCATCGATAATTTGTGCAATGTATTCTTGATTGAGTGGGGTGTTCACCACGCGCAGCAAGCTCGTTGCTGGGGAAAAATTGGCACTCGCGCCTTCTGGGAAAGAAACGCCCTGAGCCGCAAATGCTTCTTGTGCCGTTTTTCGCGCGGGCAGCAAGCTGCTAGATTTCTGAGTGGTGTTGAATGGATCCACATTCTGTTGCGTGTTTGCAGTTGTGGCAGAGCCCGAGAGATTTGTGATGAAGTCTGGTGGCACACGATATGTGCGGGAAACTAAGTCTTCCGCCCCACCACCAACGGGCGTGATGAGGACCGCAAAGTCGTCTGTGTCATATTTGGTGCCTGTCATGTCGGTGATGTAACGCAGGACTTGCGCCAGCGGCACTTGGGTGAGCCGCAAATCAAATCTCATGGCACGAACTTTTCGCGATTGTTCGGAATTCTCATCACCAAGGTTGATCATGAAATTCACCCCCTTGCGGGCGACATCAAGTTCTGATGTGTCCAACTCCATGGAGCGCATTCGCAGAAAATCGAGGCTTTCTTCTAGGCTTGCTTGCTCAAGGGCAATGCGGTCAATGATGATTTGTTCGAGCTTGGCTCCCACCGTGCGCGAGTTGATGTCTGCGCTCATCTCGCCGACTTCGCCTAAATCCGGCATCGTATCGGGCCGGGGAACTTCCAGCTCCCATGCTTGATCCACTTGGCCCAAAATCTCGGAGCGGCTTTGATCTGAAGCGGCTTTGTAATAACCTGTTTTGAACGAAGCCACTTTTTCCAAGCCGCGTCGCGCAGCCGAATTGTAGGGGTCAATTCGCAAGGCTTCCTCAAAGTTGGCCTTCGCTTCATCGTATTTTCCTAAATTAAAAGAACCCTCAGCCATGTAGAGCAACCGCCTAACAGAATCTACGTCTTTGGCGTGTTGGGGAGTCAGCGCCGGATTGGTGCGGATTGGATCGTCGAGCTGTTGGCGTAGGACTTTAGCCGCGTGATTCTCGGGCACCATCTTGTCATTGAGCAAGGCATCAAGAATGGCTTTGGCTCCCGCGACATCGCCTTGGCGAGATTTATCACGCGCCAGTTCGGTGCTGGCGATCGCCAAGCGCTCGCTGCTGGCGGCTAAAAGAGCATTTTCTCCGCTGCTGTTAGAAAGCATTTCCCGAGCGCCTTGGTAGGCAGTCACCGCGTCTTGGTAGCGCTGCGCTTGGTATGCTTCATCACCTTTTGTTAGCAGCATGTGAGCTTCTGCCATCGATGCTTGATTGCTGGCAGTGGGCGCATTTTTCTCCCCCGCGAGGAGTGGAGTTGAATTGCAAAGGGCGATGATCACACCTATCCAAAGTGCGCGATATTTTAAAGAAATTGAGACGATTGGGTTTATCTGCATGCTGGCGGCGGCACGAGGTATAAAGTGCGATTCTCCTTAGGGTAAGCGTAAAATATGCAAAATCGTAAAAAGTTGTCATTTCTTGGCCCAGGGAAACTCCAATTGGATCATTTGTGGGCGATGTCGCTTCGCGCGCCTTTTCCAATGGATCGATAGGTGAGCGAAAATGGATAATTTTATTTTTTCAAAAAAAGGCAAAATGGAGTCCATGAACCACTGTTCATTAGAACTCATTTAGTGTCAATCATTGATTTTGCAAATAACTTTCGCCGCTTCACCATCGAGGTGAATTTGAGCTTTTAGCGCATCGAGGGAAGCAAATGATTGCTCGTTGCGGATCCATTGCAAAAAGCGCACGGCGAGGGATTGTTCGTAAAGATCCTCGCTCAGGCCAAAGCAATGCACTTCAAGCGAGTGTTGATTGCCGCCTACCGTGGGGCGCATGCCTAAGTTGGCAACGCCTCCCAATCTGCGTCTATCAGTTAGAGTGACTTCCACAGCCCACACGCCATCGGGCGGGAGCTGAAGTGCTTCGCACGCGATATTGGCAGTCGGAAATCCAAGCGTGCGTCCTAATTGCTGGCCTCGAGTAACTTTGCCGCGCACTTCATACGGGCGGCCTAACCAGTGAGCGGCTTTGGTTAGATCTCCACTTTTCACGGCGGTGCGAATCAAGCTACTACTGATGCGTTGGCCATCTAACATCACCGCTGGCACGGCGATGAGTTGATAGGCCCCTGCGCGATTTTGTAGCAGCTCGCGATCGCCTTGCCGCTGGTAGCCAAAGCGCCAATCTTCGCCGATGGCAATGGTGCGCACATGAGCTGTTAGCAATTGATTTAGAAAATCATCGGCACTGGTCCGGGCCAGCGTGTAGTCAAAGTGCCAAGCAAGCAGAAAATCGACTCCCATAGTTTCTAACAGTTCTGCTTGGTGTTGTAAATCTGCTAACAGAAGCTTGGGTGCTTTACTCGGCGCGAGCACTTGGATTGGGTGCGGGTGAAAGGTCACCACCCCAGAAAGTCCGCCTTCTGCATGAGCCGCTGCAGTGGCCTTCGCGACGACGGCTTGGTGGCCGAGGTGAAGACCATCAAACACACCCATGGCAAGATGAAGTGGCTGTTTAAGATGGCTCAACGCCGCGATGTCACGATAAATGCGCACGGGCAGGAAATAGCCAGCAAGCAAAGCGTCAGCAAGCACGGGTTTGCAACAGCATGATCAATTTGCAGAAAAAAACGGGGCACCCGAAGATGCCCCGTCTAGTCAGATTTTGGGAGGGCACTGGGCCATCCCATGGTTTTTTGGGAGTTTACGGACTAACGCGCGTCAGCGTGATGTCATCGATGGTGAGCCACTGCGTGCCCGCACTGGCATTTGACCAAATGCCAAGGTCAATTTGGCCGTTGGTGACTTGGATGTTACTCACTACCCGCTCCACGTAGCTGGTGCTGGCAGTGATCGGTGTGGAAAGAGCGGTGGCTGCACCAAAGCTTTTTGCTCCAATGTTTACACTCGTTTGGCCACCTGAACTACGGCTCCATCCACGCAAGGTGTAGGTGCCGTTGGTCAATCCGGTGATGACTTGGTAGGTGTATAGTTGATATGCCCCACTCAGATCACCATGGCGCAGATTGCGCGATCCCAAGCGAGGGTTGGCGGTTTCACTGAAGTCTCCTGCTTCGTTGGCCGTTGTATTCGCCCACGTGAGCCATGTGCTTGGAGTTTGGCTGGTGTCTGTTTCAAACCCATTGTTGGTAATGGTGATGTTAGTGCCAGTTACCGACAGCACTAAGGTTGACGAGCCGGTGCCATTTCCATTGCTGGCAGTGATTCCCACATTGCTGGTTCCAGATGCCGTCGGGCGGCCGCTGATCACGCCCGTGCTGGTATTGATGCTCAAACCTGCTGGCAGGCTGGTTGCATTGTAGCCGGTTGGCGTGTTGCTGCCTGTGATGGTATAGGTGAATGGCGCATTGACCACTCCGCTCGCCGTCAAGGCACTGTTGATGACGGGGGAGCCGCCGCCACCGTCGCTGCGGTAGAATTCCACCTCGGCCACGTTACCATAGCCGCCATTCGGCGAGAGATATCTAACGTAGCGGAAGCTCGATCCGTTGCTGATGACGACGCTGGTGAACGAGATGGGGGGATTGCCGCTGATGGTATGCAAGGTGGTCACTCCGCTGCTGAAATCGGCGGTGTTGGAACCCTGAAAAACTCCTCCGTTCATGCGGTCTGGGAAATCGGATCGCGGATAGTAGCGCACTTGATTGACTACTTGCGCAGAGCCAAGGTCGAGACCGACCCAGTTGCCGTTCGCGCCCGCTGCATCGAAAAACGAGTTAGTGTCGCCATCGAACGCTTTATCGCGGGTGTAGCCGTTGTTGTTCCACGAGCCTGTGGTGCCGATCACGGTTCCAGTGAGCTTCACTGGAGACCCGCCACCACCGCTGGCAGCGTTGACGGTGAGCACGAGGGTTTCGGTATCGGTGCCGCCGCCGTTGGTGGCGCTGATACTGACGTTACTGGTGCCGGTTCCCGTCGGAGTGCCGCTAATCACGCCGGTAGAGGTATTCACGCTGAGGCCAGCGGGCAGGCTGGTGGCGTTATAGCTCGTGGGGCTATTGGTTGCGACAATCGAGTAGCTGAACGAGCTATTCTGCGTAGCCGTCGTGGTGAGCGAGCTGGTGATCGAGGGCGTGGTGACTGTGCTGCCGGAGCCAGAGTAAAGCTCTAGCTCGGCGAGTTGCAGGATGCTGCCACTCTGGTTGCCGGAGACATTCAGTCGATAGGAACTGAATGTGCCGGGACTAGCGACGGTAAACACACGCCGCTGGAGGCGGGCCGAGAAGGTCTCGTTGGAGCGAGTGTCAACAGTGGTCCAGTTGGTGCCATTGTTGCTTCCCTCCAGCGTCCAATTTCTGGGATCGCGTTCTGGCGCGTCGTTCGCGCTGGTGACGGCGTAGGAGGTGATGTTCCAGCTGGCACCGCCGCCGAAGGTATAACGGATCCAGCCTGCATTGGAGAAGGTCAACCACTTGGTATTGACGTTGCCGTCGAAGGCCTGGGCGACCGTTTCGTTGGTGGGCGAATCGGTGTTGTTGGAAGTTGCTGAACCTCCGGTCGCACGATTTACGCCAGATCCGCCGCTTGCAGCGTTGACGGTGAGCAAGAGGGTTTCGGTATCGGTGCCGCCGCCGTTGGTGGCGCTGATACTGACGTTGCTTGTGCCGCTTCCCGTCGGGGTGCCGCTGATGACGCCGGTGGAGGTATTCACGCTGAGGCCTGCGGGCAGGCTGGTGGCGTTGTAGCTCGTGGGGCTATTGGTCGCTACAATCGTGTAGCTGAAGGAGCTGTTCTGCGTAGCCGTCGTGCTGAGGGCACTGGTGATCGAGGGTGGAGTAATCGCCGGGGCATTGACCGTGAGGGTGGCGGCCGTGCTGGGGGCGCTGTTCACCGAGTTGGTGGCCACAGCGCGGAAGCGGTCACCGCTCATCGTGGTGGTGGTGTTGGACACTGTAAGGCTACTGCTTGTAACACCGGAATAGGATCCTCCGTTAGATAGGTTGTTGAATGTCGAACTGCCGTTGGCGGCGCGCTGCCACTGAAAGGTAGGAGTGGGGTTGCCGCTGGCTGCTACAGAAAACGTGGCACTGTTGCCGGCGGTGACGGTCGCGCTGGACGGATTGGTGGTGATCGACGGAGCGGTGTTGCTCGATGAGCCACCATTAAATGTGTAAGCCACGACGCTAACACCTCCGCACCAAAATTTGTTGGGATCGTTGCGGTCTAAGACGAATTTCCAGCCCGGTTTACCTTCTTGAGAGTTGCGGGGATTGGGGAAGCGGTAGTTTGCGTTATCGAGTTGTTGCCAAGTGGTGCCTGCGTTGGGGGAATACCATAGGCCCCAGTTTGAGGCGTTGTTGCGGCGCGCATAGACCAAAACGCGGCCATCCACAGCGTCCACGGAAGCAACGCCTTGGAACGAATCGACTATATTCCATGTCTGGCCAGCGTTGTTGGTGAAACTTAGGTCATAGAAAGTGCCGATCCAGAGGTGGTCTTGGCGCTTGGGGTCAACGGAAAAGGCATCGGGCCAGCCACCGTTCCGACTGCGCGCATACCA
>RDZR01000100.1 GCA_004294095.1 Verrucomicrobiota bacterium
CAAGGAACTGCTCGACATTTCCGACCTTACGGAGGTTTATGCCATCGCCCGTGTCTCGGAAGATCAAGCCGGCAAACTCGCCCCTGGTAGCAAGGCGCACATCCGGGTTTCCGCTCTCGGAGACCAGCCATTGGAAGGCGTAATGCTCCGTTTCGGCACGTCAGCGGATCGAGCAAGCGGCACCATCGACGCCATTTTCAAAGTCGGGAATCCCGTTCTGAGGATGCGCCCGGACATGCGTGTCGAGTTCTCCATCGTCCTCAGCAAGCGCGAGAATGTCATCGGCATCCCGCGCTCCGCGCTCCAAGGCGAGGCCAGTAAGCGTTTCGTTTACGTCAAGCACTTCGACCTTCCTAACGCTTTCATCAAGACGCCGGTGCAGGTGGGCCAAATGAATGACCGCATGGTAGAAATCGTCACTGGCCTTTTCCCTGCGGATGAAGTGGTCACCAAGGGAGCCTACTCGCTTTCCTTCGCCGGCGGTGGTGGCGGCGTCTCGCTCAAGGAGGCGCTCGATGCCGCTCATGGTCACGAACACGCCGAAGACGGTGGCGAGCTGACCCCCGAGAAAAAAGCAGAGATGGAGGCCAAGAAACGGGCCGCTTCAGGTCTCCTCCCGGAGACTTCCGGTGGTGCCGGCCGTGTCTGGATATATGTAAGCGGCATTTTGTTCCTGCTGCTGTTAGCGTCCCTGTTCACCAAGATGCGCGGTGTTCCGACTGATGACGAAATCGCCACTCCTTCCACCTCTAACTCGGCAAAACACTGACCCATGCTTAACAAAATGATTCATTGGTCGCTCGCCAACCGAGCGATTATCATCGGCGTATCGCTCCTGCTCATGGTCATGGGCCTGCGCACAGCCACGCAGCTTCCCGTCGAGGTGCTGCCGGATTTGACCAAGCCCACCGTCATCATCCTCACAGAAGCTGCGGGCCTCGCGCCTGAGGAAGTTGAAACCCGCGTCACCCAGCCGATCGAAAGCGCGCTGATGGGCGTCTCGGGCCTCACCCGGCTGCGGTCCAATTCCGACGTCTCGCTCTCCCTCGTTTATGCCGAATTCGGCTGGGACACGGACATCTACAAGGCTCGAATGCTCGTCCAAGAGCGGCTCCAGGGCGTGCGCGAGCAACTGCCAGAGGGCATCGAGCCTTTCATGACACCGGTCGCCTCGCTGATGGGAGAAATCCTGCTAGTCGGCGTCCGCTCCACCATCAAGGAGGGCGAACCCGGCTACCTGCCGCCCAGTGAAGTCCGTTCTCTAGCGGACTGGATGATCAAGCGCCGCCTTCAGAGCATTTCCGGTATCGCCGAAATTCTCAACATGGGCGGCGGAGTCAAGCAGATTGAAATTCAGCCGGATCCTTACAAAATGCAGGCGCTCGGTGTCAGCTACGAGGAATTAGAAAAAGCCGCCGAGGAATCGACAAACACCACCACCGGCGGATTCCTCAACACCGGCCCAACCGAAATCATGGTGCGCAATCTCGCCATGACGGTCGAGCTCGGTGACATCGCAAACACCGTCATCAAAAAAACCAACGAACGCTCCATCGCCATTTCGGATGTGGCCAAGGTAGTCTGGGGCATCGAGCCGATGCGCGGCGATGCCACCGTCAGCAAGAGTCCGGAAACCTGGCCCACTTACGGCGTGATCATGTCCATCACCAAGGCTCCCGGATTCGACACCCGGAAACTCACTGAGCAGATCAAGGCCGCACTTGCAGGGTTGGATTCGACGCTGCCCAAAGGCGTCGGCACCACTCTGCTTTTCCAACAGAAGGATTTCATCGACCACGCCATCGGCAATCTCATGGAAGCCATCCGCGACGGCGCGATCATGGTGACAATCGTCCTATTTCTCTTTCTGTTTAATTTCCGCACCACCATCATCACCCTCACTGCCATGCCGATGTCTTTCGGCATCACCATGCTGGTTTTTCTCGCACTCGATATTAGTGTGAATTCGATGACGCTCGGCGGCCTCGCCGTCGCCATCGGGATGGTGGTGGACGACGCCATCGTCGATGTCGAAAACGTCTTCCGTCGCTTGCGAGAAAACGCCGCCTTGGAGCACCCTCATCCACGATTATCCGTCATCGCTCGGGCATCTGGGGAAGTGAGAAACTCCATCCTTTACGCCACCGTGCTCATCATTCTCGTCTTCCTGCCGCTGCTGGGGCTGACCGGCGTGGAAGGCAAATTATTCGCGCCCATCGCCATCGCCACCATCATTTCGATGGTCGCATCCTTTGTCGTCTCACTCACGGTGATCCCCGTGCTTTGCTCTTTTTTGCTAAACCCCAAGGGCGGTCACGAACACAAGGATGGCCGCCTCGTGAGAGGTTTGAAATGGCTTCTAGAGCATACCTTATTGCGTTGGGCGCTGAGCCAGCCCGTGATGGTTCTCACCGCCGCACTCATCCTACTCGTAGCTTCGTTTTCACTCTATCCGATGATGAACAAAGACTTCCTGCCCAAGTTCCAGGAAGAGACCGCACTCATCGCCGCGACCTCCGCACCAGGCACCTCACTGGAGGAGATGAACCGTATTTCTGATGTGATCGAGCAGCTAATCCTCTCGGTTGACGGTGTCCGCCAAGTCGGTCGCCGCCTTGGCCGTGCGGAGCGTGGCGACCACGTCGTGCCCGTCTCCACCGCTGAGTTTGATGTGGACTTCACGGAGGAAAGCGCTCGCACCCGCAAGGAAATTCTTGATGAACTCACCGCTAAAGTCCGGACCGTGCCCGGCGTGTTCGCCGTCGTCGGTGGTCCCCTCGCCGACCGCATTGGCCACATGCTCAGCGGCGTTTCCGCCCCGGTGGCGGTGAAAGTGTTCGGTCCGGATCTTGCGAAGTTGCAGGAAATCGGTGTCGAGATCCAGACCGTCGCAAAAACCATTTCCGGCTTTGAGGATGCAAAGTTGGACGTGCAGTCCTCCATTCCCCAACTCCGCATTGAGGCAAACCGCGACCGCGCTACAGCTTACGGCATCACCCCCGGTAAGTTAAACGAGGAACTCTCCGCCCTCGTCGGCGGCAAAGAAATCGCTGAGCTGCGTGATGGCCTAAGATCGATCAATCTGGTTACCCGCCTGCCGTTGGAATGGCGCAATTCGCCCGAAAAAATCGCTCAGCTTCCGATCCAAGTCTCAGAGAACCAACACGTTCCGCTTTCCTTGATTGCCGACGTGCGGGAGGCGAAAGGACCTAACGTGATTTTCCGGGAAAATAGCCAGCGCCGTTTCGCAGTCGCAATCAAACCAACCGTGCGCGACGTCTCGAACCTTGTTGTCCGGTTGCAGGAAGAGGTCGCCGCCAAAGTGAAATTGCCGCAAGGCTACTTCATCACCTTCGAGGGCGAGTTCCAGGCACAGAAGGAAGCCACGCAGCGCATCGTGCTGTTTTCCTCCGTCGTCTTTATCGCCGTCTTCATGATGCTCTACGGGTATTTCAAGAGTGCGTCGTTAGCCCTGCAAGTATTGGTCAACATTCCGCTCGCAATCATGGGCGGGCTGATTTTTACCTATTTCAAGCTGAACAATATCAGCATCGCCACCCTCGTCGGTTTCATCGCCGTTGGCGGCGTGGCTGCTAGAAACGGCATCATGATGATTTCCCACTACCTGCATCTCATGCAGCACGAGGGCGAGAATTTCACCAAGAAGATGGTCATCCGCGGCACGCAGGAACGCTTCGTCCCCGTGATGATGACGGCGCTTTCTGCGAGCATTGCGCTGGTCCCCTTCGTCCTCGCGGGAGATCAGCCAGGCAAGGAAATCCTCCACCCCGTCGCCGTCGTCATCGTCGGCGGATTAATATCATCCGCCTTCCTCGACATGGCCATCACCCCAGCGATGTTCTGGCTGATAGGTCGAAAAGCCGCCGCGAAGTCGATCGCGCAAGAATCCGCCGCCTCTCACTGATGGAGCCCGGATTCATCCGGAGCCTTATCTTCATTCTGCATTGAATAAAACAACAACCACAACTGACTAAACAAACGTTATGAAAACTAAAATCGCAACCATCGCTGCACTTGTCGCCAGCCTCGCCATTTCTACCGCCGCGGAATTCAAAGCCCCCAACAAAGGTCGTATCATCGAGTCCGTAGAACCCCACGCCGAATTTCTCGTCACCAAAGACAAGAAAATCGAAATCCGTTTCCTCGACAAAGCTGGAAAAATCATCGCTCCCGCCGCCCAGACCGTAAGCGTCATCATGGGCGATCGTGCCGCGCCGACTAAGCTCGCCTTCTCCCAAGAAGGTGACAAACTCGTGTCCGACAAAGTCATCGCAGAAGGTAAAGACCTCCCGCTTGTGCTTACTATCAAAGTGAATCCAAATGCGAAGGCCGTGATTGAAAAATTCAATCTCAATTTGTCCAACTGCTCGTCCTGCGGAAATGATGAATATGCCTGTGTCTGCGAACACGAGCATTGATTCTTCATCCACCGTTCGAATAAATGATGAGCTAGACCGTGAGTCTATATCAGGCTTATGCCTAGTTGTTAGTTTCACTTCGGCAGCGATTAGCGGCCCAGCAATGCCAGCCGCAGCGCACGCGGTGAAGTGAGGCGTTCAATAAAATGATAAAAAAACTCATACGGCCGTCACTCCTTGAGTTGCGAAAAGACTGCGAGCGCGTTGCACGTCTTCTGGATTTGCCGGACGGGTTTCTTCGAGCAGGTAGGGAATTTTTAACATCTCACACTTGCTGCGTCCGTATTGACGGAATGGTAGTATTTCGACGCGTCCGACATTTTCCAACGTCGCGACAAATGCTGCCACAGCTCGGATGTTTTCCGCATCGTCCGTGAGGCCGGGAACGAGCACAAAGCGAATCCAAACTGGCACTTTGAGCGCATCCAGCCTGCGCGCAAAAAACTGAGTGGGCGCAAGATTCACACCCGTGACTTCGCGGTAGGTATCCGGATCGCCACTTTTGATATCGAGCAGCACCAAATCGGTGAGAGAGAGTAATTCATCATCGGCTAATTCGCCGAGAAATCCGGAGGTATCCAAGGCCGTGTGAATTCCAGCTTCCTTGGCGAGGCGAAAAACGGCGCGCACGAAGTTCGGCTGCATCATCGGCTCCCCACCGCTCAGAGTGAGCCCACCGTTGCGGATAAAATTACGGTATCGCAGGACATCGTTGACCAATTCCTGTGCGGTGCGCGGTGTGCTATTCGATTGGCAGCGGGTGTCTGGATTATGACAATACTGACAGTGAAGTGGGCAGCCGCCGAGGAATGCAACGTAGCGCATGCCTGGACCATCGACGGTGCCACACGTTTCCACGGAATGGACATGGCCGATGGTCTCTGGCCCCATGTCCGAATGCCGAGCATCCTGATCTGAGCAGGCCGATGTGCCTAGAGCTGATGACATTTTATTAGCGAACCGAGTGGAACGTGCGGTTGATGACGTCGATTTGTTGTTCGCGGGTCAGTTTGATGAAATTCACCGCGTAGCCGGAAACTCTGAGTGTGAGCTGCGGGAATTTTTCCGGGTGGTTCATGGCTTCTTCCAGCGTCTCGCGATCGAACACATTGACGTTGATGTGATGGCCACCTTCGGTGAAATAGCCGTCCATCAAGTTGACTAGATTGTGAGTGCGTTCTTCAGCCGTCCGGCCAAGCGCACCCGGCACGATCGAGAAGGTGTAAGAAATACCATCCTGACTATCCTCGTAGGGCAGTTTGGCAACCGAGGCCATTGAGGCAATTGCTCCATTGCGGTCGCGGCCGTGCATCGGATTGGCGCCCGGCGCGAATGGTTCCCCGGCTTTGCGTCCATCGGGAGTCGAGCCGGTTTTTTTACCGTAAACGACGTTGGAAGTGATGGTCAGGACCGATTGTGTAGGCACGGCATTGCGGTAAATCGGTTGCTCGCGGAGTTTGCCCATGAAGGTGGCAACGATTTGGGTGGCGATCGAGTCCACGCGGTCGTCATTGTTTCCGTAGGCCGGATATTCCCCCTCGACTTCGTAGTCGGTCGCCAGACCGCGCTCGTCGCGAATGATGCGGACGCGGGCGTGGCGCATGGCAGAAATGGAGTCAGCAACCACGGAGAGGCCGGCGATGCCGCAGGCGAGCGTGCGCAGAATTTCCCGGTCGTGCAGAGCCATGAGCAGATGTTCCGGGCAGTAGCGATCATGCATGTAATGGATGATATTGAGTGCTTTGACGTAAGTGGTGGCCAGCCAATCCATCATTGCATCGAAGCGGGCCATGAATTCATCATGATCGAGGTATTCGCCGGTGATGGCAGGATAGGCGGGGCCGATTTGCTCGCCGGTTTTTTCATCGCGGCCGCCATTGATGGCGTAGAGCATGGCTTTGGCGAGATTAGCACGGGCACCGAAGAACTGCATTTGGTGGCCGATGCGCATCGCGGAAACGCAGCATGCGATGCCGTAATCATCGCCCCAATAAGGACGCATCAGGTCGTCATTTTCATACTGAATCGCGCTGGTGGTAATCGAAACTTGCGCACAGAAATCTTTGAATGCATTCGGCAATTTTTCCGACCACAAAACCGTGAGATTCGGCTCCGGAGCAGGGCCGAGATTATGCAACGTGTGAAGGAAGCGGAAGCTGTTGCGCGTCACCAGCGGTCTGCCATCTTCGCCAACGCCGCCAATGCTCTCGGTGACCCACGTTGGATCGCCGGAAAATAATTGGTCGTAATCGGGAGTGCGGATGAAGCGGACGAGGCGCATTTTCATGACCAAATGGTCGATGATTTCTTGAGCGCGTTCTTCAGTGATGAGCTTGGCATCGAGATCGCGCTGGATGTAAATATCCAAAAACGTGGAGGTTCTGCCGAACGACATCGCCGCACCATTTTGAGCTTTGACCGCACCGAGGTAGGCAAAATAAGTCCACTGAACCGCCTCGACTGCGTTGGCCGCAGGACGCGAAATATCGAATCCATAAGCTTTTGCCATCGTGACGAGTGCTTTGAGCGCACGGATTTGATCGGCCATTTCTTCGCGCTGGCGGACCCATTCTTCGGAGAACGGAAGATTGTCCGTAGCGGCGATGTCCTGCTTGCGCCCGGCGATCAAGCGATCCACGCCATAAAGAGCCACGCGGCGGTAATCGCCGATGATCCGTCCGCGGCCGTAGCCATCGGGCAAGCCCGTGACGATGCCGGCTGAGCGAGCGGCACGGATGTCTGGAGTGTAGCCATCGAAGACTCCATCGTTGTGGGTTTTGCGATGTTTGGCAAAAATGTCTGCCACTTCGGGCGCCATCATCCGCTGGTGGGCTTCCAGTGCTTTCTGAGCAATGCGGACACCGCCGTAAGGCATCATCGCGCGTTTCAGAGGCGCATCGGTTTGCAGGCCGACGATCGTTTCAAGTTCGCGCCGGATGTAGCCCGGGCCGTGGGAATCCACCGCGCTGACGAGTTCCGTATCGGCATCGAGCACGCCGCCTGCCGCGCGTTCTTGGGCAAGCAGATCGGTGACCACGCTCCAAAGTGCTTCCGTGCGAGTGGTCGGGCCGGAAAGGAACGACGAATCGCCGTCGTAGGGCTTATAGTTTTGCTGAATAAAGTCGCGCACATCGATCGCATTTTGCCATGCACCGGGTTGAAACCCGCTCCATGCATCATCGTGTGGTTGGCTTGCTTTTACACTGGGAGCATCGGTAGTTTTCATGACGTCTGATGGTTGTTAGAGTTCTTAACAAAAAGAATTTATACCCCCCGAGCAGGAATATAAACTTCAAAAGATGCCTGCAATAATTGATGATTGTTATTCAGCAATTCTTGCACAGTCGTGGGCCATTTTGAGAGCCGATCCATGGCGAACTCACTAGCCCTTTCAAAACCAGGTGCCTTTGTGCTCGCGAAGCTCGGACTGCTAGACGGACTGAAAGCCACACTCACCATGAGTGTCTAGCCGAACTTCGCGCAATTGCTCCTGCCGCGAAAATCGCCGCCCCGTCCGTTTTCACGACAATGGAAAATTCATCACCCCCACCGGCATTTTCGCTGGTATCGACAGCTGCCTTCATGTTATTGCGCGAATCCTCGGGAGGGACGCCGCGAAGCGCACGGCTTCGAGCACGGAATCTATCGGCGATTACACAGACCTCAATTCACTTCACTAACAAACCATCATGATCCAGAATCCAAACATTAAATCCTTCAGCGGCATCGAACCTGTTCTTCGCGCATCTCCGCAGGGGAAATTTCAAATACATCGCCGCAATTTCAGTGAAGCATTGGGAGCCGTAAAAAACTCCGGGCCATGGAACGGTGGGCCGCCATTTGACGTGGAGCATGTCACTCTTCCAGCAGGCAAGTGCAATTTTCCCTTTCACAGCCATCAGGCAGTCTGGGAATTCTACTGGATACTCAGCGGCGAAGGGTTTGCGAGAATCGACGATGCTCGGCATGCCATCCAAAGTGGCGACTTCTTTATCTGCCCACCGGGATGCCCTCATCAAATGGAAGCCACAACAGATCTGACTTACGTCGTCGTTGCGAACAATACTCAGGCAGATATTGGCTATTATCCCGATAGCAAAAAGTGGATCACAATTCCGGACCGAACCTGCTTCAGGGAAAGTATCGACTACTACGACGGCGAGGAAAGACCTTCATGATTCCATTGAACTGCAAGTGCTTCCTCAACGACTTATGAAACAACATTCTACATCCAACAGCGGGTCGGCTCTTTTTTGAATTAGGGCTTCCAATTCCGTCGTGGATGGCCTATACGTTAATTCTGGCATAAAAAATTTAGCCCATGAACACCGAATCCAAACAGAAGCTCTCAGCGCTGGCACTCAATGGCGCACTGACTTACGGGCTGGGAGCATTGATCGTCATCGGATTCACTGTTGCCAGCATTCAGCATGACTCTCCTGGAATTTTGAGTGGAGTCCTTGGGGTTGTTGGCCTCTCTTTGGTTGTGGGATTTTTCGGTCTGAAATTCATCGCGGAGTCTGGCTATCGATTCTCCGAATCCTATATAGTCATCGCCCGTCCATTCGGGTGTCTCCATATCGCTTACGATTGCATAAGCCGCGTTGACCGCGTCACTAGATCGAACTTCCGCAAGACAGAGGTGGTCCGAATTACCTTTCAGCAATTTTGCAGAAATAGGGTGTTAACAATCACGCCTGCGTCGCCAGAGATCGTCGCCGAGGAGCTTTTGAGACGTTGCCCACGGCTCACGTCTAGCCGTCACCATCGTCTAAAGCGGGATCAAACGTTTCGTGCAGCAAAGGAGATTATCTCATTTTCCTCCAGTAGGTTACCCTGAGAATGAAGAGGTTAACTAGATGCTATGCTTAAACAGCAAGAGCCAAAATTGAATATTTTACGGACTTGGCACCTTGCATGAGCTCAATCAGGCACAATTATTGCTTGGCTTATGCAGACTAACCACAGTTGACTCTGCGCCTCCATCCCGCACTTCACAAAAACGACTTTTTTGACTTTCTGATGAACGTTTTTTACCATCCTAGCACACCGCAGATTTCTGGATCCCTGCATCGATTTTCCGAGGAGCATGACAATTGTGGCATGGGTGCCATTGCTCAGATTCACGGCAAGCGCAGCCATATGATTTTGGATTTCGCGCTGACTTCTGTCTGCTGCATGACTCACCGCGGTGCCGTGGATGCCGACCAAAAAACGGGCGATGGCTCAGGCGTGCTGACGCAAATCCCCCACCCGCTTTTCAGCGAAATTGCTCGGGAAATGGGCCATAAAATCAGCGATCCAGAGATGCTTGCCGTGGGGGTCTTTTTCTTTCCGATGGGCGATGATGCTTCTCGGGAAAAAATCGCCGGTTGGGTCGCCGATGTGCTGAAAAATCGCGGAATCACTGCGCTTGGTTGGCGCGACGTGCCAGTCAATCCGGATGCTCTGGGGAAAATTGCACTCGTCAGCCGCCCGCGGATCCAGCACCTGTTGATGATCCGTCCCGAGGGCATGAGCGCGGATGCATTTGAGCGCAAATTGTATATCTGCCGCCGAGAAATTGAGCATCACGCACGGGAAATTCATGGATTTTACATGCCGTCATTTTCGAGCCGGCTGATTTCCTACAAAGCGCTGGCGATGCCGGCGGCACTGCGCGCGTTTTACTTGGATTTCTCAAATCCGGCCTATGAAACGGCCATCGCACTTTATCACCAGCGCTTCTCCACCAACACATTTCCCGCATGGCCGCTCGGGCAGCCATTCCGAATGATGTGCCATAATGGCGAAATCAACACGGTTGAGGGAAATCGGAATTGGATGACATCTCGCGAGGAGTTTTTCGCATCGCCGGTCTGGGGTGAGGATATTCAATGGGTCAAAAACCTGATCCGCGAGGGCGAATCGGACTCCGCTTCGCTCGATCACGCGCTTGAGCTGCTCATTCTCTCCGGCCGTTCTCCCGAGCATGCGATGTCCATGCTGGTGCCTCCGGCCTATCGCTACGATGCGGATATCAAGCCTGAAGTGCGGGCATTTTATCAATTCATCCGATCATTTTCCGAACCTTGGGACGGCCCAGCCGGACTTGTTTTTACCGATGGCACGAAACTTTGCGCCAGCCTCGACCGCAACGGGCTGCGCCCATCCCGCTATAAATTGACATCCGATGGACTGCTTTACATCGGCTCTGAGGCGGGTGCCGTCATCATCGACGATGCCACCGTCGTCCACAAAGGTCGCCTTGGTCCGGGCCAAATGCTCTCCGCCAATACCGCCACCGGCGAGCTGTTGAATGACTCGGACATCAAAACCGCACTCGCAAAACAACAGCCATATGCCACTTGGATCGCCGATCATCGCCTAGAGCTCAACCAGTTTGTCACTCCGGATCCGCTGCTCCCTGAAGATGAATTCAGCGAATTGGAACTCGCTCAGAATCAAATAGTTCAAGGAATTTCCACAGAAGAACTCGATATGGTTTTCCCGCCCATGATGAAGAGCGCTCAAGAGGCGGTTTTCTCCATGGGAGACGATATTCCACTCGCTGTGCTCTCCACTCAGCCGCGAAATTTATACACCTATTTCAAACAACTGTTTGCACAAGTCACCAACCCGCCGATCGACCCGATCCGCGAGTGGGCCGTGATGTCGCTGGCCGCCGGACTCGGCGCGGAGCGAAATTTACTGGAGGAGACTCCAGAGCATTGCCGCACGATCAGCTTGGAAAGCGCGATTCTTTTCGAGCACGAGTTAGAGAAAATCAAGCATCTCGAAGAACACGGATTTCCATCAACCTTGCTCGATTGCACTTGGCCAGCGGAAGATGGGGCGGCCGGGCTGAAAAAACGCCTCGATCAGCTTTGCCTGGAAGCGGAAGCCGCGATCACCAAGGACCACCAATTGCTTATTTTATCCGATCGAGCGACTTCCAGCCTGCGAATTCCGATCCCCGCACTTCTCGCCGTTGGCACCGTGCATCATCATCTCAACTACATTCGTCAGCGGATGCGCGCCTCGCTCGTGCTTGAAACCGGCGAAGTGCGAGATGTTCACCAAATCGCTTGCTGCTTCGGCTTTGGTGCCACTGCGATTTGCCCATACCTCGGCTACGCCACGGTGCGCCAGTTGATCACCGCCAGCGATGCCAAAACCAAGTTTGGAGACTTGACACTGAAGATGGCGATCAGCAATTACCGGAAAGCTCTGGAAAAAGGCCTGCTCAAAATCATGTCAAAAATGGGCATCTCCGTGCTCAATTCCTACCAAGGCGCACAAACCTTCGAGGCCATCGGCATCGGCGAAGACGTCGTCAAGTTTTCCTTCTCCGGAGTCTCGTCAAAAATCGGCGGCATCGGCTTTGAGCACATCGCCGAGGAATCCATCACTCGCCACCAAAGGGCGTTTGAAACGATCGATTCAAACAAGCCAATCAATCTCGGAGACCCCGGCTACAATCGCTACCGGAAAGCGGGAGAGCGGCATGCATTCACCACCGAGGTGATCAAAAATTTCCACACCTACGTCAAATCAGGCCGTCCAGAAGATTACGATGAATATGTGCGTATGTCTTTGGAAACGAAGCCAGTAGGAATTAAAGACCTGTTTCAATTTGTGCCTAAATCGACTGGCGCGGTTGAGCTAGAATCGGTTGAGCCGATGGAGCAGATCAGGCGGCGTTTCACGACGGCTGCGATGTCGTTGGGAGCACTTTCGCCGGAGGCGCATGAGACGTTAGCGATCGCCATGAACCGGATTGGAGGAAAGTCTGATTCTGGCGAAGGCGGCGAAGATCCGGTGCGGTATCGGCCATACGCCAATGGCGATTTTGCGCGCTCGGCGATCAAGCAGGTCGCCTCAGGGCGCTTCGGTGTCTCGGCATTTTATTTGGTCAATGCCGATGAGCTTGAGATCAAAATGGCCCAAGGAGCCAAGCCGGGCGAAGGCGGCCAATTGCCCGGGCATAAGGTCAACGCGCTGATTGCGAGATTGCGGAATACGCAACCCGGCGTGCAATTGATTTCTCCCCCGCCCCATCACGATATTTACAGCATTGAGGATTTAGCGCAGTTGATTCACGACCTCAAAGAAGTCAACCCACAGGCCCGGGTGACGGTGAAATTGGTGGCTGAGGCCGGAGTTGGCACCGTTGCGGCGGGTTGCGCGAAGGCCTCTGCGGACAATATTTTAATTTCCGGCCATGAAGGAGGAACCGGTGCCTCGCCACTTTCATCGACCAAACATGCAGGTTCGCCATGGGAATTGGGCCTTGCTGAGGCACAGCAGACGTTGCTGATCAACAATTTGCGAGATCGCGTGCTGCTCCGCACCGACGGCGGCATCCGCAACGGGCGGGATGTGGTGATTGCGGCCATTTTAGGAGCGGAACAATTTAATTTTGGCACCACGGCGATGATTGCGATGGGCTGCGTTTATGTGCGCAAATGCCATCTCAACACCTGTCCAGTGGGCATTGCGACGACGAATCCGAAGTTCCGAGCAAAGTTCAAAGGAACTCCCGAAATGGTGATTAACTACTTTGATGCCGTCGCCCAAGAAGCGCGGGAAATCATGGCAGAATTGGGAGTGCACTCGCTGGATGAATTGATCGGGCGCACCGAATTTTTAGTGCAACGTGAAGTTCCCGGCCACCCGAAGGCAAATACCTTGGATCTTCGGCCATTGCTGAAAGACGTGGTGCCGGAATTGGCCGCACAAACGGGACGCTCCGTGGATGAAATTTCCCGTATTTGCACAAAAACACGCAATGATGGTCTGGCACCTAAAGCACTGGATTTGCAAATTCTCGCGGATTTGGAAAAAGCGCTGCTCGGCACCGATCCAGAGGCCAGCCCAGAATATGGATTAGGCTCCGTGACGGCTAGCCAATTGCAGGCACTTCGCATGCTGCCGGACCGCGCCGCGCCCGAACTGCGCTACGATGTGGTCAATACGGATCGCAACATCGGCACCCGCCTATCCGGACGGATTGCGGAAGTCTATGGCCAGGCCGGCTTGGTCAAAGACTCAATCAAGATCATTTGCCGCGGCTCCGCAGGCCAATCGTTCGGCTGCTTTTTGGTCAATGGTGTGCATTTGGAACTTTTTGGCGAAGCCAATGACTACGTTGGAAAAGGCATGAGCGGCGGTGCGATTGCGCTGCGCGTCACGGACGGTGCCGGCTTTGAAGCAGCGGCCAATACCATCTGCGGCAACACCTGTCTTTATGGAGCCACCGGCGGAGTGCTATTT
>RDZR01000101.1 GCA_004294095.1 Verrucomicrobiota bacterium
GCGAATCCCTGCCGTTCCATCCGAAGCGTTAGCCTCCCAGATGGAAGCACGAATCCCCGCGCCTGTCAGGTTCCGAGAAAGGCTGGTATTCTGCCAAGAATGCAAACCCGCAGGCCACAGGTCATCCACCGAGATCGAATTCGCAGCCAACGCATCTTGCGAAGACATGAAGATCGGCCCCTGTTCGCTCTCCCCCACCAAAGTCCCCTTCTCATCGAAGCGCCGCACTCCATGCTTGGCCGCAATGCGGTCAAGCTCGGCTTCTGTCTTCGCTCGATCCGTCGCGGCCTTGTTGCGCCGGGCGAGGAGTCTTGCACGGACGACTTGATTGTCATTTCTGACAAAGTCAGGATCCGCAGCTTCTTTGCCTGCCTCAAAAGTCGGTTGCAAATACTCCGCTAACTTGGCGGAACGTTCTGGCCATAGACGCTTTGCTACTTCCAGTGCCGCTGCCCTATCGGAATCGGCTTGTTGCTGATTGGCTAGAATTTCTTCGGCCGTCTGCTCTTCTGACATTGGTTCTGCAACGAAGGGATCTCGCCACATCAACATCTCTTGATAGTCGCTCAGTTGATCGCCATCGCTATCGATCTGTGCATCGCGATGTTTGATCTCGGGATACAAGGCGCACCAGAAATCATCCCAACCGTCGCGATCCATATCGTAGATGATGCGTTGCTTGCCCATGGCATCGGTGGCTAGGGTTTCTTGGGCTTGGCTGCTAGAGATTGCTTGCAGAATCAGCAGCGTTAACAGCGGAGAGTGGAGAGTGGAGAGTGGAGAGTGGAGAGTGGAGAGTGGAGAGCGGAGAGCGGTTTCATGATTTGATTTCTAACAGGGTTGTTCTGACGCATGACAAAACTGCGAAGTGATGTCAATCTCCATTTTGTTAGAGTATCGTCGCCGATCAAGTTAGGGAGAGTCAAGAATCGCGGTAGGTGAGGTCGAGCATGGCGCGGCGGCGTTTCTTTGGGAGGCTGCGGAAGTCGCGCCATTTCCTGCGTATCTCGCTATCCATCCAGTCGAGACGGCGATTGACCGTGACGCTTCGGGTGACGATGCGGCCGTTGGGTTTCCTATTAAAGCCACCATACCGCTGGCCGGACTCGAACCGGCACGGGATAACTCCCAACAGATTTTAAGTCTGCAGTGTCTACCATTCCACCACAGCGGCATTATTGAAGGCGCGCGGAACTTAGGCCAGTCTGCTTGCGCACGTCTAGCTTTGATTCACAAAAAAAAGCGATTCCTCAGGCGCGGCAAGAAGTGCCGGATCCCAATCTTTCCAAATCGGATCGATCCCCTGCCGCCTCAGCATCGCTGCAATTTCCTGCATCGATCGTTGATCGTGTATCTGAAATTGCTCTGTCGCTTTTTGCCCAGCGGTCTTTGTTTCTAACTCCACCCGCCGCCCGCGGACAGTCAGATGCAAATCATCACTGCCCGCGCCAGTGTAGCCGCCGGGCTCTGTGCGCGCTCCAGCCGACATGTGGGTGATGCCCAACGGAGCGACTGCATCGCGAAATGCGCTCGGCTCACGCGTGGACAAAACGATGCCTATCTGTGGGAAAAGAATGCGAAAGGCGGTGATCAATTGCACCAATGCTCGGTCCGGCAACGTGCGCTCAGGATCGGGCTGGTATTGGTAATTTCCCGCATACGGACGCATCCGTGGGAACGCCACGGTGAATTGCGCCTTCCAACAATTTTTATACAAATAATCCAAATGCGCACAAAGCGCCATCGCCTCGAATCGCCAATTCGCGAGACCAAACAGCGCGCCCACTCCAATCCGCCGGAAACCCGCGGCATAGGCCCGCTCAGGACAATTCAATCGCCAATCAAAATGCTTTTTCGGCCCCGCCGTATGCAATGTCTGATAGGTCTCACGGTGATAAGTCTCCTGATAAACGACCAATCCTTCCGCGCCGTGATGGACCATTTCCTGGTATTGCGGATGCTCCATCGGCCCGACTTCGAGTGCCAAAGTCGGAACCCAAGATTTCAGCGCATCCAAACATTTTTGCAAATATCCCTCCGAGACAAATTTCGGGTGCTCACCCGCCACTAACAGAATGTTGCGAAATCCCTGATCGTGCAAAAATTTCGCCTCCGTCACCACCTGCTCCACGGTCAGTGTGGTTCGCAAAATCCCAGAATCCCTCGAAAAACCACAATACTGGCAGTTATTCACGCACTCGTTGGAAACATACAGCGGCGCAAACAACCGCATCGTCTTGCCAAAATTCCGCCGCGTGATGAGCTGCGCTTGCCCCGCTTGTTGCTCAAATTCCGCCGCCGATCGATTTTCTAACAACTGCTCCAAGCGGCGCATGCGCGGCGTCGGATTCTCCATCATTTCTGCAAACACATCGGCAAAGGCCATCTCACGGCGAAAATGGACCAGCATCCATCTCACGTCAAAGCCCGATTCTTGCTTCCTCACTCGCAGCGCGGCGACGTAGCGATTTTCAAAAAATAAAATCATTCGCTGCCTTGACCCCACCTCTCACTCACTACTAGCCTCTGCCGCCGCAGAGCCGTCTCAATTTTCTTATGAACATTCACGAATACCAAGCAAAGGAACTCTTCGATCTCTATCAAGTGCCAAGCCCCGTCGGAAAAGTCGCCAGCACCCCTCAAGAAGCTGCCGAAGCCGCACGCCAATTCAGCGGTTCCAAGCTCGTCATCAAGGCCCAAGTCCACGCGGGTGGCCGTGGGAAAGGCCACTTCACCAACGGCTTCAAAGGCGGCGTGCATCTCATCGAGTCTCCCGAGCAGGCCGAGGAATTTGCCGGCAAAATGCTCAACCAAACACTCGTCACCATTCAAACGGGCGAGGCCGGGAAATTAGTCAGCAAAGTGATGATCGCCGAGGCGGTGGACATCACTCACGAATACTACCTCGCCATTTTGATGGACCGCGCGACATGCCGCCCGGTGATCGTCGCCTCCACCGAAGGCGGCATGAGCATCGAAGACGTCGCTCACAACACACCAGAAAAAATCATCCGCCAGTTTGTCCATCCGCTGTTAGGCCTCCAGCCATACGAAGTGCGGAAACTCTGCGCTGCCCTTGGCATGACCGGTGATGTTGCCAAGCAATTTGGCAAACTGTTAGGAAATCTTTACCGCTTATTTGTCAGTTGCGATTGCGCGATGGTGGAAATCAATCCGCTCGTCACCACGCCCGATGGCCGCGTGCTCGCGCTCGATGCCAAATTCGGCTTTGACGATAATGCGCTCTATCGCCACCCAGAAATCGTCGCCATGCGCGATAAGAGCGAGGAAGATCCGCGCGAGGTCGCCGCCTCCGAATACGATCTTAACTACATCGGCCTCGATGGAAATATCGCCTGCCTCGTCAACGGCGCGGGCCTCGCGATGGCGACGATGGACATCATCAAAACTTACGGCGGGGAGCCTGCCAATTTCCTCGACGTCGGCGGTGGTGCTTCCAAAGAGCAAGTTTCCGCTGCGTTCAAAATCATCCTCGGGGATCCAAACGTCAAAGGCATCTTAATCAACATTTTCGGAGGCATCATGGATTGCAATGTGATCGCTGAAGGAGTGGTGAGTGCGGTGAAGGAAACGGGCTTGCCAATCCCACTCGTTGTCCGCCTCGAAGGCAATAATGTGGAAATGGGAAAAGCCACCCTCTCGAGCTCCGGCCTGCAAATCGTCACCGCAGACGATATGGCTGATGGCGCAAAAAAAATCGTCGCCGCCGTTTCTTGAAAGCCGGACTGATCTAACACTTTTGTAAACTTTTCTAATCTAACATTTTCTAACAATTTTTATGGCCATTCTTGTTGATTCATCCACCAAGCTTCTCGTGCAGGGCATCACCGGCAGTTTTGGAGCACGCCATGCATCGCTCTCACTCGCATACGGCACGCAACTCGTCGCCGGTGTCACTCCCGGAAAAGGCGGCAAGCTGTTTGAAGAAAAAGTGCCGATCTTTGATACCGTTTCCCAAGCAGTCCAAGAAACGGGAGCGACCGCATCCGCCATTTTTGTGCCGCCCGCCTTTGCCGCGGATGCCATTCTTGAGGCTGCAGATGCAGGCGTGGCCCTCATCGTTTGCATCACCGAAGGGATTCCCGTGATGGACATGATGCGCGTAAAAGCCGCGCTGCAAAATTCCAGCTCGCGCCTCATCGGGCCTAACTGCCCGGGCATCGTCACTCCCGGCCTCGGCGAGAAATCTCACGGCGGCTGCAGAATTGGCATCGCGCCGGGTTACATCCACCGGCGTGGAAATGTGGGCGTTGTTTCCCGCTCGGGCACACTCACTTACGAGGCAGTTTTCCAATTGACGCAACTCGGCTACGGCCAGAGCACCTGCGTCGGCATCGGGGGTGATCCCATCAACGGCACCAATCACCTCGAAGTGTTAGAAATGTTCAATCAAGACCCCGAGACCGAAGCCATCATCATGATCGGTGAAATCGGCGGCAACGCCGAAGTGGAAGCCGCGCGTTGGGCGAAGGATCACTGCAAGAAGCCAATCGCTGGATTCATCGCCGGTGCCACAGCTCCTCCAGGCCGCCGCATGGGTCATGCCGGTGCCATCGTTGGTGGCGAAGAAGATACCGCCCAGGCCAAAAAGCGCATCCTCGCTGAATGTGGCATCGCCGTGGCGGAAACCCCATCTGTGATGGCAAAAACATTGTTAGAAGCTTGGGGAAAATAATTTCCTTATCATCTAACAATTCAAATCAATCACGCTTGGGAGCCATCACTTCGATGCCCCGATTTTCTAACTGATAGACAAAGTCTGGGTCCGCCGCAGCATCGGTGACCACGCAGCTTATTTCATCAAGATTGGCAAAATAAAACGCGGCTTTCTGCCCGAATTTTGAGTGATCTGCTAGAAAAACCACATCTTCTGCGATGGCGACCACGCGTTCTTTGAATGCCGCTTGCCGCGAATTTCGCTCGCTGATGCCGCGCTGGAGATCGATCCCATTGCCGGAAAAAAACATCCGATCAATGTGATAACGCTGGAGTGATTTTTCAGCGGTGAGGCCGATAAATGAATGCGAGCGCGCTTCAAATAAACCGCCCGTGCAAATCAATTCGATCTTCGGGCGGCCCGCCAACGCTGTGAAAATCTGCAACGCATTGGTTAAAATCGTCAGCGGCAAATCGGGCAAATACTCGGTGAGCGTTAGCACCGTGGAACTGGCATCCAAAAATAATGTCTCATGAGCTTGAATGCGGCTCGCCGCAACTCGCGCAATCGCTTGTTTTTCCTCTCTGCGAATCGCCTGCCGCTCGGTAAATGGCAATTCCTCACGGCTGCGCTCAACGTGGCTGACTCCACCGTGCGTGCGCACCAATTGCCCACGCTTCTCAAGAATTTCAAAATCTTTACGCACCGTCTCATCCGTCACGCCGAGCAACGAGGCCACATCCGTCGTCCGCAAGGCACCGCTTGGTTGCAGCAAATTCAATATCTGGCGCTGGCGCTCAATTGCTAACATCGAGAATTTTTACGGTAAAATTGAAAATCCAAACTTCCAAAATGGGAAAATCTTTGTTTCTTTGGTTAAATTTGGAAATAATGGTTGACTTGTCAACTAAAACCAACGAAACAAAACTCGTAATGGCTTTACCGATTACCTCAACGACGCCCCGAGCCGTGATTGAACACATGGTTCGCGAGCAAGTTTATGCTCGCCTTGGACTTGCTTTGCCATCGGCCTCAAAGGCGCCAAATGCGTTGTTAGTCAATATATCTGCGCGCCACTGCCATCTAACTCAAGAAGCTGTGGAAGCACTTTTTGGCCCAGGCCATCAACTGCGCCCGATGAAAGAGCTCTATCAGCATGGCCAATTTGCCGCGCAAGAATCCGTCACGCTCATCGGGCCGCGGAGCCGCATCATTTCCAATCTGCGCATTTTAGGGCCCTGCCGGAGCCTCAATCAGATTGAACTCGCCTACACGGATGCCATTGCCTTGGGCTTTGATATTCCTGTTAGAATGTCCGGGGATGTCGCTGGCACACCGGGCTGCATGTTGATGGGGCCGCATGGATATTTTCAACTTCATGAAGGCGTCATCCGCGCGCAACCGCATGTGCACATGCATCCGGAAGATGCCGCTTTCTATCAAGTCAAGCACCTCCAAGAAATGAAGCTCCGCGTGCACGGCCCACTGAGCATGACCTTCGAGCGGCTCGTCGTTCGCGTGGATCCTAGCTTTAAGTTAGAAGTCCACATCGATACGGACGAAGGCAACGCCTGCGGACTCAAGCCTAACACTTTTTGCGAATTACTTTCTTAAAATCTAACAACTGATCTAAATTCCAATCCACTAATCCTATGAGCACAGCACTCGGCATGATAGAAACAAAAGGCTTCGTCGGCAGCGTCGAAGCAACCGACGCGATGGCAAAAGCCGCCAACGTCACATTGATTAAACAAGTCCAAACGGGCGGCGGTTTTCTAACCGTAATTGTCAAAGGCGATGTCGGTAGCGTCAAAGCAGCCGTTGACGCTGGAGCAGATGCCGCGGGGCGCGTCGGCGAGCTTGTCTCGTCCCACGTGATCGCTCGTCCGCACAACGATTTATTGAGCCAATTCGGCATCGCATAACCTCACATCTAACATTTCTAACAATCCAATTTTATGGCTAAACAAGCAATCGGCATTATTGAAACCAAAGGCTTCATCGCCTTGGTCGAAGCCTCAGACGCAGCACTCAAAGCAGCAGACATCAAAATGACAGGTTGGGACAAAATTGGTTCCGGCTTGGTCACTGGATTTTTCACGGGTGACGTCGCAGCCGTCAAAGCCGGCCTCGATGCCGCGGCAGCCGCTGCATCGAACATCGGCACGGTGACTTCCGTGCAAGTGATCCCCCGCCCTCATGATGATCTCTCAAAACTTGGAAGCTGGTTGAGCTGATCGCACACGATCTTCGATTTTTTCCCAAAATCTAACATGCGCATCCTCGTCGCCAATCTGGGTTCGACCTCATTTAAGTATCGGCTTTTCCTGATGGATGAGCACGGTGGCGAGGTCTTGGCCAAGGGCGGCTATGAGCGGGTGGAAGATCACGGCACAGTAATTGAAGACGCACTTTCTAAGCTCCAGAGTGAAGGACACATTGCGGATTTAAGCGAGATTGATGCCGTCGCATTCAAGACGGTTCTCGGTAAAAATTTAAGTGGTTGCGTGATCGCCGATGAGGCGGCCATTCAAGCATTGGAGGACTTCACCGCGGTGGCTCCAGCACACAATCCACCCTACGCGGCGGGCATTCGGCAATTTGCGAAAATTTTGCCAAAAGCCACCCGAGTCGCGCTCTTTGAAACGGCGTTCTACCAATGGGCAACGCCAGCCGGACAAGTCTATGCCTTGCCCAAAGCATGGCGAGATATCGGCATCCGCCGCTACGGTTTCCACGGCGCGAGCCATAAATTTATCGCAGAACGCTCAGCTGAGTTATGCGACAGAGAAGATGTGGCCGATGGTGTGCGCCGCTTGTATTTAGATGGGCCGAAGCCAATCGCGGGCAAGCCGTTGCGCGTGATTTCTTGCCACCTCGGCGGCTCCAGCTCTGTCACCGGCATTCTCAATGGAGTGGCGATCGGCACCAGTATGGGATTTTCCCCACAAAGCGGCCTACCGCAGAATAACCGCGTGGGCGATCTCGATTCAGGTGCCATCCCCTACGCGATGCGCACGCTCGGCATCTCACTGGACGAAGCGGAGCGGCAACTTACCAAACAAGCCGGCTTGCTCGGGCTTTCCGGAATCTCGAACGACATCCGCGATGTGAATGCTGCCGCGAGCCAAGGAAATGCCGATGCACAGCTTGCAATCGATGCCCTCGTCCACTCGATCCGCCACTGGATCGGTGCGTTTCAACTCGAACTCGGCGGCCTTGATGCACTGGTCTTCACGGCCGGCATTGGCGAAAATGGCCCTGGGCTGCGTGCAGCAGTTTGCCATGGGTTGGAAAATTTCGGAATCATGTTAGATCCTTCCAAAAATTCCGCCTGCCTTGCCACCGAAGCGACCATTAGCGATGGCGATTCACTTGCTCGCATCTTGGTGATCCCAGCCAATGAGGAACTGGTGCTCGCTCGCGAAGTCTTTCGCAAACTTTCCTATCAGAAAAATTAATCAACTCTATCACACTAACAGAAAAAAATTATGGCCAAACAAGCAATTGGACTTCTTGAAACCCGCGGGCTCGCCTGCCTCGTCGTAGGCGTGGATGCGATGCTCAAATCCGCAAATGTGGAACTCGCTGGACCTATGCACCAAGTGGGCAATGCCCTTTGCAATGCAGTGGTGGTTGGCGATGTCGCCGCCGTCAAAGCCGCACTCGATGCGGGCGCCGCAGCCGCATCGGACTCAGGCGAAGTCGTCAGCGCTCATGTCATTGCCCGCCCAGATGAGGCGATTGATGCCATTTTGCCAAAAGACAGCAGTGCCGCAGGCCGCGCCCCACGTAAATAATCACGCTGCATCAACGCCTGCTATCTATCAGTTAGATTCAGGAGGTTACTCAGCATTTTTTCCACACACTCATGTATCTAGCAGAAGTCATAGGGCAGATCGTTTCGACCAAAAAAGACGAAACGATGGTGGGCAGAAAATTGTTGCTGCTCAGGCCGAAGCTCGTCGATGATCAGAATCCATCCCAATTTAAGAATGGGCAGAATACGATCGTCGCCATTGATACGGTGGGCGCTGGCGAAGGTGAGTTGGTGATGTTCTGCCAAGGTAGTTCTGCACGAGCCGCTCATGGCCTCAAGCAAGTGCCGGTGGATGCTGCGATTGTGGCAATTGTGGACCGCGTGGAAGTGCTCGGAAAGACGCTCTACAAAGGCGGCTAACCCTATCGAACCTATTTGTTAGATTGTATTTGAAATGAAAACTCTTGATCAAGAAACACTGCGCTCCGTGGTCGAATCCGTCGTCGCACGCTTGGCCCAAACGCAGGCTTCACCGGTTTCTAACAATCAACCCGCAGCGGCAAAGCCAGCATCCTCATGTGGCTGCGGCTGCCCGGGAGAAGCAGGAAAATCCGGCGTCTTCACCTGCGTGGATAAAGCTGCGGAAGCGGCTCATGATGCGCACCTTCAGCTCAGAAAGCTAGGCGTTGCTGGACGTGCTCGCGTGATAGAAATCGTCAAAACCATGGCGGTGAGCCAGGCCGAGCCATGGGGACGCTTCGAGATGGAAGAAACCAAAATCGGGCGCTTGGACCACAAGATCGCAAAATTACAAATCACCAAAAACGTTCCCGGCACCGAGTGGCTGCGTCCCGATGCGATGAGCGGCGATGGTGGAATCACACTCGAAGAATACGCGCCGTTTGGCGTGATTGGAGCCATTTTGCCAGTGACGCATTCGGTGCCGACTCTTACGGGCAATGTGATCAATATGGTGGCCGCCGGCAATGCGATCGTTTTCAACCCACATCCGGGCGGTGCACGTAGCGCGGCCATGGCGGTGCAAGCGTATAACGAGGCGATTCGCCGCGAGCTTGGCATTCAAAATCTGATCACCACCATCGAGAGCCCAACGCTCGAATCATTTGATTTACTCTGCAAAAATCCACACATCGCCTTGCTCGCCATCACCGGCGGCCCAGGAGTGGTCAATGCCGCGATGAAGTCCGGCAAGCGTGCGATTTGTGCTGGGCCGGGCAATCCTGTCGTCGTCGTGGATGAAACGGCAGACCTCGCACGCGCCGCTCGCAACGTGATCGAGGGTGGAGCGTTTGATAATAATTTATTATGCATCGGCGAGAAAGCGGTGTTCGTGATCGGCTCGGTTTTCAACCGCTTCATGGAAGAAATGCAAAAGGCAGGAGCCTCGCGCCTCAATGCCCAACAGTTAGAAAAACTGACTCAAGCGGCGTTTACTTTTAAACCCGGAGAAGGCGGCGGATGTTCTCATGCATCGGTGAATCGCGCACTCGTGGGTGCAGGACCAGACAAGCTCGCGCAACATGCTGGCGCAACAGTCGCCGCAGGCACTCCATTGCTCTTTGCCGAAACGGACGCAGATCATGCCTTCGTGCAAGAAGAGCAAATGATGCCGATGATGCCGATCGTCTCTGTGCCGGACTTCGCCACCGCCGTGCGCGAAGCGAAGCGCGCAGAGCACAACTACCGCCATTCCGCGATCATTCATACCAAGGATGTGGATCACATGACGGCGATGGCCAAAGAAATGGACACCACCATCTTCGTGAAAAATGGTGCTTCTGTGGCTGGCCTCGGCCTAGGTGGCGAAGGTTACCTTTCTTACTCGATCGCGACGACAACGGGCGAAGGAATCACCACGCCGAAGACGTTCACACGCATCCGGCGTTGTGTGTTGGTGGAAAATTTACGCATCATCTAACTGATTTTTTATGATTCACGCTCAAGTCGTCGGCCATGCCGTCAGCAGCCACTGCCATCCATCGTTGGCAGGCCAAAAAATGCTGCTGTGCCAGACGATTGATGCAGATGGAAAACTGGCGGGCGCGCCAATGGTCGCGATCGATCTTTACGGCGCGGGCATGCACTCGAAAGTTTTCATCTCCACGGACGGCACCGCTGCGAGAAACGTCGTGCACGATCCCAAGTCACCTATCAGAAATTTTATCCAAGGAGTGATTGATTGATCAACTCACGAGCATCCACTTTCTAACATGCGCATCGCCCAAGTCATCGGAAGAATCACTCTCAACCTGCAAGATCCATCTTTCAAAGGTGGCCGCTGGTTATTGGTGAGTCCGTTAGACAGCTCGCGCATGAATGATGCCTGCAATACCGACGCTGTCGTTTCCAAAGAATTTTCACTCGTCACCTACGACTCACTCGGCGCGGGCGAGGGCGATGTAGTCGGCATCGTCGAGGGCGCAGAAGCGATGGCTCCGTTCGATCATCCCATCCCGATCGATGCGATCACCGTCGCGATTTTTGATTCCATTTTCTATCAGCCGCCCACCACATCGCTGGCTGGGCAAGCCATCTAACGATTTATAATTTATGAAAAATAACGTCTTCACCGCTGCGGATGCCGAAGCCCACCTTCGCGCCGGAAAATCCATCAAAGATCTTCCCAAGGGCATTATTCTAACACCTTCGGCGAAAGATCTTTTCCGTGCGGGCCCAACTTCTCTAACAGCCCACACTTCTACACCTGCCGCAGCATTCGCAGAGCCGATTTTACCGGACTATGAGTTTAATTGGAAACCGGGTAGCGATCCAAAATCCGATGCAGAAATTCAGGCATTTTTCCACTCACCGGCGATTGTGGAACTCAAGGAACGCATGGTGGACATCGGCAAACGCATGTGGGCCCGCGAATATACGGACGGCAATGGTGGAAATCTTACCATCCGCGTAGGCGATAACTTGGTGCTTTGCACACCGACGTTGGTTTCCAAAGGATTCATGACCGTGGAACAAATGTGCCTCGTGGATCTGGAAGGCAAGCAACTCGCTGGCAAATTTAAGCGCACTTCAGAATGCATGACGCACTTGGCGATCATGAAGCGCCAACCAAAGGCGAAGGCATGCTGTCATGCTCATCCTCCGCACGGCACGGCGTTTGCGGTTGCAGGCGTGCAGCCGCCAACTTGCATGATTCCGGAAGCGGAAGTTTTTCTCGGCCAAATTGGTCTAGCAGAATATCGCACGCCGGGATCTCCGGCCAATGCGGAAGTGGTCGGCAATGCTGCAGTTGATCACATGGCGGTGCTGATGGTCAATCACGGCGTGATCACTTGGGGCAAAGACATTGAAGATGCGTATTGGAAAATGGAGAATGTGGAGTCCTATTGCAAGACCGTGTGGGTCGCATCTCAGCTCAACGGTGGCAAATTACTCACCATCACCGGCGGCCAAGCGAAAGAACTCATCGAGCTGCGCAAAACACTCGGCATGGATGATAAACGTTCCACCTGGACTGAGTGCCAACTTTGCGACAACGCCGGATTTCAACCGGGCACCGTCTGCAACATCGGCGATGGCAAAGCCTCTGCGAATCAGAGCCAAACTGCACTTGATCCCGAAGCAGAGCGCTTGGTGCAAGTGCTCACTGAGCAGATTCTAACAGCGATGAAATAATCACTGCGCTTTTTCTACTAGATCTAACAGTTTGATACTGCGGAAAGACGTTTCATTGCCGTGGTCTTGCAACAAGATGTGACCTTCAGGCAACTCGCCAAAAGCCGGCCAAATCGTGTATTTGCTTTTAGCGACCCAGTCTTTCCATTCTTGCGAACCGCGAACAATCGATAAGGTCTCGCGGCCATTGAGCCAAAACGTGATGCGCATTTTCTCGGCACGAATGCGGGCGTGATTCCACTCACCAACAGGCTGAACTTGCTTGTCCGAAGGTGCAGGAATCATGTCATAGAGTGAACCAACAGTTCGGTTGCCATCGCGGCCCAATTTCGCATCGGGATGCTTGGCATCATCAAGGATTTGAAATTCCGGGCCAATCGATGATCCCGAGCCTTTGTTGAGCTCAGGATCGACGAAAATTTTGATCCCACTATTTGCACCGGCAGTGATTTTAAATTCTAGCTGCAACTCAAAATCGGTAAATTTTTCGCGCGTGATGATGTCCCCTGCCGCAGCGGATTCTCCCCCACCCGTTTCGTGGATCGTAAGGTTGCCATCTTTGATTTCCCATCCGGCACTTGGAAAGGCATCGCCCTTGGCACTTCTCCAACCATCGCTGGTTTTCCCGTCCCATAGCAATTTCCATCCGGCCGCTTGCTCGATCGCACTGAGCGCGTTGGGCTGTGGCTCGACTTCTTGGATTCGCAGATTTTTCCATCGCACCTCGGTGCCGTCCTTGTGCGCCTCATTGGAAATCGAGTGAACTTGCAACGCGATGAATCCGGAAGGTGTTAGAAAATCAACCATGTCCACCCTCGGCTTGCCATTGAGCGCGGTGCGGATGGCGGGCCCAATCGCCTCAATCCGCACGTGATTCCAAACATCTTTCTGATAGATCGCTTTGCCGTTTTTGGAAAACTCTGCTGCATTGCCGCCCATTGGCCCGGGAAATAACCAACCGCGCCGGGCTTCATCGAAGACGCCAGCCGTCCACCAGCGGTCGCGAGTCTCTTCTGGGTCAATCTCAGATTGGTAGCCATAGACGATGCCCTTCGGAATGCGGATTTCCTTGCCAGCAAAAGGAATGGTGATGTCCACATCCGCAACTGCACTGCGAAATTGCACACCAGAGTTGAGCAAGGAATCAATTTTGAATTCATACTCGAGAATGAAATTCGAGTAAGTTTCTACCGTGCAAAGAAAACTGTTAGGAGTTTCGAGTTTGGAGGTGCCGACAATCGCACCCTCTTCAACTCGATAAAGGGCATCCCCTCCGCGCTGCACCCATCCGTCTAAAGTTTTTCCATCGAATAATGGCTTCCAAACCTCTTGCGCCATCAGAATTGAACTCAAGAAAATAGGCGGCAGAGATAATAGGTGAAATTTCATAAAAGCTGTTAGTGATTCATACGCGTCATATCTCAAATTCTCTTAAAGAGCTTCAAGTGAAGAAGATAATTATCCACCAAGA
>RDZR01000102.1 GCA_004294095.1 Verrucomicrobiota bacterium
TCCACGCGATGTCGAAGCCCACTTTGCCGCGCTGGAAATCATGCGCGCCAGTCCCGAAGAACGCTGGGCAAAAAAACGCGATGCAATCGCCTTTCCCGGTGTGTGAATTTGCATATCTTCAGAGCCATGATGGATTTTTTTGGGCCAAGCGAAAATCGCATTCCGTAAAAATTCTGCCGGATTGGCATTTTTTATGTGGTTGCGTCCGTGGTTGGTTTAAGTGGGAAAAATCGCGGAATCAATGCGCTTCAAGTGATTCATTGATTCATTGCAGCGGCACAAGTAACGGCACAGCGGGCGATAGCGACGGAATTGATGGACAAGTCGTCACAGGCAGCCGAGGAGTGACAAACTGCTTACCGTTATGATTGACTCCAATCTTTTTGTTGCCACCTCAGCTATTCTGCAACCACACGAATTCTGAAAAAACATGCCAAATCCTCCGTGGTCATGACCAGTGAAACACGCTCGATTGAAGCATTCAGTGAAGTAACTATCTCAACCACCGCAGGCTCTAACAACCACTCGGCTTGTTGAAGTGTTTTTGAAAATTCCACTTCATAACGAATGCCAGGCATCCCTGCCACTTTGCGCCGGATATAATCAATCTGCCATTTTCCACTCTCAACCAACGACACTCTGGGCAAGCCAGCCAATTTCCCCTCTTCCCAGACCGTGTTGTTAGGTTGATCTAACTGTTGGGTTTGGCCTAGCCCAGTGCCAATCAGATTAAATGCGTATTTCAGTAAATTGGACACCCCATCTGCGCCGGGTTCGAGCCGGTCTTGGGAACCATCGGGGGCCAAATTCATATCGGCGCGAAATTGCTGAATTCCCGTGAGACTATTGGTTTGGATGGACCCACGGAATTCCACTTCCGCGGCATCACCTAAACTCGGGTGAAGGTAGCGCAAATACCGGAATGTGCCGTCGTGGGTGACATCCACTTCATGCCACCGGAGCGCTGGCGTGCTGACAACTGTGTGTAAACTGCTCCAATTCACGAGGTCATTCGATCCCTGAAAGACCGCGCCGCTCATACGTGCCTCGAAGCCACTTCTTGGAAAATACCGAATCATGGTGACTCTGGCATCACTTAGATTTCGCGCGATTTGCACGAAGGAGTTCGGGCCTTCTGGCGCGAAGAAATTCGACGTCAAGCCATCAATGGCTTTGCCAAAGTCCCATTGTGAACTACTCGCCCAAGCGGAACTTCCAGAAGCCGCTCCCGTGAGCAACATCGGCAAGCTCGGCAAAACCTCGAAACTCACCGATTGCGGTAAGGAAGCACCCAAACCGTTAGAAGCTGTTAGTGAAACCGCGTAGATCCCAAGAGCCGCCGGCGTGCCCGATATGATGCCCGTGTTTGCTTGCAAACTTAGCCCTAGCGGCAATTGACCAGAATTGATCATCCACGAGGTGGGTGCCCCGCTTGCCACTAATTGGCCAGTGAAGGCCTCATTCTCGCGCATCGTGAATTGTTGATTGGCGAGAATCGTGGGCAACTGAGGCGCTTGCTCAAATGCGCCGATGTCATAAAATCCTCCACGAGGAATTGTGTTTCCAAAAAAATCGCGCGCTCCTGGATGGCTGATCGCTGGGTTGGTTCCAGTCGTTGCCCCAACATATCCAGGCACATTTAGTCCCGCATCGATGGCCGGCGATTGCGTTGAAATCTGGTAGGCATTCCACGCCGCCATGGCCGCCGCATCCTGAAAAGTGAGCATGGAGCCGGGGTTCACAAATTGAGGATCCGCATGCACGCCAGTTGGCACCGAGTTCATGATTTCTTGGCCCAGACTGCGGAACGCCGCGAGAGAGGTCACATTTTGCCCACCCCAGGATACACCCAAGTTGCCATTGCTTCCCCAGTAAAGATTGGAGTGCATGGAAATGCCCGCCGTGGTTTGCACGCGCGCCACTGCTTTGCTATTCGCCGCCATGAAAATATTGTTAAAAACGCGGGTATTCGTCGTCGCTGCGTCCGCTGTTCGAAACGCATCTGGCCCGACCGCCTGATAAACGGTATTGCCATAAATCAATGTGTTTTGCACGGCGGATGGCGCATTGCCAGAGGCATTCCAAATGTGGATGGAGCCTTGATTTCTTGCCACTCCGTCCTTCGCGTCATTTACGCTTAAATTATAACGGATGATGTTATGATCCATCGGACGATTTGTCCCTTCGTATTGGGCAATCAAGTAGCCAGCGCCCGAGTTATTGTGGCTGTAGCAATACTGAATGATGCAATGAGTATTGCCACCATCGATATCAAAGCCACCTCCGTCCCATAGGCCCGCGTTGCCATTTTCATAAGCCTCGCAAAATTGGATATTCACATTGTTGCTATCCCATGACCAAATGCCAATCGGCCCGCCACCCGTCGCCGTGCACTCCAAGCCATTTTGAAATGCCACGCAGCGTTCAATCAACGCCCCATTGACATCCGCGAGACGAATGCCATTACCAGAACTGTTAGGAGTATTGAAGCCGCGGTTGCGATAAAATTTTGAGTCGCGCACCGTCACATTTGAGTGACTGTAGGTGGCAGTATTTTTCATAGCTGTCTGCACCTCTAAGCCAGAGTCTTTATTATCAAATGACTCAACATTGGAAATCACCACATTTGAGTAACCAAACTCAGAGGTATTTCTAAATTTCGGCAAAAAATGGATTCCAAACGAGCCATAGCCCGAGACTTTGACTTGATCGATGAGGATATTCGATTTTTGGCTCGTCGTGTTGCAATTAAAGAACATGCCCACCGCCGTGTTCGTCGTGTAGCCACTGCCGGTGAAATTGAGCTGCATGAAGCGGAGGTGCTGGCTGCCGGAGGCGATGAGTCCCCCGGCGTTGCCAGAACTAATCGTCGCCACGCCTGTTCCATAACTGTTATATGTGATCGGGCTCGCCAAGGTGCCGCTGTGGTTTGCCACCAAAGTGCCGCTAAATGTCGCTCCTCCGAGAAATCTGACCACATCGGCTGGTTGCAATACCTGACTATTCACCTTGGCCAGCGTCTGCCATGGGGATGCGGTGCTCGTGCCATTGTTGTTGTTGTTTCCAGTGGGGCTCACGTAATAGATCGCTCCGTTCAACGATACACTCGTGACAACTGCCACTAATATCCCCATAGCCGGAAAAAATCGCTCCTTATTGTATTTTAAAATGAAATTCACGAAAAACTAGTTAGTGTAGAGGTTTTAATCTCTATGGATTATGACCGTTGGAACCAAAATTCTAGCGAATTTTTTTATAAGTGCGGAAATTGGGAATTTTCTAGTGTGATTTTACAACCACGATCAAATCAGCAGAGCGGAAATTTAACTCGCCTCCCCTTCGATCCCATAAGCGTTAACCTAAAAAACATCATTCAGCGAATCGTCTTGGCGGCGCTCTTTAGGTTCACGCCTATGCCCTTCGATTCAACTCATCGCGCTTTTCTAAGATCCCGTGCAACTCATACGACTTCCTATGCCCGGCGGGCAAATTCAGCAAGGAATTGGGCGGCGGTTTGAAAGTGTCTTGCAATTTTTTCTGATGGCGTGCCGGGAACGGTATAAGTCGCGCGGACTCCCTCAATAGCAAAGGTGCCCATCAATAAATCCCCCGAGAACTGACCAATTGCCGAATCCGGCATGTCTCCCACCACGTTTTTGCGAAAAGCGATCAGCACCTTCTTCATGTCCTCTGTCAAATACCGCCGGGCAGCATCCGGATCTGGACTGGTGAGTCGAAATAGCTTGTCGAACTCATGATCACCCGAAGGAACCGCTGGCTGATCACCCCCAAACCAAGATTGCAATTTCCCGCTCAACGCAGGTTCGATCCGAAAGGCCGTGCCACAATCCTTGCCGAGGCCGAGTGCCAGAACGGTTTGAAGGCTTTCGTTTTTTGAATTGTGTTTGGTGAGCCGGCGCACACTTCGGATCCAGACTCCCGCTGGGTAGCCGCACATCTCACCCTGCATCGTCAACGTCTGGTGAAAATGCCCCAAAATGTGATCCTGCCCGCTCTCTTGCGCACCATTTTTCAAAACTTGAAGCCCCAAGATTTCCGCCATCTGTTGGCGGTCTTTTGCTGTCAGCCTCGCCAGCCAATACAATACACCGACAACGGCGAGCAGACCAAGAATTGCGAGAGCACCTTCCATTGTCATGACACGACAGGAAACAGATTCCAGTCGGGTTGTCAACTTCACGCAGGCCCAGCTCTAAGCGGTTAGATTAGAGAAGCGCGGTGAATCACTAACGCTTAAGCCGGTAGAATTGTTTTTTACCCTGCTAAATGCCTCGCGGACTCCATACATTTTCCTTCGCGTATATCCCGAGTTTTCGCATAAAACAGTGCGATTCATCTCTGACAAATTTCAAATGATGCCAGTCCGGAGATAGCCCTCAAAGATTTTTGTTATAATTTCACAAAAAAAGTTTGCTATGCCATTGGTTTAATGGCGATAATCAACCCATTACAACTAAAATTTATACGAATTGATTCTTACTGCTTACTAAGCTAAAATATGAAATTCCTATTTTTTTTCGCAGCCCTCGCCACCTCTGCTAACGCGGCCATGCTTTACTCATAGAATGCCTCATCGGGACTTTTGCCTACCGCCGTGTCACCGAGCATCCCGGGCACAGTCACATTGACCGACACCGCGACTCAAAACCCAGCCCTTGCTGATGGAGTTCTCACCATCACCACTGGAACGGCCCAAGACACAAGTATCTATTATTCGATCAATTTTGGGGCTTTTGCCAGCAACCCAGCACTTTTTGCTGACGGTTTTGCCATCGACGCGAACCTCATTGTTGAAATGGGAACACAATTCGATGCACGCCGCGCTCCGGCCATTATGCAAAGTAACATTGCAGGAAGTATCAAGACCCTTCATCTTGGGACCAGCTTTGCCAGTCTTACCACGGACTTCGAATCCCCCTTCCCGACCACCTCAACCAATAACCAAAATGCCTTCCACAATTACCGGATGGTGGTCGGAGGCACAGCCATCGGAAGTTCGGTGCACGTCTTCAAAGACGGCAAATTGATTCTAACATCCACCACCGGTAACCAAACAGGAGCGAACTCACCCAATATGATCTTCTATTTCGGCGAAGCCTCGCTCATTGCGCAGGGCACCTCTCGCTGGACTTCGTTCTCGATCGAAACCATCCCTGAGCCTAGCTCTGCGTTGTTCGCGAGCTTAGGAGCAATCGCACTGCTACGCCGCAAGCGTTGAAGTGTGCTTCCTCTTCTACCAGCCTTATCGCTGCTATCTTCATCGGCACCGCACACGAACTATTCCAAATCATCCCAGCCCAGCCAGCGATGTAGAATTTCCACCGCTGCCATTTGATCAATGAGTGGCTTTTGCTTGCGGCTCGATTTCCCTGCCCTGTGGAGTTTTTCGGCAGCGTCCTGCGTGGTTAATGATTCATCGACCATGCATAAAGGAATTTCTGGCAGATGGTTACTTAGCTCCGTGGCGAATTTCCTAACTCTCGCGGCCGCGTCGCCCTCGCTGCCGTCCATGCGCAGCGGCAAGCCTAGCACCAATTGACGGATTTTTCGGAGTCGGCAAAGCTCGGCGATCCGCCGGTGCGGATTAGTTCGCTCGACATCGATCGTCTCGACCGGATGGGCCATGATCCCAAAATCATCGGTGGCAGCGATGCCAATTCGAGCCTGGCCGAAATCAATGCCCAAGGCCGGATGCAAAAATGTCTGCGAGGCTAAATCCATGGTTGCGAGGCGATGATCGCTGGCCTGCCCGATAAAATCAGCCCTATTTTTTAGGCATTTGCAAAATACATGAAAAAGGAAATTTCCGGTGGACAAGCGAGCTCTTCACCGTTAGCACCACCTCAGCATTCGCCTGAATGAGTGCATTGATTTTGGGAACGGCAGAGTAGCTCAGTGGTAGAGCAGAGGACTCATAAGCCTTTGGTCGGCGGTTCAAATCCGCCCTCTGCTACCCCCATCGATTGCGCATTGGTTTTGAGTGCTCTGCTATTTTCAATCACCCAATTTTCCACAGGGTGCACCTTGCGCCGCTGAACGATATCGATTAAGCGTTGCGCAATGGATCTTGCTGATTTCCGAAAAGAATACTCAAGCCGCGGTTTGCAGCGTGAAAGCATGCTTGCGGACCCGATCGCTCAATTCGAAGCATGGTTCTCCCAAGCCACAGAGATGAAGCTGCATGAACCGAATGCGATGACGCTGGCAACCGTCGATGAGCGGCGCATGCCTTCTCAGCGCACGGTGCTTTTGAAATATTTTGATCATGAGGGATTTGTATTTTTCACCAATTATGAAAGCCGCAAAGCGAAGCATCTTTCTAACAATCCACATGCATCATTACTATTTCCGTGGGTTTTGTTAGAGCGCCAAGTCATCATTCAAGGGGTGGCGGAAAAAATTAGCACTGCCGAATCCTTGCGCTATTTCACCTCGCGTCCGCGCGAATCACAAATCGGCGCATGGGTCTCTAACCAAAGCGAGGTGATTACCTCACGCAAATTTCTGATGCAAAAACTTTCAGAAATTCGGGAAAAATTTCAGCATGGAGAAATCCCGCTGCCATCATTTTGGGGTGGCTATCGAGTGCGCCCGACATCGCTGGAATTTTGGCAAGGTGGCCCCGCACGCTTGCATGATCGCTTTATCTATCAGTTAGAAAATGCTGAATGGAAGATCGATCGATTATCGCCTTGATAGTTGAGGTTATCATCTGCTGTGGTTATAGAAAATCGGTCATTTCTGTAACAGACACTACGCAGTCTAATCTCGCCCCTGCATCATCTCAAACTTCAGCTCATACTTAGACAGATACTTTTTCAAGCGATCCGCATCGTTGGTGACACCGCGTTTTTTTCGCGACACAGAAAAAATTTCGCGCCCTGCGCCTGAGAGCGTTTGAGACCGTCTGCAAACTGCAGCAACATATGAAAGCTGGACTCGGTCGAACGGATCCATCTTTTCTAACATTTCCGCATCTAGAATCTTATCAAGATCCACGCTTTCAACTTGTGGCAAAGATCCAGGCCGATGCCAATTTTCCCGCAGTCGTTGAATCTCCTCGCTCACCTCCTCCATCCGGATTCTCCCGCGTGGCGCAAGCGTGGCCATGCGCGTGACTGCCGCATTCAGATCCCGGAAATTTCCCAACCAATGACTGTCCGGTGCTTCCGCAAATTTCAGAAACGCCCGCTTCGCCTCTTTGTTAAAACTCACCTCCCGGCCGTTCGCCAGCCGATGATTTTCCAACTCGTATTCCAAATTCGGTGCGATGTCCTCACGCCGCTGCGCCAACGCCGGCAAGGCAAACGTCCACAAATGAATCCGCGCTAACAAATCCTCGCGAAATCGCCCGCTCACCACCGCTTCCCGCAAGTCCCGGTTCGTCCCAGCAATCAGCTGAAAATCACTCTTCACCGGCTTGTCCGCTCCCACAGGCAGGAACGTCTTATCCTCCAGCGCCCGCAACAACATCGCCTGCTCATCGCTGCCCAACTCGCCAATTTCATCCAGAAACAACAAGCCACCATGCGCCTCGCGCAACAATCCAGAGCGATCCTTCTGCGCCCCAGTAAACGATCCCCGCGTATGCCCAAACAACGCCGATGCCGCCGTATCTCCTGTGAGAGTCGCGCAGTTCACCTCGACGAAGCTCCCTCGCAGGCCACCACGTTGCTTCCGCAGTTCGTAGATCCGCCGCGCAAGATGGGACTTTCCCGCACCCGTCGGACCCGTTAGCAAAATCGGTGCCCGCGATGACAGCGCCACTTGCTCGATGCGGTCGATCAGTCGATTGAATCCCGCATTCCGCGTCGCAATCCCACTCTTCAAAAAGTCCGTCACCTCCGCCTGTTCTTTCTGAAAGCGCGTGCTCAGCTGATCGTATTTCGACAAATCCAGATCAATCACCGAGTAGCCCGGCTTCGGCACATTCCGCGATTTCATCGAAGGCGGCGGCCTAGTTTGGATCAATTTCCCCGGCAAAGTCCCAGCCTCATTCAGCAGGAAAAGCGAAATCTGCGCAATGTGCGTGCCCGTCGTGATGTGGATGAAATACTCCTCATTTTCCCGATCAAACGCATACCCCCGCGCCCAATCATGCAGCGCCGCATACACCGTTTCCAAATCCCACGGATCCTTGCCGTAGCTCACAAAATGCAGCCGCGGCTCCGTCTCGGGAGAAACCTGCCTCACATCCTCCAGCACCTGTTCAGAAATCTTCGCAAAATTCGGCTCAGCCAGCAATTCCAGCCGATCCCACAACAAATCCTCATGCTGAAAAAGCGAAACCGTCGGCCGCCAGTGATCCCATCGCGAAATATCCGTCCCGCTATCCAACTTCGTCCCCAGCAGACCGATCAACACTCGCTTCATGGATAATAACCTAGCGAAAATTATATTTATAAATCAAAATAAAAATCGCAAAAAAGACCCATAAAAAATATTCGCATTTTAAGTTATTGAATATCAATGGTTTAAAATAAATTACGAACAAAGAAAAAATTTTGGCCCGCTGCGTGCCAATACAGAATCCGTCCCTACCAATCACCGGACACCCCATCATGGCCAATCGCACACTCTTCCAATCCATCCGTGGCGCACTGACTCCTCAAGTCACCACCACCAACGATGCCCACGCACCAGCCTACGAGCTTGGCCCGCAAGCCGCGTTGGCCCAACTCGCCGCCACGGGATGCGTGAGCCAAACCTACTATGCCACCGCCGAGACCCAACTCGACCGCGTGCTTGAAATCGCCCAACAAGTGGACACCGACTTCCTCGCCCAGACCGCGCTTTACGCTCGGACCAAGGGTTTCATGAAAGACATGCCCGCCCTGCTTTGCGCCGTTCTCGCCACCCGCGATCTCGACCGCCTCATCGAAATTTTCCCCCAAGTCATCGACAACGGGAAAATGCTCCGCAACTTCGTCCAGATTCTCCGCTCCGGCGTCACAGGACGCAAGTCACTCGGTTCCGCTCCTAAGCGCCTCGTCCGCCAATGGCTCGAACGCGCCACCGAACGGCAGCTCATCCAAGCCACCATCGGCAACCATCCCTCGCTCGCGGATGTCGTCAAAATGGTCCACCCACGTCCGGCCGATGCCTCACGCCAAGCCTTCTACGCTTGGTTGATCGGAAAGCCATGGGATGCCGAAGCCCTGCCAGAAACCCTGCGTGCCTTCGAGGCATGGAAGGTTTCCCGCGAAGGCGAAGTCCCTGATGTCCCATTTCAAATGCTCACCGCACAGAACCTAGGAGAAAAGGAATGGTCCGCCATCGCCGCCAACGCATCATGGCAAACCACCCGCATGAACCTCAACACCTTCGCCCGTCATGGAGTCTTCCATGATGCCGAATTGGTGAAGCGACTTGCCGCACGTCTTTCCGATCCAGATCAAGTCCGCCGTGCACGGGTCTTCCCCTATCAGCTCCTCGTTGCCTTCATGAATGCGGGTAACGACGTGCCGACGGAGCTCCGCGAAGCCCTTCAAGACGCCATGGAAACCGCCATTGGCAACGTTCCTGAAATCGACGGAAAGGTAATCATTTGCCCCGATGTCTCAGGGTCCATGCAATCGCCCGTCACAGGCTCCCGCAAAGGAGCCAGCTCGAAAGTCCGTTGCATCGATGTCGCCGCCCTCGTCTCCGCCGCTTTTCTCCGGAAAAACAGCAAAGCCCGAGTGCTGCCCTTCGAGGTCAAGGTCGTAAACGTAGCGCTCAACCCACGCGACTCCGTCATGACCAACGCCACTGCCCTCGCCAAAATCGGCGGTGGAGGAACCAACTGCTCGGCCCCGCTCGCACTTCTCAACCAAGAGAAAGCGAATCCCGATCTAGTCATCTTCATCTCCGACAACGAATCCTGGGCCGATCCCAAAGCCAATCGTGGAACCGCCATGATGGCCGAGTGGGAAAAGCTCAAGACCCGTAACACGAAGGCCAAACTGGTCTGCATCGACATCACTCCTAACATTACCACACAAGCCACCAACCGTAAGGATATCCTCAACGTCGGCGGCTTCAGCGACACCGTCTTTGACATCATCGCCAGCTTCGCCGCTGGTGCCGATGGATCACAGCACTGGATCAAACAAATCGAACTCCAACCTCTTCATAAACACATGAAAACAGCCTAATAAAGTGGCTGAGGCGTCTCGCCCCAGACCGTGCCACGAGCGTCTCGCTCCTTCTTAAAATCAACCAGCACGGCGGATGCCCGTGAAACTACATTTACCAAACATGATACCTCGTTTCACCACTTCTTGCCGCCGTGCTGGCCCTTTAAACCTTCGCGAATGCCTTGGAAGATTACACTTGTCGGCGGTTCGATCCCGCCTCTTGCGAAAGCAAGGTAGCTCAGCGGTAGAGCAGTTTTAACGAATTTTCCTCATCCTTGTCGCGACTTCTTCACACGCTGAATGCCAGCGGGACTACATCGGTAACCAGCGGGTTCGAACCCCGCACAGCTCGCAAGAGCTGGAAATGTCTCGCAAATACTTGTCAGCACCCACTCACTGCGAATGCAGGAAAGATTACAATTGGATCCAGAGATCGCCGGTTCGAGTCCGGTTCCGCGCAAGCGGCTAGCTCATGTTAGGATAGAGCACTGGAGTGATTCTTTCCAAATCCTTGTCGCACCCTCTCAAATCTCAAATTTTTAATCCATGATCACCATCCATAAAACCGACGAAGCTTTCGGCTTCATTCCACTTCCTAACGACGCTGGTAAACCCATCACCGTCGTTGGCACCGACGCGATCCGTGACAACTTCGACGAGATGTGTCTGCAACAGGCTGTCAACTCCCGCATGGCTCCCGGCGTCACCGATTTAATCCTCAACCCAGACGGCCACGCCGGCTACGGTGCGCCTGTTGGTTGCGTCATGGTCTCGCCGACCCATATCTATCCCGGCCCTGTTGGTGTGGATATCAAGTGCTCGATGTCGTTGCTTCAGCTCGATATTCCTGAGGACGCGATTATCGATAAACAAACACGCCGTGCGCTCATCAACGCCATCGTCGAACGCACCCCAACCGGTGCAGGACGCGGTCAACGTTCTGCAAAAAAAAGCCGCCACGTAAATCGCGACCTCGGAATCATCGCCGTCACGGAAGGTGCCACCCAACGCGTTTGCGAAGCCCTCGGCATCCCACCCGAGTGGGCGGATCGTTGCGAAGACTCCACCCACCGCGGTCACGATGGAACCTACGATGCCCTTCGTAGTAGGCTCGAATTCATCCTCGAATCCGGGCGCGTGAAAAACTTCAACGACAAAGCCGGGCAACTCGGCTCCTACGGCGGCGGCAATCACTTCGGTGAGTGCGAGATCACCCGCGTCATCGACCGGCCATCGGCACGTGAAACCGCAGACGTCTTCGGACTGAAAGACGGCCACGTCTCCTTCCTCAGCCATTGCGGATCGCGTGGCCTCGGCAATCTGTTAGCCCAAGGCCAGTTCAAGGATCTTGAGAAAAAATTCCGCGATTGGAGCACGCCATTTCCCGCCGGTGACAGGCAACTCGTTTACGCGCCACTCGGCACACCCGAGGCAAACGCCTACATCGACGACATGTCCATCGGTGCGAACTTCGCCACCGTCAACCACCTGCTCATCAACGCACTCGTGTTAGAAGCGTTCCAAGAAATCATGCCCGGTGCGACTGCCCAGCTCGTCTATTTCATCTCCCACAACATCGCGCGGGAAGAAATCATCGGTGGAAAAAAAGCCTGGGTGCATCGCAAAGGAGCCACCCGCGCCATCCCCGGCGGACATTTTTCTCTAGCAGGAACCCGCTTCGCCGAAACTGGCCACCCGATCTTGCTGCCTGGAAATCCCCGCGACGGCTCAGTCGTCATGGTCGCCGAGGGCGGAGCCGAGCGCACCGCATGGTCCGTCAACCACGGTGCCGGACGCTCCATGGGCCGCAAACACGCCGCCCGCACCCTCGACCAAAAATCCGTCGATGCCGACTTCGATGCCTCCGACATTCTCACCAACTGCCGGAAATACCCCATCGACGAAGCACCCGACGCCTACAAGAACTTCCCCGAAGTCCTCCGCAGCGTCGAAGCCGCCGGCCTTGCACGCCAAGTCGCCAAGCTCCAAGCTCGCTTCGTCATCAAAGACGAAAGCGCCGCAGATGATTGAATATGGAGAAGGGGTTTTCAACCCCTTTCCACAACCCAAATATTATCCAGACCTTCTGAAAAAAAAAGGGGGTTCAAAACCCCTTCTCCATCATGAAACCGATCCAACTCGACGGCACCACGGGCGGCGGACAAATGCTCCGCACCGCCCTCACGCTCGCCATGATCACCGGCCAGCCATTTCGCATGACCCACATCCGTGGCAAGCGTCAGAAACCGGGACTCATGCGCCAGCACCTCACCTGCGTCAAAGCAGCGTGTGAAATCTCCGATGGCTCGGTGGACGGCGCGGAAATCGGCTCAACCGAGATCATTTTTCAAGCCGGGAAACTACGAGGTTCGTCGTATCAATTCGCCATCGGCAGCGCAGGCAGTGCCACACTTTTGCTACAAACCTTGCTGCCCGCACTTCTCCATGCAGACGGTCCTAGCAAATTGCGACTCGAAGGCGGCACCCACAATCCGCTCGCGCCGCCCTTTGAATTCATCGACCGCGTCTTCCTCCCCGCACTCCGGCGCATGGGCGCCGAGGCCAACGTATCGCTTCTGCAATCCGGCTTCGCGCCAGTAGGTGGCGGCATCATCGAGTGTGAAATCCAACCATGCGCCAAATTACTTCCATTCGAACTCCACGAACGCGGTGAGCTGCAATCGCTCAAGCTACGCGTCCCAATCCGCAACCTGAAAGCCAACATCGGCGAACGCATGTTAGCCGCCGCCCTCGCCCAATTTCCCTGCGAAGACGCCACCGTCGAAGTCCGCGACCCCGGACCCGGCCGTGGAGTCTGCTGCCTATACGAAGCCCAATTCGACAACACCGCCGAGATTTCCAGTTGCATCGGCGAGACCAACGTCACTGCCGAGCGCGTTGGCCACCGAGCTGCGAAATCACTGCAAGACTTCATCAGCTCGCAAGTTCCGGTCGGTCGCCACCTTGCCGATCAACTTCTACTCCCCATGGCACTCGCCGGAACCGGAAGTTTTACCACCATGATTCCCGATGCCCATGTCCCGACCAACATTTCCATCATCGAGAAATTCCTCCCCGTCCGTTTCCACCTCACCCAAGGCGAGCGCGGTCGGGTGACTCTGATTCTTTCGTCTTAACTTCTCTTCCGATATGCGTTTCTTGAACTTTAAACCTAAAAAGGAAAATGGACGCGTTCGCTCGGCACCTTTGAGCGAGGTGCTGGGTGTTTGTGTCGGATGGTGGTGAAGGGTTCGATTTTCACCCG
>RDZR01000047.1 GCA_004294095.1 Verrucomicrobiota bacterium
AGGCCACACCTCCTGGGCACGCGGCTTCGTCTTTGGCATCATAAGAAACCAATCCTTCAAAAAGTGCGCGTAGAATATTACTTTCTAACACCCCCGAGACCATCTGAGGATCCAGACTTTGCGGCTCGTTGCTATTTCCAACAATCAGGATTCCTTCACGAGTCGCCTTATCGACTAAATTCTCGCGCTGGCAAGACACGCAGCAAAAAATGCTCACAAGCAGACATAAGAATTTTTCAGCAAAGTTCACGGGCGCAGCTTGATGCGTTTTGCTTCGCATAGCAGTCTTTATTTCATCGCGAAGCTGCTTAGTGGGCGCTCAGGCTGCGTTTGATGGTCTTTAGTTGTTGAATGATTCCTCCGCTTGCAGCCAGTCTGATTGAGAATTTCCCGGCAGGCCTTCTTCGATGCGGCGGCGGTAATTCAAATAGGCCACGCGCGCAATTTCATCCAGGCTCGGCTTGGCAGGCGCAGATTTTTTCGCCGCGGGTGCCTTTTTCGCCGCGGTTGATTTTTTGGCAGCGGCTTTTTTAGCAGGCTTTGCAGCTTCATCGGACTTTGCAGATTTTTTTGCGGCCATGGTGGGAGAGGAGTTGGTTGAGAGGAAAATAGCACTGCAGGTGCCATTTGCCTAGAAATTTGCATTGCGCGAGGTTGCAAGTCAAGTCAGCGGCGTTATAATACGGACATGGCGCAAGTCTCATCATGGAGAGAGCAACGCGGGGGAGCTACCTACCGATTGCCGGGTGCCGAGCACATCGGCACTTGGGCGACGATTGCCATGCTCGTCTCTCTGCTGCTTCATGTGGGCGTATTTTTCTTTCTTGATAACCTCAAAATCGCGATTGGCTTTCAAGAAGCGCGCGAGCTGAGCACCCTTCCGATCAATATCCAGCAAATCGAGGTGAGGGCGGATCCATTAGAGACGGTGGCCACTCCGGAAGCCGTCATCACTCCACCGGTGGATGCGGCTTCATTGCTGGATGACATCGATTTGCTTGAGGCATTGCCCAAAGACGCACAAATCGAGCTTAGCCCATCCATCGATCAAGCGGAGTATGAGTTAAAAATGGTCAAACCCGCGATGGAGGGCGATCCGCACGCAATCGCGATGGAAGTCACCGCGAGCATGGAGGCGATTGAAAGCACGCAGGAATTTGGCCGTGAGCCATCGTCATTGAAGCCTGCGGAAATCGGCCAAATCACGATTGATCCGGGCAGCGCGAGCCTTGAAGACGATTCGATGGGCACGCTCACGGACGAACTCGTCAAACGCGGTGCAAATGGCAGTGTGCCAAAAGGAGCACTCGATGGTGTGGAATCGCTCGATGCGCTGCTCGATCTCCCGCCGAATGTTATGGTCGGGAAAAAAACGATGCTGCCGAGCGATTTGTTATTTGAGTTTAACCGCGCCGAGCTTCGCGAAAGTGCCAAGGTGGGCCTGATGAAGCTGGCATTGCTGATGGATCGGAATCCGGAGCTGTATTGTTGGATCGAGGGCCACTCAGACATGATCGGCGGCGATGCATTTAATATTGAGCTATCCAAGCGCCGCGCTGAGGCGGTTAAGCAGCACCTGGTCAACTCACTGAGAATGGATTCGGAAAAAATCATCACCCGAGGTTTCGGCCGTGCCAACCCGATCGTCAAAGAGGGCGATAGCGAGGCGCAGAGCATCAACCGCCGAGTGGAAGTGCGGATGCGCAAAATCAAGCCGCCAGCAGAGCGTGCGCCAGCAGCCGGGGCTGAGGAAAATATAGATGCCCCGCCAAAAGCTGCCGTCATCGCGCCGCCAGAGGATGAGCCAGCCGCGCCTCCCAAGGCGATTTTAGTCAAACCGAAACGCGCATTGCCGGTGGAGCCGAGTGAGTTGGTTGAGCCTGCGCCACCACGGGCGAATCCGGTGGAAGAAGATGTTCCTTTGCGTGCAGCGCCGGTTGAGGAGGAGGATCTTGGCCCAGAGCCGCCGCGGGCGACGGTGATTGATGAAGAGTGAGAAAAATTACGGCTCGCCTTTCAACTGGCCTGCGCCGCTGGCGCGATATTGGTAACTGGTCAACTCGCGCAGGCCCATCGGCCCGCGGGCATGCAGCTTGTCCGTTGAGATGCCAATTTCCGCGCCAAACCCAAATTCTCCGCCATCGGCCAAGCGAGAGGATGCGTTGTGAAAAACGCAGGCGGAATCCACACCGCTGAAAAATTTTTGCACCATCGAAGCATCTTCCGTGACGATCACATCGGTGTGATGTGAGCCGTAATGATTGATGTGATCGATCGCTTCTTCGGTTGAGTCCAATATTCTAACGGATAGAATGAGATCCAAATACTCAGCGGACCAATCATCTTCTTCCGCGAGGATTGCATCTGTTAGGATGGCGATGGATTTTTCGCAGACGCGGAGTTCCACATTTTTTCCCCGCAGGGCGGCTGCGACTTTGGGTAAAAATGTGGGGGCGATCGCAGCGTGGACGAGCATGGTTTCTAGCGCGTTGCAGACCCCAGGTTTTTGTATTTTCGAATCGACGGCGATGCGCACGGCCATGTCTAAATCCGCATGCTCATCCACCCAGAGATGACAAATGCCATCGTAGTGCTTGATGACTGGCATGCGTGCCAGAGAAACGACTGTTTCGATCAGGCCTTTGCCGCCGCGAGGGATGATGAGATCTAGCCAGCGATCCATGCCTGCCATGAGCGCGACGCTTTCACGATCTGTGCATGGGATCAATTGGATCGCATGCTCCGGCGCGCCGGCCTTGCCCAGAGCTAGGGCGATGGCGAGGTTCGAGGAAATCGCTTCACTGCCGCCGCGCAGCAATGTGGCGTTACCGGCTTTGAAGCAAAGTGCCGCAGCATCTGCGGTGACGTTCGGCCGGCTTTCATAAATCATTCCAATCGTGCCAATCGGCACCCGAACTTGCGAAATTTTTAGCCCATTGGGCCGCGTCCAACTCTCAAGCACTTGGCCTACTGGATCTGGCAACGCAGCGATTTGCTCAATGCCCACCGCCATCGCCTCGACGCGTGCCTCATCCAAGTGCAGACGATCTAACAATGCGCCACTGAGGCCGCGAGATGCCGCGGCTGTTAGATCATACACATTTGCGGCGATGATTTCATTTTGCTCAGCACGCAGACACTCTGCCATTTCAAACAAAATCGCATTTTTTTCGGCGGTGCTTAGCTTGGCGAGTTGATAGGCAGCCGCTCGCGCTTGGCGGCCCATGCGCTCGAGCATTTCGGGAAGCTCTTGATTCATCATTTAGATGCATCTTGATCACACCCGCACGCGAATTGAGCAATAGAAAAACATGTTTTTTGAAGACAATTCATTGGGATAATAGTTAATAAATGTGAAATATTCGCTTGATTAATTTTATTCGAACAATGGTAATTCAAATGCTATCAAATAACGCATGACTGCTGAATCGATCACATTTACTTGTCCCGCATGTGGAGTCAGTCTGAAGGTTCCCGTTAGCATGGCAGGAGTGCGAGGGCCGTGCCCGGATTGTGGCCAGGAAATTCAAGCGCCAAGATTGTTGGTTCCTCATATGCCGACTCTTGATTCGTTAGCTATGGATATAGAAACCTTCAGAGAGCAAGAGTTCTCATTAATGAAGCGAGCGCCGAGAGGGGCGGCGAGCATTGGATCGTCTGTGCATACGATTGCTAGCAGAAAAGCACACGAGCCCGTGGCGCGGGTCGTAGGATTAAGACAATATAGACATGAGTTGAGATCCGAGAAAATCACAAGTGAGCAACCGACGCACACGCTGCGCCGAGGAAACCACCCCAATATTCCATTGAGTCGTATATTAGTGCCAGTGCTGGGGATTGCTTTAATAGGGGTTGCGATGCTAGGGATGAAGATGTTTTTAGACAGACAGATCAATACTGAGCCTAGAGCAGCCAAGAATCATATTCAAAAGCAGCAACTCATAAAGGCTGAAGTTGCACCGGTCACAAGCACTGAGGTGAGCGGCATCGTGGCTTCGAGCGATTTGGTGCCTGAGTCGCAATTGAAGGAGATTGGAATACCTGAAAAAAAGCCACAGTTGTCCTTGGAGCAGGCTGAAGAGCCCAAAAAATCGACGACGGCGATAGGTCTTGAGTTGGTGGAAAAATTCATCAAAGCAAAGACATTAAGCGAGCGGATGCCGATGCTAGAGACTGCGACCTCACCAGAAGAGCTGGCCAAAAGCGTGCTCGCATCACCCATGCCGCCAGCATCTAACATTTCTATCGAAAACCAAGAGACTAACGAGATCGAGCAAGTAGTGGATCTTTATTATTCGGTGGATTTCAATAATTTTGACGGGTCTAAAAATCCACATATGATTTTAGTTCGCACGCGAGGCACAAGCCCACCGAAGATTGTTGCAGACGCATTTCTGGATTTGTATGGTGGACGGCTTGCTGCCTATGCCAGCGGGCCGCAACCAAAGCCGCAGATGTTCCGAGTGGTAGCCTCGCCGCTTGCTACATGCTTAAATCAAAATGTCCCTGAGCCGGATAAAAAATTAACGCTCAAGCTTTTACCGCGGGAGAATACCAAAGAAATTGCGCAAGCGTATTTTGGCCGCGTGTCAAAAATTGGGAGGATGCTAGAAGATGGGACTTATAGTTTGAGTTATGGGCGTGCGAAGGCGTGCACTGTGATGCTGTATTGGAATGTTGATCACCCCAAAATGCCGTATCTTGAGGTTTCTGAAATTGTGACTATGGATTGGAACCCCTAACGCGGCCAGCTTCGTTTAATGCGCGCCAGCCACCGCGCAGTGCGAAGACCTGATTGCCCAGGCCTAGCGCTCTAATTTTTTGCGCCACTTGCTCGCTAAGCCCACAGTCGAGATCATCACAGTAAATGACCACTCGCGGGTAATTCAATAGGTGGGGCACCGCTTCTGCTTCCATGGATGCTGCGTCTTCGGTGGGGTCGAGATTCCATAAAATCGAGCCCGGCATGCCATTTTTTTGCCAAAGCACGCGCGTCCGTGCATCGATCCAAAGCAGCGGCACATCGGCTGCGAGTTGATTTAAGCAAATTTCGCCAGCTTTCAGCTCGCTGGGGTTGCAGACGAAGACGCGAGATGGTGGGCCTGTAATGAAAAATGTGGTTGTTCCGGCCAGCGCGCTGATCCCAAACAATCCGGCGTATTGGGCGAGAGCGTTCATGGCGCCGGCGCAGGATTTCCTTTGCGGATCACCGCAAATGCCTGTTGCACGCGATGCTTCGGAATCTGCGAATTGGTATGCAATCGAATCACGCCGATGCCAGGCTTGGCCACATCGGTAGGAGTGACGACTAATTGGTAACGTTTTCCAGCTTCGATGGTTTTGAGCTCTGGGACAAACTGCGCTGAGGAACAATTCACTTGCTCAATGAGGATCGGATCTGGGCCGCTGACGGTGATTTCAATCGTCTTGGCTGCGGCATCGCCAGCGAGTTCCCACTGCAGCGTTTTGGGCTCTAAGGTCATGAGCACCGGGATGTGGACTTGCAGTTTGAGCACTTGATTAGGCAGCTCTGCATTCGAGTCATCGAACCAAATGCCGATCATTTTATCCACGGTTCCGGAAAATTGGCTCATGTCGAATTCTGCCTTGATCACACCGGATTCGCCTGGCTTGTAAGTGAACTTGCCGTCTGAAATACGCACCGAGATGCATGAGCAACCCGGATCGCTCTTGGAAATCTTCACCGCTTTCTCGCTGCGATTGGTGAAAGGAAATTCCGCTGTGATGGTCGTGACATCGGCCGCGGCATGGACGACTTGGCTCGGATTTTCAAATTCGAGATTTTGGCCGTGGCACAGAGTCACGCAGGAAAGCAGCAGAGCGAAGATCTTTTTCACAAGCGAAGTTAAGACCAATTACGTGCCGGATGCAAGAGCCACGCTGATGATGAGTCTTCCGCCTCGCCACTCGGGCCCCAGCACGAATAATGGACGCTCCTCAGATAATGGAGAATGCGTCTTGAGCACTTTTTTACGGCTTAGCCATAATTCCAAATCCAGTTTGATGGCTCCTGCCGTCGGCAAACTCCCCGCTTCAAATTTGAGTAAAATCTCATCCGATGGCTTGAGTGGTTGTGCCCAATTTTCATAGCTGCGCAAAACGGGCTGCATGTCCTCGCCCATCCAGCGGTAGTGCTCAAACTCGAGTTGAGGTTGCTCGCGCAGGCTTGCCTCTTGATCTTCGGTGAGGGCGCGAGCTTTTTGCCCAGCTTGTTTCGGATCTCCATTCGTCGCGTAAAAAACGGTCACGCGCACATTGCTGACTTCTTGTCGTCCAGTATCTTCACCCTCGGCGGCAAGCCATGGGGCCAAAAGCAGCCAAAGCATGCCCACGGTGGCGTAATAGGCTCGTCTCATGGTTGGGAATGGGGTTCTGCGAATGGTGCTTGCTGTGCCGTCGAATCGATCTCGCGTCCGTTTGGTATATAACTGGCCTCAGAAAAATCCATGACATCCGGGATTGCTTTGAGACCATCCAAAACAATCACCATCGCCGCTGGATCTTGGTCAAAATATGCGGCATAAACGCCCGATTCGGGGGTGTAAATCAGCGACTCGACTGGAATGGCTCGTGGGGCACCCGTCACATCAATATCGTATGGCCGCGGTGTTTTGGTGCCTACCCAGTATGCGGCGAACATGCAGAAACAAGCAGCGATGGGTAAGCCTGCCCGTTGCCACCACGCAGAACGCGGGCGCGCGGGCGGCACAGTGCTTAGAGCAGGACTCTCGATGGCGCGAAGAATGCGAGAGTTGAAAAAATCGGGATAGGGAGGCTCGGCACTTGAGGGAGTTTGAGCCGCAATCCAGCGCCGCCACTCGCGCGCACTCTCGCGTGCCGCAAGTTGCTCAGGCTCGCTCTCTGCCCACGCATCAACTTGCGATTTCAATTCGCCTGTCAGCTCGTCATCAAGCCATAGCGCTAGGGTGTTTTCATCGATTTTCATACTCGTCCTTCAGTAATGTTTGCAGCTTTTGCCGCGCGTAAAATAATCGGCTCATCACCGTGCCAAGGGTGGTTTCCATCACATCGGCAATTTCTTTGTAAGAGAGACCTTGCACATCTTTGAGCAGAACCACCTCGCGATGCTCCTCAGATAATTTGCCCAGCGCCTGTTCTATTTTCACCCGCAATTCCCCATGCACCATCACTTGATCAGGCTCATCGGACGTCGCCGGCGTGGTCATCGATCCACTATGAATCCGCTCGCTGTTGAAAATTTCCTCATTCAACTCGCCGGCGCTGATGATCTTTCGCTTCCGATTCCAATCATACACCACATTATGCGCGATCCGATATAGCCAAGTGGAAAATTTCGCTTTTGATTCAAACCTTGGCAACGCGTGCCACGCCTTAATGAAGACCTCTTGCGAGAGGTCCCACGCGTCGGCTTCGTGATGGGTCATGTTGCGAATCATGGCGAAAATTTTATTGCGGTGACGAGTCACCAGAGCGTCGTAGGCACGTGTATCGCCTTTCTGCGCGATTTCGATCAGGCTCCAATCTTCATCAGTGCCCGCAGCGTGATCTGCGACTCCCGGCGAGCTGTTGGACGTATCTTCAAAGCGCTTATTCATGCTTTTTCATTAAAAGATCCATCTTGTTTCATTTTCAACCATCCTGAACCGCTCGCAGGAAACGCGCAAACCAATTGTGAACCTCATCTTTTCTTTTTGCGATTTCTTTGAAACGACTTGCATATTCGGTATTGACATTCAGCCATGCAAATAAGTAACGATTCTTTTAGGGCGAGCGAGCGCAAAAAATCTTGACTCATTTGATTCAAAAAGTTGCGTTTTTCTGCGTGAGCGGCGATTAATTTAATAATATGAAACGTTTGAACAAAAATACACGTTATCAACCTCGCAAAGGTTTCACCTTGGTCGAGCTGTTAGTCGTCATCACGATCATTGCCGTGCTGGCAGGACTGACGACGGTGGGAGTGACGCGTTTTAAGGAGAAAACCAATGAGACCACCAGCATGTCGAACATGCGGCAATTAGGTGCTGCATTGGCTACCTACACTGTTGAAAAGGGGCGCTATCCAAGCTCTGCGGCGACGGCGAGCACTGGAGAAAGAGGTGTATCGTGGGATCGTTTGTTATTTCCTTATCTATCGGATCCGAATTACGACTATAACAGTAACGGCGTTTCGCCGATACGTCAAAACAGCGAAGAATACAAAGTCCTTGGCTCGGTGGCGAAAATTTTCTACTCGGATAGCGATAAACTTCAAAAAGCAACGGGGGGGCTGATTAACCGCAGCTACGCCCTGACTCCATGGACAACAAACCAGAGCGGGCCGGGATTCTCCAATGGTTGGAGCAGTTTGCCGCCGAATATTGGAGTGCGTCCATCAATCATCAAAGACCCGAATAAAGCAGTAGTCATGGTCGAATTTTTTAGTCCAGCGAGAGGTGCCCCTAATTTATTGGGGACAGGGAGTTATGATTACATTTTTGGATTCAGGCCGCTCCCTCAAGACCCGAATCCTGCCTACTATCATAAAAATAATCAGGTTGTGCTTTTTGTGAATGGAAGCGTGCAGCTTATTCCTGGGAACATTACGATGTCAGAGTGGGAATTGAGCGGCTATAGCCCGCACAAAGAATCTGCGAATAGTCGATAACCCAACTAAGCACTCTAACACCATGAAATCCTCATTCTTTTTTCTGTTAGGTCTGACGATGGCGGCGCAGGCGGCCGTTGCTCCGTTAGAGAAATATCGTGATCAAGTGCGCATTTCGGTGGCGCAGATGAGCATCGAGGGCAAAACCATTCCACAAGGCAAAGATCGAGTGGATATGATGACGCCGTGGATGGACCGTGCGGTGGCAGAAAAGGCGGACATGATCGTCTTTCCAGAATACATTCTCGGGCCGTTCAAAATGGATTTTCCATTGATTGACAAACTCCGTGCAGAAGCCAAGCAGCGTAAGATGCATGTCGTCGTCGGTGGTTGGGAGTATTTGCCGGAGGCGACGATTGTGCATCCGCCGGAGCCCGGCACGTATGCAAATACGGTGCTCGTCGTAGATCGTGAGGGGAATATCGCAGGCAAGCATCGCAAGATGCACTCGGCGGTGGGTTCTGGATCGCCCTACAATTGGCCGCCCGCGCCGGATGAGCGTGGCGAGCAAACGATGATCAAAGGCGAACAAAATGGCGTGATCGATTTGGACTTCGGCCGGATCGGGATTTTGACTTGTTACGATGGCTATTTTTTTGAATCCTTCATGATGCCATCGCTGCGCGGCGCGGAAGTTTTGCTGTGGGTGAATTCTCGTCCGGGCATGGTCGAGGCGCACATCGTGCAGGCGGCGAGTTTCATCACCTGCACTCATGTGGTCGCCTCAAATACGTCCAATGGCTGTGGCTCGACGATTTGTTCCTACCCAGGCTGGCGCTTGGATGCGGTGGCTCCGGTGGATAAATCCGAGGAATTGATCACCGCCACGCTCGATCTCAAAGAATTACGCAATCAACGGCTCAATCACCGCATGTTTCATCAGCGCCGTCCGGAAGTTTACCGCGCGTTGGTGGAGCCGGCCGAGCCATGGACAGCCTATCCATTTTTAAAACCCTTCAGCTATTCGTCGGATGGAAAATAATCAAGTCGCATTGGTCACTGGTTCTTCGAGTGGAATTGGTGCCGCCATTGCGGAAAGGCTCGCGGCAGATGGCTATTTGGTATTGATCAATGCACGCAGCAACAATCAAGGTGCCCAGCGCACGCTCAAAACGATTCACGATGCGGGAAATCTTGCAGAATTGTGCATTGCCGATCTATCAGATACGGCTGAGATCCAGCGCATTTTTAGTGAGATCCGCGAGCGATTTGGTCGGCTCGATGTGCTTATCAACAATGCCGGCATTTGCCCATTTCACGAGTGGGATGAGGTGACCCCAGAAATTTGGGATCAAACGCATGCGACGAATTTACGCGCTGGTTTTTTCTGCACCCAAGCGGCCGCCAAGATCATGATCGATCAGCAAATCCATGGCCGAATCATGGTGATCAGCTCGATTTCTGCGATCAAAGGCGGCACAGTGCAGACGCACTATTGTCCCACCAAAGGCGGCCAAATTTCGATGATGAATGCCTTTGCTGTCTGTTTGGGCAAACATGGCATCACCTGCAATTCTATTTTGCCCGGCACCATTGAGACACCGATCAATGCCGACTACTTGGCGGCTGGAAATAACCGCGCAAATTTGGAAATTCAGACCTGCGTCGGCTACATCGGCATGCCACACGACGTGGCGGGCATCGTCTCATTTTTGGCCAAACCGGAAGCTCGCTACATCACGGGAGCATCCATTTTAGTCGATGGTGGCGAATTAATCAAACATCTCTAACATTTTCTAACAAAAACCTAATTTTATGTTCACGATACAAATGTTGCGCACGGCAGAAGTCGATGTGCCATGCCCAGAAGTTTATTGGATGGAGCAATTTGCCGATTGGACGCAGCTCGCATTTCAAATGGCCATCATCCGTGGCGAGGGGAAAACGATTCTGGTCAACACCGGCTTTCCGGAAGACATCACCGGCTTGGCCAAGGCATGGGCGGATTTTCTCGGCCCGCGCTGTGTGCTTGAGCGGCCGGATGCATGGCGCACTCAGCATTTGTTAGAAAATGCGGGTGTCGATCCACTCGAAGTGACGCATGTGTTGATCACGCCGATCCAGCTTTATGCGACGGGCTGCATTCACCTTTTCCCGAATGCGAAAATTTGCTTTTCACGCAAAGGATGGATCGAGGACATCATCGCGCCGGAGTATCCGCACCATGTGCCGCGCCAAGGATGCATCAGCGATGAGCACTTGCGATGGATGATGTTTGAAAATGAGAAGAATCTTATTCTGTTAGATGACGTGGCAGAATTGCTGCCGGGCCTCACTTGCCGTTGGGTCGGCGTGCACCACCGCTCGTCGATGCTGATCGAGGTCGCCACTGCCAAGGGTTTGGTGATGCTCAGTGATTGTGCATTCCACTACTCGAATGTGGAGGATGGCCGCCCGTTAGGCATTGCGGAAAGCATCATTGAGGCGCACGCGGCCTATGCGGATATTCGCAAGCGCGCTGATCTTTTTATCCCGCTTTACGACCCATTGGTCCAAACACGTTTTCCTAACGGATTGATTGCATGAGCCCAGATATCATTACCGATATTCGCACGACGGATCTTTGCTTCTCACAAGTTCCGCACACGCTGAAAAGAAATTTGTGCACGCCGACATCGCGTTTTAAGCACGATGAAAAATCCCGCGATGCGCAGTGGTTCGGTCCGGTGGCATTGACTCTCGTCGAGGTGGAAACGGCGGGTGGACTCGTCGGCCACGGCAGCATTGGTGGTTTTACCAGTGCAGGCACCGAGATCGTAAATACTTATTTAAAACCGTTAGCCATCGGCCATAGCATTTTTGAAACTGAGCTTTTGTGGGATAAAATGGTGCGCTCCACCGTGCGCTATGGCCGCCGTGGAGTCGCTCTGTGCGCAGTGAGCGGCATCGATATCGCTTGCTGGGATTTAAAAGGAAAACTGTTAGGTCAGCCGGTTTATAATCTGTTAGGCGGAAAAACTCGCGACCGCGTGCAAGCATATGCGAGCCGTTTGTATGCGATGGAAGATCTCGATGCTCTCGCAGAAGAAGCGCGAGGCTACGTCAAGCAAGGGTTCAAAGTGCTCAAGCAACGTTTTGGTTTTGCGCCAATCGATGGCACCGATGGCATGAATCGCAACGTCGCCCTGATTCGCGCAGTGCGCGAGGCGGTAGGCGATGACATCGAAATCGCGGCAGATGCTTACATGGGATGGGACTACGGCTATGCGGTGGAAATGGAAAAACGGCTAAGACCGTATCGCATGGCATGGATTGAGGAGCCATTTTTGCCAGATGATTTGGGCAGCTATGTGAAGCTGCGCGAGAAAAGCCAGACGCTGATTTCTTGCGGCGAGCACGAATACACCAAGCAGGGATTTCAGCAATTGATCGATTTGCGGGCCTGCGATATTTTGCAGCCAGACACCAACCGCGTCGGCGGCATTACCGAGATGAAAAAAATCTGCGCGTTGGCGGAAGCCGCTGGCTTGCCGATTTATCCGCACTCGAATGAGGCGCACAATTTTCATGTGATCGTATCTCAGACGAATTGTCCTCTGGTTGAGTATTTCCCGAACGTTGAGCCAGATACGGGCAATGAATTATTTTGGAAAGTGTTCACCGGTGAGCCAACGGCCGTGGATGGCTACCTCAGCCCGAGTGACAAACCAGGCCTCGGCATCGAGATCAATCACGCGGCTGTTGAAAAACTTCGTTGGAAACCATGAGTGAAAAAATGCTGCCGTGGCTTCACGGGATTTTGCCTGTTTTGCCCACGCCATTCACTGCGGATGACGAGGTGGATTTTGCAGTGATCCCTCGCTTGTTAGATTTCGCGGCGCAAAGCGGCATTCGCACCGTCGTCACGCCAGCCTTCGGCAGTGAGTTTTACAAACTCGATGCGGGCGAGCGTCAGTGCATTCTTGAGACAACGGTCGAGCATGCCAGCGCGCACGGCATCAAGGTCGTCGCGCAGTGCAATCACAGCACGCCACGGCTTGCGAGCAAGCTTTCAGCAGACGCGGCGCGCGTTGGTGCGGTGGCGGTTTCTACGGCGTTGCCACGCGCATTCGCGAGCAGCGAGCGGCAGTTGTTAGATCATGCTCGCCGCGTGTGCGATTCCACCGAGCTGCCCGTCATCGTGCAAGATTGGAATCCCGGCGGAGTCACTGCGGAGGCACCGTTTTTTATCAAGTTGCACCAGCATTGTGAAAATTTTCGCATGGCGAAGTTAGAAGAGCCCGGCATTGGCGAGACGATCCGCCGCATTCGCGAGGAGACATCGGGCCACGTCGGCGTATTGAGTGGCTGGGGCGGAACCTACGCGCTGCAACTCCACTCCGCGGGCTTGGCGGGACTGATGCCCGGGCTGGCAACAGCCGATGTGTTTGTGAAAATTTGGCAAAATCTAACAGCCGGAGAATTTTCAAAAGCACTTTCATCCTTCGCCATGATCTCGCCGTATCTGCAATTTTCTTTGCAAAACTTTGAGCAATTTCATCATGCGGAAAAACGCTTATTGCAGCGCCGCGGCATCATGCCACATGCACATGTGCGAGCGGTGACGGTGGATTTAGATATCGAGTCTAACAGTTATTTGGATCATCTGACTTCCGCCATCGCGCAATCTTTCTAACCATTTTCATCAACCCAAAAATCCAAACCCATGGCAAACCCACTCCTTGGAGTTGCACTGCATGCACTCGGCGGCATCGGTCACGGCTCATTTTACGCACCGCTTAAAAAAGTCCGCGGTTGGGCGTGGGAATCTGCGTGGCTGGCGCAGGGACTCGCCGCGTGGCTGATCACGCCGTGGCTGGTGGCGTGGCTCACTGGCTCGCAACCGCTCGCCACATTTGCTCAGGCATCGTGGCATGACATGCGCAATACCTTCCTATTCGGAGCGATTTGGGGCATGGGCAGTTTGACCTTTGGGCTCAGCATGCGATACCTCGGAATGTCGCTCGGCCAAGCGGTGGCGCTGGGATACACGGTGGCATTGGGCACTTTGATTCCGCCATTGTTAGAAGGAAAATTTGCGGCGATCGTTGCAACTGGGTCTGGCAAAGTGGTGGTCTTTGGCGTGGTGGTTTGTCTGTTAGGCATCGGGCTTTGTGGGCTTGCCGGAGTGCGCCGCGATCGCGAGCGAGGCGCGCAAAAAACGTCGAGCGGCCGCTCGCTGTTAGGGCTTGGATTTTTGGTGGCGAGTTTTTCTGGCATCATGAGTTCCGGCTTTGCCTTGGGCATCAATGCGGGCAAACCACTTGCTGACTTGGCCCTGAAAAACGGCTCGCCATCGATTTTCCAAAACAGCCCGACGTTCATTTTAGTCATGGCCGGCGGCTTGTCCGTGAATCTGATTTGGTGCCTCTATTTGGGGATGAAAAATCGCTCAACGGGTGATTTTTTAGGAAACATTTCTAACAAACATCACGATTGGAATGGCGCACCTGCCATGGAGAAGCATCAGCCAGGATTTTTGAAAAAAAATTACCTGTGGGCATCAATCGCCGGAGTGACCTGGTATGTTGGCTTCATGCTGTATGGCATGGGCACCACGTTCATGGGCGATTATCATTTCGTCAGTTGGTCGATCCATCTGGCATTTGTGATCGCTTTTAGCACCTTGTGCGGCATTCTTGCCCGCGAGTGGAGCGGGGTGCGGCCACTCACCGCGGTGTGTGTGGCCGTCGGCATGGCGGTGCTCGTTGGCTCCACATTGATCACGGCCAGCAGCGATGCGCTCGCGAAAAAATTTCCATCCATTTTCACAGAAAAATCTCAACCATGAGCGTTCTATCAGGAATTTACACGCCCAACATCGTCCCGTTCCATGCGGATCACTCGATCAATGAGGGTGAGCTGCGGCGCATGACTTCATGGCTGATCGATCGCGGGATTTATGGACTCTATCCGAATGGCAGCACGGGTGAATTCATTCGACTGAGCTTTGAGGAACGCTTGCGTGTCGTCGAAATCATGGCGGATGAAAATAAAGGCCGCTTGCCGATTCTAGCAGGTGCCGCAGAGCCGAACATCGAGCAAGTTCTCAAAGCATGCCATCACTATGCGGACCTCGGCTGCCGCGCGGTGAGCATCACTGGCCCATACTATTTCAAGGTCAGCCAAGAAAGCATCGAGCTCTATTTTCGGGAAATTGCTGCCAAATCTCCGATCGATATTTTGCTGTATAACATTCCGCAGTTTTCTAATGAAATTAGTTTGCCCGTGGTCAAGCGGCTCGCCTTGGATTGCCCGAACATCATCGGCATTAAAGATTCAAGTAGAGACTTGCCGCGCTTTTGCACGATGCTTGCGCAAATCAAGCCGCAGCGCCCGGATTTTGTGACCTTTATTGGCACCGAAGAAATTCTTTACCCGGCGCTCATGATGGGCGCGGATGGCGGCACGATTGCCAGCTCCGGCGTGATGCCCGAGGTGATCGTGCAGCTTTACCGCGATTTTCTTGCGGGCCGATATGATGCGTGCCGCAAGGTGCAATTGATGATCCAAGAATTGATTGGGGCCATGTTTGCCGCCGGTAATTTTCCGGAAGGATTTCGCGCAGCGATTAGTTTGCGTGGCTTCGATCCCGGGCCGCCGCGCTTTCCGCTCAGTGCGGGGGAGCTGGCGCATCTCGAAAAATCCAAAGCGACGATTGCCTGCCTGCTCGCGGATTGCGGCTACGCGGAGGCTGCCAAAGAGTGCCAACTGCGGCAGGGGAAATCTGGCGCGGCAACGCCATTCGATGTCGATGCGATCGTCAATGCCGTCGTTCAGCGTCTTAAGCAATGATGCACTGGCTTGACGCGCTGGCGGGCGATGATCAATTCTCATCCACATGGCATGGAGGCTCAGTGAAGCAGTCGCTTACGGCGAAATTGACAATACGCAAGCAGGTGTGACGACAGGCAAAATCTGGCTTCATGGGCGCGACGAGCCGTTGATTCTGGAATTGCAGGGTGATTGTTTGCGCGATCTCGCAGGGACTCGCCTGCAATTTGAAAACAAGCACCCACTGGAAAATCCGGTGGTGCATGAGCTCGATACGGAGCAGCTCGGCTGGGTCGGAGACATGACCGCCTCTCGCCGTTGCAAAGTGGCGACTTGTTCTGATAAGGAAATCATCCGGCTGATGGCTGACGATCAAGATGTGCCCTACCATTTACAAAATGCGGTCTATTTGGAATGGTATAGCGAGGCTAACGGGCGCGTGCTGATTGAATCTGCTGGCTATCATCTAACAGTTTCTCCGGCGGAGTGGCAGATGGATGAAGATGAGGAGCAGGCGCAATTGATGGCGAACATGAACTCCATGCGCGATTTTGTGCTCAAAGTCACCGCGCGTGATCCGCAGGATGAATCGCCCGATGAAAGCATTGCTGATGAAGCGATCTGGGAAAAGCGACTTGAGCGGAATGATCGCCTCGTGAGCATGTATAAAGAGGTGCGTGAAAAATTTATCGATGATGTGAATTCTGATCAAAAGCAGGCATTTGTCATGGGCTGGGACTGGCTGTTAGAAAACCTCGCCAGCCGCAATGAACTTGCTGACAATGGCGAAATGGGTTCCGAACTGTTTGATCTTTTTTACAACGATTACATCGATGGCGATGGAGACCATGAAGATTTTGATGATGATGATGATGATGATGACGTGCCTGCTGAGTCACACCATCCGCTCTACGATTTAGCAGAAGAGTTGATGTTGCGCGCGGTTGATATTCTCGGGGAGACTCAAGTGGAAGGCTCGATTGGCCAGCTTCTAACAGATCAATTGCTTGAAGTGACCAATGGCCTAGATCTCGCATTGAATAGCACGGAAGATCAACATACGCTCGAAACGGGATATGTTTTGGCGATGATCAAGCGCAGCATCACCGGGCTTGAGCGGGCGATGCAGCTATCCGACGAGCTGAGCATGCATGAGCAGGATGGCGATCAACTCGCAGCTCTCAGGCACATCACGATGAGTGCTAAAGAGATCTACCTTGGTTTGCAGCATTTGCATGCGGATCTCAAAAAATGAGTGATGAGCCGATGGCATCTGAAAAGCAGACTCGAAGCATCGCGCTTTTTGACTTAGATGGCACATTACTGGCATGGGATTGCCAGTTGTTATTTCGCCGGCACATCTTACGCCATGAGCCGTGGCGTATTGTTTTTTTCCCGCTTTATTTGGCACTTCTGCCGTTTTGGCCCGTGCTCGGAATCGATGGCATGAAGCGCGTCTTCCACAGCTATTTATGGAAGGTGGATCATGATTTGTTAGATGGCTACCTGCAATCATTCGTGGAGGAATTACGCCCATTGTTCTATCGAGAAATGTTAGATCGAATCGAGCATCATCGCCGCTGTAGAGATCTGTTAGTTTTGTCCTCTGCCAGCCCGGAATTTTACGTCAGAGCGATTGCGCGTGAGTTGGGAATGGATCTAGGGCTCGGCACTCAAATCGAGTGGCACGGTATTTTCCCTGACATGGAAAATCACAAAGGAATGGCGAAGGTTGAGCGGCTTCAGAGAGAATTGCCGCGTGATTTGTTAGATGGCGGGCAACTTAAGGCAAGCCATGGTTACAGTGATAGCTCGGCAGATGTCCCGATGTTGCTGTGTTGTGAGAGCGTCACATTGGTCAATCCATCCCCAGCATTCACTCATTATGGTCAGGCACGGGGATGGGAAATGATACGCGTTGAGCGGCCATGGCGGAGCCGCTTGAGTCACGCATGGCAATCACTCAACATGCTGTTAGGATTTGGTCGTTAAAGCTCGATGTCAAAAAAATCGCGCATGACCGAACGATAGACATCGTGCTTGAAGGCAGGTAGCCAATCTAACTCAAATTCGTGTGGAGGTATCCATCGATACGCACTGAATTCTTGCGGCTTTTGCTTCACGTTCACCTCGGGTGCGTTCGGCATCAGATGGCAAAGAAAATACGTTTGCTCTTGGCCGTGGCTGCCGTGCTTTTTGATTTTTTTTAACCGCACATCTTCTGGATAAAGGTAGCGATATCCATGGCGCATTGAGATGACTTGGTAGTGTTCTTTTGAAATTCCAATTTCTTCTAACACTTCTCGATAAAGTGCCTGCTCGGCTGATTCTCCAGCATCAACGCCGCCCTGAGGAAACTGCCATGCGCCGGGCACAGTCGATCGCTCACAGATCAGTAAATTCCCATCTGAGTTGACGATCAGTGCTGCCACGTTAGGCCGAAATCGGACCATGCGGCAAACTAGGTCTGCACCATGCGAATTGGCAATACTTAATTTATCTTAACTACTATTAAATTAGTTTTATCCTCGCCCGCTTGGTAATTCTCGGACCGTTCTTGAATGCCTGGGAAATGGCCAAAAAAATCCGCCAAATAAATATTGACAAAATGGTTGTGGGAACTATTCGCATGGAAGATGAAAAAAGTTGTAAATTCTTCTGATAGCGCCAGATCTCGGTGGTTTCCTGAACATTTTTCTTTTCAACGTCCCAGTCTTCGCTTGGCCCTCATATTGACCTCGGCCTGTTTCGCTCTCGCCGCCGGACCCATTCTGCGCGCCCAAGGTGCTCTCACTCCGCCCGGTCCGCCGGCACCCACACAGCATTCGCTAGAAGAGCTTTATTCTCTGCTGATCGGCCAGCAGGCCCAGCTCTCACAACTGCAAGGGCAGCTCACCCGCTTTCAACTAGAGAACCGCTTACTCTTCTATTATAACGACGCGCTCGCTTGGATAAACACTCTCATAGTCGGCGGAGGCAACACCGGTGCTCAGGCCTCGGTCGCTTTTCCCCGCACCCCCAGCGCTCCCCTCGGCCGCCCCGCCATCGCTTACTTCGACGTGGGCTCGGGCAGCCTGAACTACGCCTACAACTTCGCCGACGACACCCAGTGGTCCGCCTACACCGTGGACGCGAGCGGCGGGCGCTACCTCTCGCACGCACTCGCGCCCGACGGCCGCTCCGCCATTGCCTACTACGATCAAAACACCGGCGACCTTAAGTTTGCCCTCGCTGTGAGCGAAAATGATCCCGGCCAAGGATTTAACGTCAGCACAGTCGATGCGGTGGGCAACGTCGGTGCCCACGCCTCTCTCGCCTACGGCCCAGATGGCCAACCCGCCATCGCCTACTTCGACGCCACCGGCTTGAACTTGAAATTTGCCCAATACAACGGCAGCACATGGACACTAAGCACCGTCGCCACCGCGGGCGATGTGGGTCGCCACACCAGTCTGGCTTTCAGTCCAGACGGTGCCCCACATATTGCTTTTTCCGACAATGGCAACCTGCGTGTCCTACGTTTCCTCTCTGGCTTATGGACTCTCGGCGCATACCCCTTCTCAGTCTCTGACGTGCGCGAGACCAGCCTGCGCTTCGATGCCCAGGGGCAACAGCATCTCGTTTACATTTCTGGATCAGTCAGCAGCGGGCTCAATCATTTCGTATACGGCCCGAGCGGGAACACCTCCACCCTACTTCAAGCCAACGCCGGCATCGTAGTCACCACCACGGGGCAAAGTTTAACCTTCGGGCCCGACGGCCGCCCCGTGATCGCTTACTATCACAGCTACATCGGTCAACTCAATCTCGCCCGCCTCACACCTACGGGCTGGAGCCAACGCGTGCTGGCCGCCGCATCTCCGGGCAGTCCGGCCGAGCTTGGCCGCGCTGCCATCGGCTTCGACCCCACCGAGCTAAAATTTATCCTCGCCCACTACGAAGGCAATGCGGGCACGTTGCGCCTCCTGCGCCCTGGCCTCGCGCCGTGACGTCTCCAAGAGGCGCGCGGCGATGCGGCACTTCACCTCGATCATGATGACCTCGTAGCCCATCAATGGCTTGCCTGCAGCAGGTCGGAGGCATGAGGCCTACCCGTAGCCAACGGATGAATTTCAAACTCACTTCTCTGGGACGATAGAGGGCTCATATGGCCCAATGGAGGTGGAACAACCAATCCAATAATCATTGTTGAAACTCGCTTGCTTGGCATTTTTTATTGCACTCACCATGAAATCTAAAAAACGATTTCGGCGAGATTTTCCGCTGGGCGCGTCCGTTCCCATTGCATTAGGAAAAAGCAGGACCCGGCGTAACCCAGCGCCACCCATGCCTGCACCCCGGCGGCGAACCAAAGCACAGGCGGTTTTTTTCCCGCAGTTTTGAGCGGCGGGATGATGCTGCCCTCTGGCACCGGAACGGAAGTCCCAGACATTGCCTCCGCGCTCTTTTCCATCGGCGGCGTGGTCTCGACTACGCGCTCGGCGGAGGGCTCATAACCCGCAGGACCGGCGTTCGGATGGAACTGCTGAAAAAGAAACATCCCGAGAATATCAAAAAGCACGGCTTTTTTTACACCGAGAATTTCATCGGAAAAAACGCGCAGGGAATCTGATATTCTGGGCACTCGCACCGAGGCAAATGGCCATCATCCGCTAGCTCATTCACTGGCTGGCACACAGGCATCGCGCTGACCTCCTGCGGAGACATCGATTTGTCTGTCCACGGTAGCTGGGTCTGTGCTGTTGCCGCTGGCAACGCAGTGGGCGGCGACGCCGATGCCGACAGAGATCCCGCTTTTGAAATTACCTGAAGCCCGGCTGTTGGTCACGCTGCCAGCGATGGCGGCAATGCCGCGGTCACCATTGTTGGCAGCGCTGGCATTGGTCACAATCCCATTTTCGGCAAAGATGCCGCTGCCACCATTAGATGAAGCGGTCGCATTTGTCACGCTGCCGTTGCTGGTATTGATGCCGTTGCTATTATTGTTGATGGCGCTGGCATTGGTCACGTTGCCAAATTGGGCGACTATACCACTGCTGCCATTGTTGGTGGCGGTGGCATTGGTTATATTGCTTTTGGGGGCGTAAATGCCAAAATTGCCGTTGTTATTCACCGAAATGTGAAAAAGAGCTCCCTGACCATCGAGGTCAATTCCATTCGATCCGCACTGCTCTACTGTGAGATGGGAGAGAAGAACTCCGCTGGCGTTAGATAGCTCCTGATCGTTGATGCCGATGAGCCAGCCCTGGCCCTCAAAAGTGGCATTCCATGGTTTGGGGCCAGTGGGGGTGCGGACGGTGCCGCCGGTAATGCGTCCGTTCTTGATCTCAATGCTGCGAAGATTCCCGGCGATGTTAATCGCATTTCCTGCTGCGGGGCTTACGGTCTTGCTGATGAGGGCGAAGCCGTTGAGATCGAGCGTGACATTTCTGGCTGTGATGTTGATGCCGTTGCCGCTGGCGACTTCGACGTTGCCGACGAGGTAATACGAACCCGGCTGGGAAATGGTGAAATGCGGCCCGGCGATAGGCACGGCGGGACTCCCAGGAATGGCAGTGCGAGCCTCGATTTGGTCGAGTGTTTTCATCGTCGGCGCAGGTGTGCCGGGCGGTGATAGCGGGCCTTGAGCGAGAGTGGCGGTGGCCGTAACAAATAGCATTAGGACAATTTTCTTCATGGTGATCGTAGTTGGTTGAGATTGGCAATGGCTTGGTTGGGGCTTATGTGTAGAGCGGTAGCGGCCAAATCGAGCGAAAAAGCTCAGAAATCGGGAGAAGATTTTCATGACGCTGCCTAGTTGTTGCCAGAATGATGATTGAAAGCAAAATTGAATTCAATCTAACAAAAATTAGAAGACGATTCTGGCGGCTCACCCTCGATCACCCCGTTACTGGCAAGCGCCTCAAATTTGAAGCGCCCATCCCCGAGGATTATCACCCTTGGTTGGACCTTCCTAGCGCGATAAATCAACTTTCGTTCTAAAAATCTCAAATTTCGTGTAATGAAACCACCCGCTTGCTTATAAGGTAAGTATGGAAATCAATCCTGAGCACGCCCCGCTTGCTGGCCTCAATCCAGCCGACCTCCTCCGCCAAGGCGCGGCAGAGGACACCTTCATGGACATCGCGCCCTCTTCTTTTAATCCGTTGCCGATCGAAGAACTCGCCGTTATTTTCCCACAATTTGATGTCCTCGAACTCATTGGCAAAGGCGGCATGGGTGCCGTTTACAAAGTCCGCCAAAAAGATCTGGATCGCATCGTCGCGCTGAAAATTTTGCCCCCCGGCATCGGCCGAACGCCGGAATTCTCAAATCGCTTCACCCGCGAGGCCAAGGCCCTGGCCAAGCTGAACCACCCCGGCATCGTCACGCTCCACGAATTTGGCCAACAGGACGGGCTCTATTTCATCCTCATGGAATTCGTGGACGGAGTGAACCTCGCCCAACTCATGAAAACCGGCCGGATCTCGTCGCGCGAGGCCCTGGCCATCGTCCCACAGATTTGCGATGCATTGCAATTCGCCCATGACCAAGGCATCGTCCACCGCGATATCAAGCCGGAAAACCTCCTGCTAGATCGTCATGGCCGCGTGAAAGTCGCCGACTTCGGCATTGCCAAGGTAGTGGCCGCAGTCTGTGAAGAGCCTATAAGAGGTGGGGCCACTCCTGTCCCCAACGATGCGACCCTTGCCGGAAAAGTCCTCGGCACCCCCCAATACATGGCACCCGAGCAAATCGAGCATCCGTCCGATGTCGATCACCGCGCAGACATTTACGCCCTCGGTGTCGTCTTCTATCAAATGCTAACAGGCGAGCTGCCGGAGAAGGATCTGCAAGCCCCATCGCGCAAAGTCCAGATCGACGTCCGCCTCGACGAGATCGTCCTGCGGGCAATGGAAAAACAACCGGACCTGAGATACCAAACCGCCCATGAATTCCGGACGATCGTTGATGGATTTCAGGAGCAAGCTCAGCCTCCATTATTTCCACTACCGAAACCCAAGCGAGGTGTTTTGCAGCGTTGGTGGTGGGTTTTTCTCGTCATGATTCCAGTCGGGCTATTGATCGGTATCGCGGTAGGATCGATGTTGGCATACGTCTTTCCGAAGAAATACGAAGCAGAAACGGTGATCGAATTCAGGCCCGTGGCAAACTTGATGATGACCTCCAGTCTCTTCGCGGATCAGTTTGAAACCATCACATCACAAGATTCATTAATCGCAGTCGCGAATGAACTGGATTTACCAAACCAATGGATGCTCAGCCAGGACGCCGTGATTCAACGACTGAAAAGCATCATCACCACCCAGAACATCCGAGGCACCAACCTGATCGCCATCCGAGTGCGTCACTCCGACAGGCAGAAAGTCGCAGCGATCGCCAAAGCACTAGCTCTAAACTATCAGCAAGTCGCACCCGGAGAAGTCGTCATTCATGAAGACGCGATGGAACCGACAATTCCCGTCTCGCGGATTGTGGGGTGGGTGCTTTTCCGTGGTGGATTCCTAGGCCTCATTTTCTCACCACTTTTGAGCCTCATCGCGATCGCGGTTTTGCGGAAGAAGTTTCCCGAAAAGTTGATCGCAAACGCTCCATTACAGGCAAACGGGCAGGCTACTGCTAAGGATCAGGTAGCTGGGAAATTAAAGACTGCAGGAGATATCTCCTCACGAACCAATACGCACTTAGATTCGTTCGCTGTAACTTCGTTTGTTCTTGGATTAGCCTCCTTGATTGTTGGCCCACTTGGGTCGTTACCAGCGATCATTTTCGGGCATATTGCCCTTTTGAGAATTAAATCGAACCCGTGGACTACAGGGAACGGCTATGCGTTGGCGGGTCTTGTTCTCGGCTACATTACTCTAATTTTGATCATAATCGTTATCGTGGTTTTTGGCTACACGACGTCACTTTTCACAGTATTTCCAAATGAATGGAGAGCTTCTTTACTTGAAACGTCCCGTTTTCATGACCGATGAGCACGCCCGATGAATTCTTCGCCACCACACGCTGGACGATGGTCCGGGCGGCGGGCGCATCGGCGGGCGATGCCTTGGAATCCTTATGCGTGGCGTATTGGTATCCATTGTATGCCTATGTCCGGCGGCATGGATATTCCAAAGAAGATGCGGAGGATCTAACACAGGCATTTTTTGCGAAGCTATTGGCGCGACAAGATTTCGCCGGACTCAAGCAAGAGAACGGTCGCTTCCGGGCCTTCCTTTTGGCAGCGCTGAAGAACTTTCTCGCCAACGAGCGCGACCGTGCAGGACGGCTGAAACGCGGCGGAAGCATCACCCATCTTTCCCTCGATTGGCAGAGCGCAGACACGCAATTCCAGATTGCCGACCGTGTGCAATTGCCACCGGATGCGGCGTATGATCGGGAGTGGGCGCTTGTGTTGTTAGAGAAAGTCATTGTTCAATTGCGGGATGAAGCCGAAGCAGAGGGATGGCTCGTGCGTTTTGAACATTTCAAAGCATATTTAACTGCTGAGAAGAATGAGATCCCGTATGCCACCACCGCTGCCGCACTCTCGATGGAGGAAAGCGCGGTGCGGGTCGCAGTTCATCGCTTGCGAAAGCGCTATCGCGAATTCCTGCGAAAGGAAGTCGCCCACACTCTGTCCGATCCGGATATGATTGCGGAAGAACTCGCGGCCTTGCTTGGCGCATTTCATTAGACGACCTCCACCTCACGAGCGAAGAACTCTACCAGAGGTTTTAGCGAGCTCTTGCCGATCGCCCGCAGCAACCATTCGATACTCAGGAAAACGATCAAACTTAAAAAACCGCTTGCGTGCTCGTTCTATCTGTATTACTACAAGTAATACAATTTTGCGGTCATGCTTCCATTCACTATTCAAATTCAACTCGGGGAGCCGATCTACGAACAGATCGTCCGTGCAGTGAAAAAAGCAGTTGCCACGGGTCAACTCCTGCCCGGTGCACAAATGCCATCCGTCCGCGTCATCAGCCGCGAGTTGAGCGTGAACCCGAACACCGTCCAGAAAGCCATCAGCCGCCTCACCGACGAAGGCGTGCTCGCCAGCCACCCCGGCTCTGGAAGTTTCGTCGCCGAGCGCGGCCCCTCTCCCCGTGCGGAGCGGCTCAGCGCCCTCAAGCCTCTCATCGAACAACTCCTCGTCGAGTCCGCCCACCACGGACTCACGGCCGACGAACTCCTCGAACTCATCCGCCAACATCACCAGAGAAATTATGGAAACGATCATTGAAGCCCGCAACCTCGGCAAACGCTATCGCCAAAAAGACGCCGTCCACGCCCTGAGCCTCTCGCTACCCGCCGGGCGCGCCTGTGCCTTCCTCGGCCGCAACGGCGCAGGCAAAACCACCACCATCAAAATGCTCGCCGGCTTGATCCGGCCCGACAGCGGATCGTGCTCGCTCTTCGGCCAAGACTCACAACACCTCCGCCCCGAGGACTGGCAGAAAACCGGTTACGTTTCCGAAAATCAAGAACTCTACGACTGGATGACCGGCGAACAACTCATCGCTTTCACCTCCAAGCTCTACCCCTCATGGGACAAACCGTTTGAAAAAGAGTTGTTGGAAAAACTCGGAATCCCGCTCCGCCGCCGGGTCTCCTTCTGTTCGCGCGGCGAGAAGGTGAAACTCGCCCTTCTGCTAGCCATGGCCTTCCGCCCGCGCCTGCTCATCCTCGATGAACCCTTCGCCGGACTCGACCCACTGGTTAGATCCGAATTTCTCGACACCGTGCTCGAAATCACCCACCAAAACGACTGGTCGATCTTCTTTTCCACCCATGACGTTGACGACGTAGAAAAACTCGCCGACGACGTGGTCATCATCGACGAAGGCCGCCTCCAAGTTTCCGAATCGCTCGATTCTTTACAAAACCGCTTCCGCCGCATCGACCTCCAAGGTCCGCACGAGCCGTTGATGAAAACCGCTGCCATCCTTGGGCTCGAACGCCACGCGGACCACAGCCGCTTCATCCACTCCGCCTTCAATAGCGAGACCCTCGCCACGCTTGAGGCCAACCATTCCGAGGCGCACATTGATGTTTCCACAATCTCACTCAAGGAAATCTTCATCGCTCTCGCCAAAAATTTTCAAACCGAAAACCCACGCTCATGAACCTCTTGTTCCACCATGTCTGCAAAGACCTGCGGCACTCGCGCTGGCTCATCGTTCTCACTTGGCTCACCGCTGCCTGCATCCTTTGGCTGCCTGCCTCGCTAGTCGAGAAGCGCGTCGAAGTGATGCAATGGTTGCCCTACATCAGCTGCGGCGCATGGGTGCTGGTTTTTCTAACAGCCGGTCGTATCGTGCAGCTCGATGCACCACGCCGCGACACCGCCTTCCTCCGGAGCCGCCCGTTTTCTTCTAGCGATTGGCTCGCTTCCAAACTCTCCTCATGCTTGATCCTCATCCTCCCCATGGCACTTCTCCAAGTGGCGATGGTCCTGGTTACCGGACTCAGACCGGAATTCATCGACCTATTACTCATCTTCTTCGAAGAAATGCTCGCGTTCTGTGTGGTCATGACTCTAGCACTGGCGATTGCCACTAGGTCGAAAACCTATTCAAACTTCATCGGCACCACGATGGTTATCTTTTTCGCCGCATATATCATCTTTGTCATGTATATGATTGCGGAAAAACAACTCGCTCGGACCACGAAATCCGAGTGGAGCTATGACAATGAGTATCTCAAGCTCAGCAGGCTTCTCATCACGCAAGTGATTGCGGTTCTCGGTCTAGCAGGTGGACTATTCCTATGCATGCGCGCCCGCCGTCCTGAACGACTCGCGGCCGTCATCTCAAGCACCGTCATGATCGCCGCTCTCGCATGGTTCTTCTGGCCACTAAACTTCGTGAAAACCTTCACCCGCCCCGAAGCCACAGCACCGCGCTCGGAATGGCCGGATCTCTCCAAGTTAAAACTCTCCTTCCGCGAGCAGGAATCGTGGTCGCAAAAAAAGGCGGGATCGGTGCCCGCAAGGTTCTCTTTCTCGGACGGAGTTTACAACGATACAACTTATCGCCGCATCAGTGGTCACACGCAACTCGATGGGCTTCCCGAGGAATGGTTTGCCTTCCCGAACAGCTTTGAATACGAGCTATCACTTACCAACGGCAAAACCTTTTCAGGTCGATACACCGCTTCGGCTGGTTTGTGGGAGTTGATGGCTCTGCCCTTAGTGGGCATGGCGCTGCCTTGGGACAAATCAACCAACCCATTGTGCGATGTCGAACTCGCGGAGTTCCCCTTGCCGAAAGCCGCGGATGCGATGACCGGCGCGAAACTTCGGGGCAACGTCCATGTTCCATTCAAACGCCCTGTCATTCTCGGGCGCCTACCATTGCGCGCGGCTGCCTCCACAAAGATCGGCAACCGCCACATCTCGATCACGGAAGTCGAGCGGAACGATATGGAAATCCGTTACAAACTAGCTATCGAACAACTTCGGGTGCTGACTCGTGGCGACTGGTATTCCGAGTCTCACCGCAGAATAGAATTCCTCGCCGTCAACGTCGCAAAACGAGAGTTCCTCAGACAAGGAAGTGCAGAATCATCAGGTCGTTCATTTGGCCACTATTCTTTGCAGTTTCTTGACTTCAGTCAAACCATCCACCGAGATCTCACGAAAGAACACGATGGTGGTATCATCCCCGAAGATTGGCTCAATGGTGCAGAACTCCTGATCGTGGGAGATGAGTTTGGCGGCACACTTTCCCAATCCTTCGACTTCTCCGAAGTAACCCTGTCCAACCCATGAAGCTCTTGATCCACCTCTGCCGCAAAGATTACTCATTCGCCAAGCATACCTTGTGGGGCGCATGGGCGGTTTTCCTGGTCGCCGTGCTGATGCCGGTCATCATGACCGGACCGTTGGTCAATGCCGGCGCGCCGTTCCTCGTGTTGGTCTCCATTGCACCGCTGTTGCTGATTTTCGCCGCCACGCTCAGAATCCTCCGTGCCGATTCGTTCACGGGCGGTCATGCCTTCATCGGCACACGCCCAGTAACGATGACGATGTTATGGTTATCCAAACTCATTACCATCGCCGCCTTCGTTTTGTTGCCTTGGCTGCTCGCCCAGATCATCGGCGTATTTGCTCTGGGCCTACATCTCACGCCCGCCGACTGGATGCTATTTCTGATCGAGAAAAAACTACTTTTCGGCATTGCCATGGCAATTCCGTTGATGGTCGGCACTCACACGCGGAACTTCGGGTGGACGACTCTGCTCACCATCACGTTTACTATCCTGATGATACGGTTCGCGACCACCACTCTTGGCAAACCTGGAGGCTTGGACTTCATTATGGAAGCCCGCTACCTCAGGGCCTCGCAATGGCTGGTCACACAGCTCCTGATCTCCATAGCGGCACTCCTGCTCTCATGGCTGTGGATGGTCCGAAGAAACTTGTCGTGGAGCATTGCCGTCGGGCTGATTGCAATAGCGGGCATTGCAATCGTTTCCACAAATTGGCAGGTGAACTTCGTGGAGAAACTAGCTTTCTCAAAAGCCCCAGCGGCACCGAACCTTTGCATCACTTGGCTTGACGGACCGAGCATCTCCGGCAGTTCGCGCAACCATGAGCAATTCACGAGGGTCATCCGGGACGCCAAGTTAGAAGGTGTTCCCGATGGGTGGATCGCGAGCTTTTCAGGTATCCGAGCGAACGCGCATTTCCACAATGGCGGCGTGATGACAGGCGATACCATCAACTCCAGAAAATACGGCGATTTTTCACGGGCTTTGTTGCCAGCTCTCGGTGTTGATTTGCCCATGAATCATCCTGATCGTCTAAATCAATGGAATTTCATCACTTGGTTCGAAGCCGAGTCATCCTTGTTGCGTGACCGTCCGGATCCAGTTGCCACGATCTCAGGCACATGCATGGTCGAACTCGATCAGCCAGTCGTCCTCGCGAATCTTCCAGCGCGGAACGGAGCCAGTGCCAGCAATGGACGTTTCCTCTATCGCGTCGAGAGTGTGGAGCCATCCGGTAGTAGCATTTCGGTGAAACTAACCGTTTGCGGTGCCACTCTCGGTAGCCGGGGCGATTGGAGCGACAGTCTAAGAGGCATCGAAATACTGCTCATTAACCCGAAGATAGGCAAGCAAACTCAAAGTCAATGGAGTGGAGGTTCAACCAGCGGCCTTGGATGGGCGAGCCTACGGCGAGATCTTAGCATAGATGATTGGCCAAACAGTGGAACTAGCGATCCCTTAGCCTTCCTCAATGGAGCACGCCTTTACGTGATCGGTCGCCGCCATGGTGGAACCGTGCCCCTTCCTTTTGATATTCCAGAAATCCGGCTGGAAAAAAATGGATTGTGACTTGCGGCGTTGATTTCGTTTGCGAAGATGAGTCATCTCTCTCTTGATACTCCCATGCGCCAATTAGCACTCATCACAGGCATCATTTGCATTCTCGTCGGTATTTATGGCTACACTCAGGGCACGCCCAATGCGGTGACTGGGATGGTCTCCAGAACGGCATTGATTCCAGCGTGGATCGGTGTGATTTTTACCTTTGCTTGGTTACTTTCAACTTTCACGCCGTCATTGCACAAGCATGCGATGCACATTGGTGTTCTCGCCGCGTTGATTGGAATGGTGGGTGCTTACATGCCAATTAAAGTCCGCGGTTTGGATTTCTCACAAGCATCGGTGCAAGGCTCGGTTTTTCTTTTTGTGGCCTGCGCCGTGTTTTTTGTGGCGGCGATCCGTTCATTCATCGCCGCTCGTCGCAGCCGAGCATGATGGTTCACGATGCTTTTCCATTTTGTTATGCCTGCAACTGAAGTTTCTAACCATCCATTTCTTAATCCGCAATTTTATGTGCCGTGGTCGCAATTGAAAGCAGACGCGGTGCTGGACGATATCGGTCATGCATTGCGAGGCGCGGAGCAAAAGATCGAAGCGATTTGCTCACAAGATCTATCTGCCGCGTCGTTTGAGAGCACATTTCTCGCGCTCGAAGAGGCGACGGAGGAACTCGGCCGCGGGTGGGGCCGGCTCAATCATCTCGATTCCGTTTCCGATCAACCGGAACAACGGGCGGCGCTCAATCAAATGCTGCCGGATGTCTCGCGTTTTTATTCGTCCATCGCGCTGAATGACCGGCTATGGCGAGTCATCAAAGAGGTGGGCTCGCGTTTGTTAGATGAGCCATTGACGGATATTCAGCGTCGATTTGTGGATGAGACGATGTTAGATTTCATCGGCTCGGGTGCTGATTTGCCTGAGGAAAAAAAGCAACGCATCGCAGAAATTGATGAAGCACTCTCGCAGGCGACCAAGGCGTATTCGGAGCATGTGTTAGATTCCACCAACGCGTGGGAATGTGTGGTGACGGATGAAAGCCGCCTCGCCGGATTGCCGGATTCGGCCAAAGCTGCGGCGGCAGAAAATGCGCGCGCCAAAGGCCATCCAGAGCCAGCGTGGCGATTTACGCTGCAATTTCCATCAATGTTCCCACTGATGCAGCATGCGGATGACGACGAGCTGCGTAAGGAAGTTTGGCAAGCCTCGTCTCAGGTGGCGAGCGCGGGCGAGCATGACAATTCATCGTTGGTTTGGCAAATTCTCTCATTGCGGCACGAGAAGGCGCAAATTTTAGGCCAAGCGCATTTTGCCGACTATGTCTTGCAACGCCGCATGGCCAAGTGCGGCAAGACAGCACTGGAATTCATCGAGCAACTTCACATGCGAGTGAGGCCCGCTTTTCTAACAGATTATGCTCAGTTAGAGAAATTCAAAGCAGAGGCGACTGGCCATGCAGAACAATCGCTTGCACCATGGGAAGTTGCCTATTGGGCTGAAAAACAGCGCAAAGCCTTGTATGATTTTGACGAAGAATTGCTGCGTCCGTATTTCCCAGTGGATGGAGTGATGGCGGGCATGTTTGAAATTGCTTCCGTGCTTTTTGGAATTTCTATCAGGCAAATTCTAACAGAAGAAGCGGCAGCGCGCGGCATTGAGACGTGGCATCCCGAGTGCTCCGTGTATGAAATTCACGATCGTTCAAGCGCTGCGCACCTTGGATCGTTTTATGCAGATTGGCATCCGAGGGAATCCAAGCGCGGCGGGGCGTGGATGAATTCGCTACACACCGGTGGGCTGGGTGAGCCGCATTTGGGATTGATCATCGGCAATATGACGGCGCCATTGGATGGCAAGCCTGCACTTCTCACGCACCGCGAGGTGGAGACGATTTTTCATGAATTTGGCCACTTGTTGCACGGCTTGTTGAGTGAGGTGCCGATCAAATCACTGGCCGGGACCAATGTGGCGTGGGACTTTGTCGAGCTGCCTTCGCAGTTGATGGAAAATTTTTGTTGGGACCGTGCATCGCTCAATCGATTTGCCCGCCATTTTGAAACCGGAGAAATGATTCCTGATGAGCTATTTTCAAAAATGCTCGCGGCGAAAAATTACATGAGTGGCAGCGGGTTCATGCGCCAGTTGGCATTTGCCAAGCTCGATTTAGAATTGCACATGCACTTGGACGAGTGGATGGGCAAAGATCTCGATGCCGTCGATCGCGAAGTGTTAGAAAATTATTTGGCCCCGCTTAGCCATCCAACGTCTAGCATGTTGAGACGATTCAATCACCTGTTTAGCGGCTCCACAGGTTACGCAGCGGGATATTATTCATACAAATGGGCCGAAGTGTTAGATGCGGATGCGTTTACGCGATTTCAAGCCGAGGGCGTGCTCAATTCAGAGGTCGGGCGCGCCTTCAGGCAGCACATTTTAAGCCAAGGAAATTCACTGCCGCCGGATGAATTATTTCGCCGATTCATGGACCGCGATCCGAGGCAGGAGCCATTGTTAGTGCGCTCCGGCTTGGCTGCGGCGATGACGGCTTGAAGTATGGAGCCATTCAAAAATCAATTCGCAATCGATAAGGCACGCGCGATTGGGCAGGCGATCCAGCGGGTGGATGGAAATTTCCAACTCGCGAACTATTTACGAGGTCTTGAAAAAGAGTTAGAGCCAATCGAGTTAAAAGCCCGCGTCGGAGTGATCGCGCGGCGCATTCGAGAGTCTCATTCTGGCAGCATCCCAGAATTATTTTCAACTCTCGCGAAAACGCTGGCAGCGGATGCCGATGATCAAAACGGCCTCAGCGGATTTCTCGTTTGGCCACTCACCGATGTCGTCGCGTGCCATGGGCTTGACCACTTCGAGCCATCGATGGCGGCGCTTGGCGAAATGACATCGCGCTTCACCGCGGAGTTCGCGATTCGTCCGTTTTTGGTGCGCGAGCGGGAGCGCACGATGCGCCAGTTAGAGAAATGGTGCGAGCATCCGAATGCTCATTTGCGAAGGTTAGTTTCCGAAGGCAGCCGCCCATTGTTGCCGTGGGGCGAGCGCTTGGATGAAATGATGGATGATCCGAATTTGACCATCGGATTGCTGAATCGGCTCTATCAGGATCCAAGTGATTATGTGCGCCTTTCCGTTTCCAATCACCTCAATGATATGAGCAAACGGCATCCGGATTGGGTGATTGATCAACTTGTTAGATGGCGTGACTCGGGCGCTGGCGGCCCGTTGCATCAACGGTTAGAGCGCCATGCTTGCCGCACGATGATCAAACGTGGGTTGCCGCGCGCGCTGACATTTCTCGGCTATCCCGTGGGAGAAACTTTTGAAGTGGATCTGGAGCTTGTCTCTCGTGAGGTAAAGATTGGGGATGCTCTTTCTTTTCGTATTCAAATCCGCCATCACGCCGCGCGCCCGCTGCGTGTCATGTGGGATTATGCCATTTTCCATCGAAATGCGCGGGGCACACATGCGCCGAAAATCTTCAAAGGCCGCAGCCGTGAAATCGCGCCCGGAGAACCTTGGCAAATCGAAGCGCGGCATTCATTTCGTCCAGTCACCACCCGCGTCTATCATGCGGGTGAGCATTATCTTGCGCTGGTGGTGAACGGCAAACCATTTCCGCAGCAGGCTTTTTTGCTTAATAGCCAATGAAAACCAAGCTCGGGCGCGAACTTTTCATCATCGACAAGCAGTTTTCCTATGCCATATTAAGCAAACAAATTCATCACCCTGTCACGGTAGATCTTTCATGAAAAACATATGGTTCCGCAAGGCTGCGGCTTTATTTACGGCGGCCGTCATCTCCACTACCGCGTGTGCTCAGCAAGCGGACTTTAACGAGGTGGGCAGCAAAATGGCAATCATGCTGCAAAATAGCCACTTTGCGCGGATCAAATTCGATGCGGAGCTGAGCCAGAAATTTTTAGATGCTTATCTAACAGATTTGGACAGCATGAAGCTTTATTTCACCCAGCAGGATGTTGAGCGATTCAGCGTCGCGTATGGTGGTGAATTGCACACAAAGTTACTGAATGGCACGAGCATGCCGGCGGCCACTGAAATCTATGATGTTTTTAAAAAGCGAGTCCAAGAGCGAGTCGGCCTAACAGATAAATTACTCAAGACAGACTTTGATTTTTCTCAAGATGAGAGCGTGATGCTGACGCGTAAGGATGCTGCGTGGCCGCGGGATCAGAAGCAGGCGGAGTCATTGTGGACGGCGCAAATCAAGGCAGCGGTGCTCGCGGAAATTTTGCGCAGAGAGGCATTGACGAAACTGGCGACCGAGCAAGGCAAGCCCGACCCGAGCCTTGACGATCGCAGCCCGAAAGAAAAAGTTGCTCTGCGCTATAAGCGTTTGCTCGCGAGCGTGGTTGATGTGGATGAGGAAGAGGTTGCGAACAAATTTTTCACCGCCGTGGCGCGTGTCTATGACCCGCACACGGATTACATGAGTGCGCGGGAAATGGGCCGCTTCAAGGATAGCATGAAGAACCAGCTCGTCGGCATCGGCGCGTTGCTGCAAGCCGAGGAAGATGGCGCGACTAAAATCATGGGCATCGTCGTCGGTGGTCCGGCGGATCGTGAAGGCAGCTTAAAACTCAATGACCGAGTCGTCGGCGTCAATCCGCTCAATAGCGGCCGCGCGGAAGAAAATGTGGACATCATGTTCATGCCGATCGACCGAGTGGTGGATCACATTCGCGGCAAAGTCGGGACATCTGTGGCACTCAAAGTCGAGCCTGCTGGCGGCACTCCTGGTGAGACCAAAATGATCGTCATCGAGCGCGGCAACGTGGAAATGAAAGACGAGCAAGCCCATGGCGATTTGATTGAAATGAAAGACAAGGATGGCCAGCCTCGTCGCCTCGGCTACTTATCGCTGCCATCATTTTATGCGGATTTTGACGAAGGAACGGTGCGCAGCTCAGATGATGTTGAGCGGATTTTGAGCCGCTTTGTGGTTGAGAAAATCGATGGTTTGATCGTGGATTTGCGCAATAATGGCGGCGGCTCGCTGGAAGAAGTCAGGCGCATGACGGGATTTTTCACCGAGCGCGGCCCCGTCGTCCAAGTGAAGAATACCTTGGGCCAAATGCAGGTGAAAGAATCTGATAGTGGAAAGCCAATTTACACTGGGCCGATGGTCGTGCTCACGGATAAAACGAGTGCCTCGGCGAGTGAAATTCTAGCAGGTGCGTTACAAGATGCCAATCGCGCGGTCGTGATTGGGGAAAGCTCGACATTTGGCAAAGGCACCGTGCAGCAGCCGATGGATATCGGGCGCATGTTGCCACTTTTTTCCGAGAGAGATCGTGCAGGATTTCTCAAAGTGACGATTCAAAAGTTCTATCGTCCGTCTGGCTCATCCACTCAGTTAGATGGAGTCGTCCCGCAAATTGTGCTGCCGAGTTTCATGGATGCGATGGAAATCGGTGAATCCTATCTCGATTATGCCCTACCTCACGATCGCATCCGGCCCGCGCCAAACTTCAAGCCGATGGATGAGAAGTATTTATTTTTACCCCGTCTCAAAGAGCTAAGCACCGAGCGTGTGCGCCTCAATCAAGACTTCAAATACATCATCGAAGATGTCATGAAGGAAAAAGAACGCCTCAAGAAAAATGAACTCTCGATCAATAAAAAAGCCCGAGAAGCGGAATTGGTAGAAGAAGAGCTGATGCAAAAAGAACGCCTCGCCGAACGCAAAAAACGCTTCGCTGAAATGACGGAGGCGGATCGCGCTTCGATGAAGTTTTACAAAGTCACCTTGGACAATGTCGATCAAGTCGAGCCATTCGTGGCCTATGATCCTAGCGTGGAAAATGAGGACACCATGCGCCGTGCCAAAGATGAGAACGCTGATCTCAACGAAACTCCGAAGTGGCCGTCCGGGCTCGATCCGGTGAAGCGCGAATCGTTGACGATCTTGAAGGACTTGATTCATCTAACAGACAACGCAAAGCTCGCTGGCATCATCAAAACCAGCGTCGATAATCAGTGATGGCTGAGACGGCGGAACAACTCGCGGAGGTGCGCTCAAGCATCGCTGCGGCAACTGTTAGGGCGAGCCGTCCGCTCGATTCGGTGGTGCTGGTTGCTGTTTCTAAAACGTTTCCCGTCGAAGTGATTTCAGAAGCGGTGCAGGCCGGGCAGCGCGTTTTTGGAGAAAGCAAACAGCAAGAGGCTGAGGTGAAAATTGAGGCACTTCCCTCTTCGCTGGAATGGCATTTCATTGGCAGAATTCAGCGCAATAAAGTCCGCAAATTGCTTGGCCAATTTGAGGTCTTGCATGCGGTTGATTCATTGCGCCTGGCGCAGCACATAGAGACAGTCGCGGCTGATCTTGGATGCTATCCCAAAGTTTTTTTACAGATCAATACGGCGGCAGAAGCATCCAAGGCCGGTTTTTCTGAGGATGAATTGCGCGCGGCGATGCCTGATTTGTTAGAGATGAAACGCCTCGAAATTTTGGGCCTGATGAGCATTCCGCCAGCGGCAGAGGATGTGGAGAAAACGCGACCATGGTTTGCCCAGCTCAGAGAGCTACGCGATCTGCTTGAGCAAGAATACCAAGTGAGATTGCCATTTTTAAGCATGGGCATGAGTCATGACTTTGAAGTCGCCATCGAAGAAGGGGCCACGCATGTGCGCGTGGGATCGGCCATTTTTGGTCATCGCAGCTATCGCGTGGAAGGAGAATTAGGTTAAGCTGCTCACATGAATCAGGCGTTAGTCTTGCAGCAGGCGGTGGCGATTGGGAATGAGATGGCGTTTTCATTTTCGGACGGAACGGAAATTTATTTGCCATTGCCGATGCTGCGGCGTGCTTGCCCATGTGCGGCCTGCCAAGGCGAGCCAGACGCGCTTGGCCGGGTGCTGCGGCCACGCGTGGATCACGGACCGAAGGCATTTGATTTGCTGAGATTTGAAACAGTCGGCGGCTATGCAGTGCAACTTTTCTGGGGAGATGGCCACTCGACAGGCATCTACAGTTATTCTTACTTGATTCGGCTCTCGCAATTGCCAAATCCCACGGCATCGTAGCTGGAACCATGGTTGCATGCGATGAGCGATTGGAAAAATGGACGCTGCTTTCTTCCCGAGAAGTAGCGGCATTCGCGGCAGTGGGCCTACACACGGGGCATGATTTGTTAGAATATTTTCCCAGAAGGCATGAAGATCGGCGGCGCTTCGATGCTTTTCCCACGATGCCAACCTCGGCCCCAGTCTGTTTGCGCGGCGGCGTGATCGATGCCACTCGCCGCCGTTTTGGAAGTGGCGGCGGAGCTTACGAAGCGGTGGTAATGGATGGCGCAGGCGGCGTTTTTGGCTCGGGCAAGGTGACCTTCCGTTGGTTCAATATGCCACATGTGCACAAGTGGATCGCCACGGGGCACCAAGTTATTGCTTACGGAAAAGTCAAAGAACAAAGTGGCCGGCTGATCATCGATCATCCAGAAGTTGAAATCATCCGCGAAGGCGATGCCATGGCCTCGATCCACTTGGAGCGCATCGCCCCGATTTATAAAAATCTAACAGGAATTTCGCAACATCGCCTGCGCGAAATTATCTATCAGTTTTTAAGCCAAGCGTGCCCACAGAGCATGCGCCAGAGGCATCCATTGCCGGTGGACATTCCCCGTGATGTGGCGCTGCATCACATGCATTTTCCGGAGCAGCTTGAGCAAGTGGCGCAGGCCAGGCGGCAATTCGCGCGCGAGGAATTTTTCATCATGCAACTCAACGTGGCGTGGAGAAAATCTCGCTATCACCAACAATTAGGCCGCGCGATTGGCCAACGCACCACATCGCTCAAACAATTTCATGCCAATCTAACATTTGAGCTGACGGATGCTCAAAAGCGTTCGATTAAAGAAATTGTTGCTGATTTGAGATCCACGCGGCCGATGCATCGGCTGCTTCAAGGAGATGTCGGCTCTGGAAAAACATTGGTTGCGATGGCAGCGATGCTGCTCGCGATCGACTCGAACGTGCAGGCCGCTTTGATGGCTCCCACGCAGTTGCTCGCCGAGCAGCATTATCAGACGTTTTGTCGTTTTCTCACCCCGCTCGGCATTCGCATTTTGCTGAAAACGGGCAGTCAAGATCGCCAAAATTATGAGGGCGACGCACAGGCTGCGCAGATGATCATCGGCACGCATGCCTTGCTTTACGAGTCCGTGCGATTTTCTGATTTGGGATTCGTCGTCATTGATGAGCAGCATAAATTTGGGGTTTCCCAGCGCGCTTCATTCATTCAGCAAGGCCGCATGCCGCATGTGTTGGTGATGACGGCGACGCCGATTCCGCGGACCTTGATGATGACCGTTTATGGAGATTTGGATGTCTCGGTGTTAGATGAAAAACCGCCCGGGCGCGGCGAGCTGACTACGTCATTACGCGTCAACGCCAAACAGGCTGAGACGACTCGTTTCGTCAAAGAACAACTCGCTCAAGGCCGCCAAGCGTATCTGGTCTATCCGTTAGTTGAGGAAAGTGAATCGCTCAAACTGGAATCTGCAACGGATGGATTTGAATGCTGGCAAAAGCGTTTAACGAAATTCCGCGTTGGGCTAATTCATGGCAAACAAGCGAGTGAGGAGAAAGATCATGTCATGCAGCAATTCCGCTCGGGAGCGATTGCCGCCATGGTTTCCACCAGTGTGATCGAAGTGGGAGTGGATGTTGCGAATGCGACGGTCATGGTCGTCCATCATGCCGAGCGCTTTGGTCTAGCGCAGCTTCATCAATTGCGTGGCCGCATTGGCCGCGGTGCGGATCATGGGTATTGTTTGCTTCTAACAGATTCAAAAAATGCGGATGCCTTAGAAAAATTACAAGTGTTAGAACGCACGAGTGATGGCTTTGAAATTGCCGAGGCGGACTTGCGATTGCGCGGGCCCGGCGATGTGTTGGGCAAGGTGCAAAGTGGAATTGCCAGTTTACGTTTTACCGATCTGTTAGGAGATTACGTGCTGTTGGCGGAAGCGCGTGCCTTGGCGGATCAATTTTTGTTAGAAGATCCAGCACTTAGTGGGAAGCACCAATACTGGCGAGCATGGATTACGGATTTGGCGGATGATTCGCTATTGCCAAGCACCGCTTGAGCCGTCAATTTTTTACCCGATGGCATTCCTCGATTTTCAATTTCAGCCATGGCAGACGTTTGTTTTGCTCGGGCTATTTTACGTCGCGGGAATTGGGCACATGATCCATGCGGTGATGCATGTGCGGACGGCGCAAGGGACGATTGCTTGGGTGATGTCATTGATCACAATTCCTTTCATTGCCATGCCGCTGTATTGGTTGTTAGGCAGAAATCGATTTTATAAACACATCTGTTGGCGGCGTGAGAATGATAGCCGTCTCGGTCTCTTAGCAGAAGAGATGCAAACGCACTTGCAGCAATTCGCGGTGGATATTCCGGAAGACGATGCCTTCGAGCGCGCGGCGCAATACCTCGGCGGATTGCCGTTCACGCACGGCAATGAGTTGGATTTATTGATCGATGGGGAGCGTGCCTTTGAGCGCATTTTTACCAAAATCCAACAAGCGAAGAGCTACCTCTGCATCAATTTTTACATGGTGAAAAATGATCGTTTGGGCATCAAATTCCAACAGGCGTTGATCGATCGCGCACGAGCCGGCGTGAAGGTGTATTTTTTGTTTGATGAAATCGGCTCCAGCAAACTCAGCCGGAAATACTTGCGCGAGCTATCCGAGGCCGGCGTGGAATGGCAAACATTTGGCACCAATCGCCATTGGTATTCGCGGTTTCAGCTCAATTTTCGCAATCATCGCAAAGTGATTGTGGTGGACGGCGAGACGGCATTCATCGGCGGGCTGAATGTTGGCGATGAATACATGGGGCGGGACAAGCATTTCGGCCAATGGCGCGATACGCACTTGGAGCTAGAAGGGCCGGTGGTGCAGGCGGTGCAATTGGTTTTTTTGAGCGATTGGTATTGGGCCTGCGATCGCGTGCCCGAGCTCGATTGGCAAGCACGCTCGATGGAGGCCAATCAAATTGCGGCCATCATTCCAACCGGGCCGGCGGATCCGCTCGATTCGTGGCAGTTACTCGTTGCGGAAGCTGCCAATACGGCGCGCCAACGTTTGTGGATTGCCTCGCCCTATTTTGTGCCTGATGAGGGAGTTTTAACGGCGCTGCAAGCGGCAGCCATCCGCGGCGTCGATGTGCGGATTTTAATTCCCGAGCGCGCAGACCATTGGTTTGTGTGGTTGGCTGCGTTTACCTTCCTCGATCAAACGGTGCCATTTGGAGTGAAAATTTTTCGCTATCAGCGCGGGTTTTTGCACCAAAAAGTATTTCTGATCGATCAGCGCCTCGCTGAAGTAGGATCGGCCAATCTGGACAATCGATCATTCCGCCTCAATTTTGAAATCACGGCGTTTTCGACAGATCAAAAGTTCATCCGTGAGGTGACCGAAATGTTAGAAATCGACTTTTCGCACTCGATCCAAGTGAAGCCAGAAGACTTCAGCTCGCGTCCGATGCCGTTCCGGCTGGCATGCCGGTTGGCGCGATTGTTGGCTCCACTTTTGTGAAGGGAGATCTTTATCTCTGCGCGTAAGAAGCCAAGTCTGGACGCTGGCGAATGATGTTCGAGAGCATCTGCCGGCAATGCGCGAACTTCGTGCGATCGCTCAAAATATCTGCGCTGCGGTTCATCGAGCCCCACTGCACAATCGTGATTTCCACGTTGCGGCGGCCCCATTGATTCATCACCGCCTTGGATGGCTTATACAAATCAATCGTGCCAGTGCCAGTCAGTGCGGATCCGTAATCATCGATGACGTAGAGGTAAGGCAATCCTTTGATCCGGAAAGTCGTGCCCACCGGGTAAAATGACCAATCTGCAGCGGCACTGCGCACGCGGTCTGTGTAGCGCAGGTAAGTTCCAGTCGCATTTTTGCTGCCGTAAATGAGATGGTCGCACTCGCTGCAGGTGTAGGCGGTGGTGCGGACGACGCGGTTGCGATCGCTAAACGCATAAACCGGCATTTTGTGTTTATCGCGAGGTTTCCCCGCAGCCGCTGCGACGGCCGAGGCCGAGCATTGGGCAGTTTGGAAATTTTCTTTTTTGATTTTCGCAACGCCAGATGGTGCGGAAACTCCATTGGCAGAAATGACTTTAAGGTCGGTAGAGGTGCTGCAATTTGTGCAAATGAGCGGAACGATGCAGGCGGCGGCTAGGGACAAAAATTTGGTCATGAGGCAAGCAGGGTAGCAGATGGGATACCAGTTTTGTATGGGCTTTTTCCCAAACAGTCACTGCACCTAAGAGAAAAATTTTGATTTGGCAAATTGAAAAAACCGGAAAAGGCAAGTTTTACATTGTATGGTCATGATCACCGCTGGTGGGAAATTGGCATCCTGCCGCCTAACAGATTCTTGCTTATAGTCATTTCACGTTCATTATTCCTGCGATGAGGAAGTGGATAGGCATACCAATTTTCGCAGTGCTAACAGGATGCCAGACCATCGGTTTTTATTCGCAAGGAGCTTTGGGCCAAGCGGAAATTTTATGGAAAGCCAAGCCAAGTCGCGCGGTGATCGCAGCCGCTGAGACATCGCCGGCGATTCGAGAGCGTTTGTCGTTTGCGTTAGAATTGTGTGATTTTGCGAGTGAGCATTTGGCGCTGCCGGGTGATTCGGCCTACCATCGCTATACGGATTTGGGGCGCGATCACGTCGTCTATGTGCTTTATGCGGCGAAGGAATTTTCGATGCAGCCTAAGCAATGGTTCTATCCGATTGTTGGGGAATTGGATTATCGTGGCTATTTCAAAAAAGCGGATGCGGAGACCTACGCAGAATCGCTGCGTGCCCAACAATACGAGATTTATCTTGGCGGCACCGATGCTTTTTCAACGCTCGGATATTTTCATGATCCGGTGCTCAATACCTTTGCCGATTATCCTGAAATCGATTTTGCTGAAACGATTTTTCACGAACTCACCCACCGGCGGATTTTCAAAAAGGGAGAAACGATGTTTAACGAATCTCTAGCCAACACCGTCGCCGAAGAGGGCGTGAGGCGCTTCTTGCGATCCAAAGGTCGCCTATCAGATCTAACCGATTACGAGCAACGGCTGATCCGGCGTAGAGAGTTCTATCAGGAAATTGAGCGCAGCCGTGAGCAGCTCACCGCGCTGTATGCCGGCACGATGCCGGTGCCGGAAATGCGCGCGCGCAAAGCGCAGATTCTAGCTCAGCTCAAAAAGCGTGCGCAGGCATTGCAACGCCGCTGGGGTGGGAAACAGTTAGAGAATTGGCTCGCACTTGATCTCACCAACGCCCACCTCATTTCACTCATCACCTACAATCAAGACATGCCGCGCTTCAAACAATTACTCGATGAGGCTGGCGGTGATTTTGAGCGGTTTTTCAAAATGGTGGAAACGCTCGATTGAGAATTTTGTTAGATCAGGCGTTGCTGTTAGGTGTTAGAAATTTCCCCGGATTCAGAAGATCGTGAGGATCGAGAGCGGATTTCAGGTCGAGGTGAGTTTGATAGCTGGTCTCGCCAATCGCCTCGCGCAGCCATGGTTTTTTGGCGAGGCCGATGCCGTGCTCTCCAGTGATGGCACCGCCGACACTGAGCACCCAGCGGAAGAGGCGATCGACGGCGGCATCCGCATGTTCGCGGACTGCTGGATTTTCATAATTTTCGACCATTAGGTTGGTGTGAATGTTGCCATCGCCCGCGTGGCCGAAGCAGGCAATCGCAATGCCGCTTTCGAGTTGCAATTGGCGTGCAAAATTCACCAGAGCCACGAGTTGTGAGCGCGGCACGACGATGTCTTCGTTGAGTTTGGTGAGACCGGTATCGCGCAAGGAGTAGGAAAACTCCCGCCGCAATTGCCAAATTTTTTCGCAAGATGCGGCATCCAATGCGTGTTGGATGTGGCTCGCGCCTGCGCGTTTCAACAGCGCATCAAGTTCTAACAACTCGGCCTCCACCGCGGCATCGCGGCCATCGATTTCTACGATTAAGTGAGCCTCGCCGGGTGGAAAAAAATCGGACCCGAGACGTTTGCGCGCGGCGGCCAAAGTAAAGCCATCGGTAATCTCCAGTGCAGATGGCAAATGCCCAGCTTGTAAAATCGTTTGAACGGCGGCTGCGGCTTGAGAAAACGACGGAAAAATCGCAGCGAGCATCGCCCGCCGCTGAGGGCGCGGGATCAGGCGCAGGGTGGCTTCCGTGATGATGCCGAGCATGCCTTCCGAGCCGGTCAGCAGGCCGATGAGATCGAAGCCCGTTTTGTTTTTGTGCAATCGCCCGCCACTGCGCAGGATGCTGCCATCTGCGAGCACCGCTTCGAGGCCGAGCACGTAATGCCGCGTGACGCCATATTTCAAGCAGCGCGGGCCGCCGGCGTTGGTTGCGATGTTGCCGCCGATCGAGCATTCCTTGAGAGATGCGGGATCGGGCGGATATTCCCAGCCCAACTCTTGTGCCGCGTCTTGCAGCGTTTTCGTAATCACTCCGGGTTGGACGACTGCTACGCCGTCTTCCGGAAAAATGCCGAGGATGCGATTCATGCGCATGGTGCTCAGGGCGATGCCTCCCCGCACCGGCACGCAGCCGCCGACGTAGCCCACGCCCGCTCCGCGCGTGGTGACTGGGATTTTCAGTGCTTGGGCTATTTTCATCACCGCCGAGACATCTGCGGTAGATTCTGCGAAAACGACGAGCTCCGGAGCGTGGCTTGCGAACCATCGATCCCCGGCATGTTCTTGCAGGCTGGCGGCCGCCGAGCTGAGTTGATCGTCGCGGAGATGGGCCTTGAGCGCTTGGCGCGCGGCTGTGATGAGATGCGGAGTCACGCGCTGATTTTAGAATGCAACATCCTTGCCGACAATACTCAGGATGAAAAAAGAAAAAACCCCACTCGGGCGTGCCGAGTGGGGTTGGTGATTGGTTTTGAATTAGGCGGCTGTTAGGCCACTTCGCTTTTCGGCGGAGCTTCATCTTGTGGCTTCTCGCTCACTTCAGCTGCTGGCTGAGTGGGGGCGAGTTGCACGGTTCTTTCCTTGCGTGGCTCATCGTTCGTCGCGTCATCACGCTCATCGAGGCCTTTGGATTTGGCTCCAGAAACGTTCATATTGCGCCCCATGTAAGGCTGATCGTGCAATACTTCCACCGCGCGCATGGCTTCCTCGCGGTGCACCATTTCCACAAATCCATAGCCTTTGGAGCGATGGGTGGCGCGGTTATAAACGATTTCTACATTGCGGACGGCACCAATGCCTTTGAACAATTCTTGCAGGTCTTGCTCAGTCACGTCGTAGGATAAATTCCCCACATAGACGCGGCCGGACTCGACGGTGGCAGGATTGCCACCGCGGGCTGAACGTTCTCTCGATTTTGGGCGCTCACCTCTGCTTTGCCCATCGCTTCTGCTTGGGCCATCGCGTTGAGGTCTCTCTCCGCCGTCGGCACTGCGTGCGTTGCGGGTGTTGGACTTCGGCGCAGGTGGCTTGTTTTCAGGATTTCTGGCTGGCTTGCCTTGGGGGGCTGCTGGTGCTTTGTAAAGGCCCACAGCTTGCAGGATTTTTT
>RDZR01000048.1 GCA_004294095.1 Verrucomicrobiota bacterium
GAATGATGCCAGCTTTTTCATGTTTTTTTTTTTTCAAATGATAAGAATGGAGTAAACTTTTTGCTACACTGTGTTGCGCAGCCACCAATGCCTTCTTCGCAGTCTAATAATATTTGCAACTATTTCTAATATAAGTGCTTAACACACATTTTCGCCACATGGCAAGTGCAATTTCGTGGACTTCTAGTGGTAGATCTCCAAGCAACTCTATAGTATGAAATAGACCAGCGATACGGAGCCTACTGATGATTGAAGCTTTGACCGCAACATTCTCACTTTCCAGTTTAGGGTTCTTGTAGCTTGCGTTTTCTGAGCTGGCGTTCATGCAGCCACAGGAAAATGACGGGCGTCACGATGAGAATGTGAATCAGACTCGAAATCATGCCTCCGATGACGGGTGTGGCTAAAGGTTTCATGACCTCAGCGCCCTGTCGGCTGCTCCACATGATGGGCAATAGGCTGGCCACCGTCGTGGCCACGGTCATCACCTTGGGGCGCAGTCGGAGTTTTGCTCCATCTTTGACCGCTTGAACAAGGTCAGCCTGTGAAAAGGCGGAACCTAGCTTTGCCATGCTCGTCTTCATGGTTTCCTCAAGATAGACGACCATCACCACTCCGGTCTGCACGGCAGTGCCGAAAAGTGCGATGTAGCCGACCCAGACCGCGCCGTTGAAATTGTAACCGAGAAATTTTTGTAATATAACTCCGCCACTGAGTGCGAAGGGCACGGCGAGCATCACATGTGCGGCCTCCATGCCACTGTGGAAAACCATGAACAAGAGAACAAAAATCACCATCATCACCATCGGGAAAATGAGCCACATGGTCTTGGTGAAACGACGTTGGTTTTCATACTCACCCGTCATTTTGTAGGTCATGCCTTCCCAATTGACTGTCTTGAGTTTTTGCTCGATCTCCTCGACGAAGCCGCCGAGATCACGATCTTGGACGTTGGCTTGCACGTAACTGCGCAGCTTGCCGTTTTCCGAAGCGATCTCATTGGCAACGATGCTTCGAGTAATCTTCGCTACCATACCGAGTGGAATGTAAGGAGTGATAGCACCCTCAACTCCCGGCACAGCGGCTGCGGCCGTGGCTCCTCCCATGCCGCCGCCGCCTTGCGGAATCGTAGGTGCACTCATGCTGGGCTTTGCCGCAATTAGGATACGGCTTAGTTTTTCAATATCATCGCGCTCACTCCGCTCGACCCGAATCTGGATCGGGAACCGTTGGCGACCTTCGATGGTGGTGCTGACGTTTTTGCCGCCGATGGGTAAGGGGGATTTCGAGACGCTTACGGTAGAACCTGCCATTCTAACAAACTTGAAGCCTTCTTCTAAGGAACTAGCACCTGATACACTTGCACGCTCTTCGGGAGAAGATTGCCACCGAGGCTCAGCCCCGACTGAGTGAGTGTGTTCTCTCGTTCCGCAAACAACGGCCTAAGGCCGGTAGCCCCAGTCGGCAGGATAAGACTGCAAGAACGGGAAACAGTCTGATGAAGATTGATCATGACGATCGTAAGAACCGAATCTAACTTCCATGTCGTGATTGCAAGGAAGCGATCAGACTGTGGAATACGCGATCTCTCACCGTTCATGAGAAATGGTGCTAATGTTCGAACTTCTTGAATCAACGATTTTTGTTCATTCCAAAGTTCTGTTTGATTCGGAAGATTTCTAAACTCGTAGTTTAGAAATCCATTGGCGCCTGCAGCCAGCGCCGCATAAGTCATCGCACGCGATTCGATCGCTGTAGGATAACGTGGTGCAGTTGCTTGTCTTCCCCAGCTAAATGTCTGGCCTGTAAACAAAAAACTGCGTTGCGCAGCGTGGGCCGCATCTGCGTAGCGAACCGACCGTAGATAAGTTTCGTAAATCGGCTCCCCATCAGTAATATCATAGCCAGAAGGTGCTGCGATCGGATAGACCTGCACTGCAGCGATATCCGAGATCGCGGACCAAGCCGATGCAAGATTTCGCCTCGTTTCTGAGTAACTGGTGAGTGATAGAAAATTCAGACGCCCGGGGTCCGTTTGGCGAACGACTTTTTCTCGTTGAATCGCTTCATCCAAAGTCCAGCGCCCATCATCCCCATCATCATTTAGATTCCAACCGATTAAAGCAGGGTGTAAAGCATAGCCAACTTGCGTTCCCGTTGTGACATCGTTCCCTGTATGCGATAGAAAACACCAAATATTTTGTGCACATGCACGATTCAAAATTCTAACAAGAGGATAGTCTGGTGGCGCGTTGATAAGATGGCCATCGGTAACAGAAGCAACATTGCAACCAGCTAGACTAAGGATATCGATTTCATTTGCAGCCATTTCTTCGCTATAACCCGAGAAATCAAGATAGTAACCAAAAGGGAAAAAAGGACTCCCATTTTTAAGAATCGTTCCATCTGGCCGAACCGAGAAGTCTGTCACCAAATGACCACCCGTTCGGAGGAATCGTCTCGGTTGATTGGAACTATCAACTATATCTTGCACTATTTGCGTCTGACCCACAGACACAGGACTGAAGACGATAGGAACCCAAATCCGTAAATCATTTGAAGCTTCCACCGCATAGGCAACACCAGCTCGATAGCACGTATACTCAACCTGGAGCCGATCGTTGACGAGAGAAGAAACTGGACCCAATGGTGATTGATTAACAACAGGGTTTCCACCAAAAAAAAACTCCATTCCATTCGAAAGACCATCCGAATCAGGATCTGCTTGCATATCTCCCAACTCTAGGCCAGTTATGGGCAGGCCATATCCTCCCGCCCAAGCCTGAAACGGTGTGCGGGCATCAAAATTTACTTCTAAAAGAGCTGATGAAGGACTGGAACCTAACGTAACATTTTGTAGTGCTGGCGTGAAGGTATAACCAGCCATTGCGGCTGTAACCGTATTGGCCCCGGAGGAAAGTCCCGTAATCGTATAGCAGCCATCGCGTCCAGTAATCGTGCTGCGGCTCCCGACGCTGATGGATACTCCCGAGAGACCTGTGCTGTTTCCTTTTTTCACCTTGCCACGAATCATTCGCTGAGGAAGTATCTCGACCGCAGCAGCCTCTTCATTCCAGCCTCCGTTGGCACTTGAGTAAACTCTCGCTCGAACGATGTGAATACCCTCTGCCCAATCACTAGTATCAAACGAAGCCTCATAAGGAGCCACCCAATCAGTCTTGCTTGCGATCTCAACACCAGATTTTCGAACCGTAAAAACTACACGATCCAAGCCTGCACCATTTGCCGAGCCGGTATCGGGAGCGTTCCCTGTTGCTAGCACAGATATCATGGATCCTTGGCGAAACCGAGTCAAATGTGCCGGACTCAAAAGCGTCACCAAAGGCGCTCTTACGGCTTTAACCGTGGTATTTAGAGTAAATCCAGTAACGGGTGTCACTTGCTGCACAGTTGCACCGTTTGGATTATAGACTGTGACTGTGCCAGATATATTTGCTGGATTCACCCCCGAGCCACCTTGACTATCGATTTTAAAATAGGGACGCGCCGCTGAATCGTGCACACGGCAATCTGTGAAAGTGACTCCACCTGGTCGGACGGTTACGACGCCATCTCCCGAATTGTCTAACCATCCATTTCCAGTTAAAATCAAAGGTGAAGCCCCGCCTGCAGAGGAATTCACTTGATCAAAAAGACATCGCTCCATCACGAGTTCTGCAGCCAAAGTTGACTTATTTTCAATTTCCAAGCAACCGTAGATATTTGTGCTGCGTAGAACACAGTCGCGCCACAATAGTAACCCTGGCATGTCATCTGGCACTCTCTGCACAGTTCCAGGTATCCCCTGCCCGAGTCCCTCTGATGTCGCATCGACATGGCAGCGATCGACCGTGATTTGCACGGATTTACTTCCCCTCCAAACGGGTCGATATAAAAATAGTGAAATTCCCTTAATCTTATTGTTCCGGACCAAACAATTTCGCATCATTACGCTGCGCAGCGGTTGCCAATCTGGCTCCCAATCGATTCCGGCTTGCGGTGCTGTTCCCTCCGTATCCTGCAACACAGAATCCTCGATAAGAAGATTCGTTGCCCCGATGATGGAAATACCTTGGCGATGATTTTTATCACAAATCACACTTTGGATAATCACGTTTTCAGGGGCGAGCGGAGGTGTCTGGTTTCTATATCCAATTTGCCCCTGAAGGCAAATACCATCTCCGCCGCTCTCCATGATCCGTAGACCCTCAATCTTGATATTGGTGGTCGCGAATCCTGAGCCTACTTCGTTGCCCGCAGCGTTGCGCGAGCTGCAAGTAATCGAGATGGCATGCCGATGCTCGCTGGGGCTGTATAGCGCAGGATTTTGATAGTCACTCCGCCACATTTTCAAGGTCGCTCCGTAACCACGCACGGATACCCCATGCACACCTCGAATCGTTAAGAGCGCGTCCCACTCATCTTGAAACTCTCCTTGCTTTGCCCGCAACTCTGCACCTTCTTCAAGATAAATTTCCTGATGGCTGGTTCGGGCAAACAAAGGCCTCACGATCCATGGCGACCCTAGCGCCGGAATAACGACTTGCGAAGCTCCACTATCAATCGCTGCTTGAATAGCATCCGTAGCGTCGCCAGCCAGAGGATTGTAGTTGACAATGTTGACTGAAAAAGCACGACATATGGTAGAATTAGCAAAAAAAATAGATAAACCTACGAGAAGAAATTTGTTCAGGGGAAAAAAGTTGCAGGGATTAGCAGCAAGGAAAAATCTTAATAGAACAAGCAACCGGCACGAAATGCACAGCAGAGCTGTTGTCCAGCGGACATCGTTTCTAGCCATAGAATTATTCCCCATCCATTCAAACGGTTTGATCTGAAAACTTCGGAGTCAAGGTTTTTTTAAGAATATTTTGAAGGTTTGTATGCCGATGCATAGCTTAATATCTTAATCCAAAGCCACCTTGAACAGATAAGCACGCGATTCTTGCGACGAGTATTCCAGAGGTTTCATAGCGTTCACCCCAAGGCAACAAGCGACAGCGATTGCTTTTTCGAGTTACTCCGGCAGTCAAGTGTCCAATAGGCGGATGCAAACTCTGCCGATGGCAAGTTGCGCGAATGCAAATGGTGTGATCCATCATTTTTGCATCTGCGTGAAATAGATTGTTACGAGATCTAGGACGCGCGGCGTGGAGAACTACTCGATGGATTGTTGCATTTTTTAATGGTCTTTTTAATCTAACAGATCATGTGTGATCGCGCCATCTCCCAGCATGAGTTTGCCTTTACATGAAAGGCACTAGATTGCAGCGTGAGGCCGCATGTTGATGAGTTTTTATAAAATGAATGGTGCGGGCAATGACTTCATTGTCGTGGATAATCGCGATGATTCGCTGAGCGCCACGTTGGATCGGGAGACGATTAGCGCACTGTGCGATCGCCACCGTGGGATCGGCGCGGATGGCTTGCTCGCGGTGGAGACTGCCCAGCACGGCGCGGATTTTCGCTTTCGCTATTACAATGCGGATGGGGGGGAGGCTGAAATGTGTGGCAATGGGGCTCGTTGTTTTGGCCGCTTCGTCGCTCATCTAACAGAAGACGTGAAAGAATCTGTTAGTTTTGAAACCATTTCCGGCACTCTGACCGCGGAGATGGTGGGGGAGGATGTGCGGATCGCCATGTCGCAACCCAAGGATCTCAAGATGAACTTGGAAATCACCGCAGATGGCCTAACAGAAAAAGTGTATTTCATCAATACGGGAGTTCCACATGCAGTGGTGTTTGTGAGCGATGAGGAGGCTTTAATGTCGTTGCCTGTTGAGAAGTTGGGTGCGCAGCTGCGCCATCATGCGGCGTTTGCACCTGCGGGCACGAATGCGAATTTTGCGGCAGTTTTAGAGCATGGGCACATTGCGATTCGCACCTACGAACGCGGAGTCGAGGGCGAGACGTTGGCCTGCGGCACGGGCATGGTGGCTTGTGCTTTATTGCACCATTTAATGACATCCGCGCCGAGCCCAATTCTCGTCGATGTGGTCGGTGGCGATACGTTAGAAATTGGGTTTGAGAAAAATGACGTTGGGGACTTTATCGACGTGACGCTCACCGGCCCGGCAGATTTTGTGTTTGAAGGTGAAATTCAAATCGAATGAAAGACAGCTCATGCAAGGGGATGAATCTGTTAGAAAAATTTCTATCCTCGGATTCCGTTTCGTTAAAAATTTGCGGTGTCACCACGGCGGATGATGGTGCTGCGTTGATCGAGCATGGAGTTGAGGCGCTGGGCGTTAATTTCTGGCCTCAATCCAAGCGTGGCACCACGCCAGAGCAAGCTGCATGGTTGCTGCCGCTTGCTGGAAAAATTTTGCGCATTGGGGTATTCGTCAATCAGCCAAAAGAGTTTGCGGCCGGGATTTTTGAAAAAGGCATGATCGATGTCGTGCAACTTCACGGCGATGAAAGCGCGGATGAGGTGACTTATTTTTATGAGCGGCAGATTCCGTTGTTCAGAGCCATCGCGCTGAGGCGGGCGGAAGATGTCGTTTTACGAGGATGCGAAAGTGCCCACGGCATTTTGTTAGATGCGTATGCACCGGGAGTCTATGGTGGCACCGGTGAGCGTGTGGACTGGGGAGAGGCGAAAAAATTTCGTGAGCAATATCCGCAGATTGCCATGATTCTAGCAGGTGGCATCACTCCGGAAAATGCGGCACAAGCGGCAAGTCACGTTCGCCCGTGTGCGTTGGACGTTGCCTCTGGCGCAGAGCTGCGCCCAGGAGTGAAAGACTTCGTGAAAGTGGCCGCGCTGATGAAGGCCGTTGGTTCGACTCATTCGACTCATGTTGACTGATACGCATTGCCACCTCGCTTCTGCACGCTACGAAACCACCGAGGTGCCCGCGATCATTGAGCGCGCCCAGGCCGCGGGTGTGCGGCGCCTGATCACGCTGGCGACCGATCTCGAGGATCTTGAGCTTTCGCTAGATCTCGCACAACGATCCTCGGTTTATGCCTGCATTGGCATCCATCCATGCTCTGCTCATGAAGTGACCACAGACGTGATCGAAACGTTGCGAAGTTACGTGAGCGATCCACGCGTCGCCGCGATCGGGGAAACGGGACTTGATTATTTTCACAATGCACCGGATGGATGGACAGAGGAAAATTTCCGCAAGCATCAGCGCGCGTTGCTCAGGGCGCATTTTGAATTGGCTTCTGATGCTGGATTAAATGTCGTGATTCACACTCGCGATCGCGAGGGCGATCAATCATTGCAGGATGCATTGGCGATCTACGATGATTTTCGGAATAACGTGCGCGCCGTTTTTCACTGCTTTATTCAAGGCAGTTCTCAAATGCAGCAAGTGCTGGATCGCGGCGGCATTGTTTCTTTCGGCGGTGTGATGACGTTCAAGAATGCCCATATGGTTCGTGAAACCGCGCGGCTTGCTCCAGTGGGCTCGTTCATGCTCGAAACCGATTCACCCTACCTCGCGCCTGATCCATTTCGCAGCCAACGCAATGAGCCTGCTTATCTTTTGCGCATTGCTGAGTGCCTCGCTCAGCTCCGCGGAGAATCACTCGACGAACTAGCAGGGCATTGTGAAAAAACAGCCGGAGCATTCTTTCGGCTGTTAGAAAAATGATTTGAATACTTTGTGCCCTTCGCGACGTTTAATCGAGGTGTAGCGTAAATTTTGAATTTGATTTAAGATTCGGCTTGGAGAACTTTTCACCTCAGATCTAAAAACCATTATGAAGCCTTTGTTATTTCTTACCGTTTGTTCGTTGGCAGGATTCTTCACTGCATGCTCGCCGTATCGCAGCGATGCCTATGATACGCAGCCGCCTGCATCACACTCAGCCAGTGCCTCGCCAGATGCGGCCGTCAATCCTGTTTATGATAGTGCCCCAGCCTACGAGGATAACTCGGCTTCCGCATACGTCGCCCCTGCATCGCCGTCTGTTTCTTCGCCAGCGGTTCAAGCACCTGCGGCTCCTGATTTCCGCTCGGCTACGATTCACACGGTAGTTGCGGGCGATACCTTATCTGGCATTGCTGCGAAATACAAAGTGCCAGCTGCATCGATCAAAAAGGCCAACAACATGACGCGCGATATCGTTGTGTTAGGGAAAAAAATGGTGATTCCTCCACAGTGAATTCGACGATTGCAGTGTCACTGCTTTGCTAAGAAACTGCGGCCATGCTGCGATTCAATTGGATTTTGATCAGCCTGCTAAGCGGGCTGATTTTTCTGCCCCTTGCGCGTGCGGAAATTGATTCCCAAGCGAAGCAAGATCACGCAAGCAAAGCTTCGGATAAAGAGCAGGTGCTGGAAGTTTTGTTTTCTGAGCGAGATTCTTCAGAGGCTTTTGCCAAAGCCGTGGAACAAGCCAAGCACGCTGGCCTCAATGACCAAGCAATTCTTGAAGCTCGGTTTTTGTATTTCATCGATTTGCAAGACGACGTTGCAGTGGCAGGTTTGCTGCCCGAGTTTTTGCAAATGAGTGATCAATTTTTGTTAGAAAATTCCGAAATCTTTGCCTTCAAGGACGATTGGCTCGCCGTCATTGAATACATTCGTGCCATTGCCAAACTTCAAGCGGGTGACAAGCCGGGATTTAAGCGTCATATCACGGAGGCATTTTGGTTGAGCCCGCGTCAGGCATCTGCTTTCGGAGTTCACATTCAACGCATGCGTCTAGCAGAAGTTATTGAGTCGGTCGTTATTGATTTTAATCGTCGCTTTGCGCCACTTGATTCTGGTGAAGCAATTCCTCTCAAGCAGCTTCAAGAAGGCCGCCGTGCTCTCTTGATTTACTTTTGGTCGCCAGCCAGTCGTCAATCAGAAGCGCTTCTACCAGATTTTTTAACGATGGCGGCAACGCTTGAATCATCGAACATTGGAGTCATCGCCTTGTTAGCCAATCCCTCGGACTCATTGATCGTTTCTGCTAGAGAAATGTTAGGCTCAATCAGTTTGAAAAAACCTGGTTCTTGGTTGTTAGATTCAAAGTCAGATTCATTTGCTAACATTCTTCGTTTGGATTCTTTTCCTTATGCGTGCTTGATTTCACAGCAGGGAAATATTCTTTTTGCAGGTGATCTATCAGAATCAGCGCTGTGGGATGAGCTGCGCAAAATTGCGCCAGAAATCCAACGTCCGCAGTTGGATCACGAGCCACCAATGGATGCTGAGTAGAGGCTGTCTATCGATACTAGAACGTTAGTAGAAACAACAATTCGTTGAAACGATTAGAAAAAATTATTTAAGATTTATTGAAAATCTTAACATTTAAACTTGACGGAAGTGCAAACTACTATTTTTGTGGTGGATAGATCACATGAACGATTGCATGACATCGCCAACGCATCCTTCCAATCTTGAGTTACAAGCTCTATCAGTTTTGTGGCATGGAGGTCCGCTGACAGTGGGGGCAATCCTGGAATCGTTGCCTGATGGCAAAGAGCGAGCATACACGACCGTGCTGTCGGTGATGCAAAGCCTCGAACGAAAGAATCTCGTCAAACGTATGAAGACCGGCCGAGCACATGTTTATGTGCCGGCCTATTCGCAAGAATTGATTGTGCAGCGAGCTACACAAGATTTTCTAACAAACGCGTTTGGAGGACGTCTTGAAGAGGCGATCCTCGCAATACTCTCCGCTGGCACATTGACGCTAGAAGAGAAACTAAACATTGAACGCGAACTCCAACGACATAAGACCATGGCTGCAAAAAAAACAGCAAAGAAAGCAGCGGTAAAAACCGCCAAGAAAGCCGCCGTAAAAAAAGCGGCACCTAAAGCACCTGCTAAAAAAGCCCCTGTGAAGAAGGCGCCAGCTAAAAAGGCGCCAGCTAAAAAAGTGGCGAAAAAAGCAGTTAAAAAGGTCGCCAAAAGTGCGAAAAAAGCAGTAACGAAAGTTGCTAAAAAGACAGTTGCTAAAAAAGCACCTGCCAAAAAAACAGCTAAGAAGAAGTAACCAATTCCCGAGTCTCATTGAAGCACTCGCGGATATCCCGCGGGGCTGAAAATCAGTTCCTCAACGGGATTTCAAGGGCGGAAGACTCTAGGGTCTTCCGCCTCTTAGTTGGGAGATTTTTCTTGTTGATTGTCTAGGTTTTGTTTTTGAGCGTCAAATAAATGGCGTAAATCATCACCTACTTCTTGGCCAAGAGCACGTTCAGCTAGGTTGATCGAATTTTGATTGAGGAATTGCCTGCGTTTAGAAGCAAAGAGTGAGATCTCAGGAATGATTTTCACCCCATGAGCGGTCTCGATCAGTGCCACGATCTGATGAGTCATTGTATCAGCTTGTTGGATTTCAACGGCTGCGATGGAGAGGAATTTCCCATGAGAAATTTGAGTGACGCGGGTTTTGTTATCCGGATTTTTTGCTAATAAGAGATCATAACTGAGATTGCGTATGAGGGTATTGCGCGAGGAATCTGAATCGCTGAGTTGAGCCGTGCTTGAAAGCATGGGGAGCAATCGGCCACCACGCATGGCATCTAACCATTGGTGGGTTGCTTCGCTCGCAAGGTCGTCACTCGGTGGTTTGATCTTGCCATTATGCTGTATGATCGTTGAGTTTTGGAAGATTTCTTTGAATGATATAGGCGAAAGTTCTTTGGGTGATGGCGTTGGCAAGTTGTGAGAAGTAAGCAATGCGGAAGTGTTAGGGTTTGGAATCCAGAGCCAACGATTCTCCTCGCGCTGTAGGTAAAGGCTGCGCGTTTTGATACGGCTTGGTTGATCTGATGAGAAGATGTGCACAGCTGCGAGCCATAATGAGTCGTTCGAGGCGATGGGCTTGATCACCACATCTCGAATGATCGTCGCATCATGAAAAGATTTCCACAAATCCATGATGGATGAAAAGTCTGCTTGCAGCGTGGTGCCTTTTGGTTGAGCTAATTTGAGGAGTGGACCTGGGGTGGGGGCGAATAATGCTTGCTGCCACTCGTGGCATGCCATTTCAGTGGTTGGTAAATGATCTGCTAGGTTTTGACGCAGATAGATTCTAACAAATTCGCTGGTTGGAAAATTGTTGAATACCTTAGAGCCATTCTCACTCGATCTGATAGATTGAGTATTAAAATCAATTTGCCAACTGAGGTTAGGAGTCCGTTGAATTATGAAATCAAACTCGATGATGCTGTCTGCAAGCTCTCCACTTGTAATCAATGCGGCAATGCCGAAAGTATGCACATCATTTTTGGATGATTCATAACTGATGACGCGCAGCGTTTGTGGCAAAGTGATTTGATGAAGCCAATGATTTGGAGTGTTTGGTAGCTTTAGCGAATCGATGATGCGAATTCGTTCTAACCAATTGTTAGGAGGCTCATCGGCATGCCCACCTAGCAAGGCGAGTGCAGTGAGACGGTCTCCAGTGGCACAGGCATTGAGAAAGACTTCCAATGCTTCTCTGGCATTGAGCTGTATGACGGAATCATGTGTGACATGCGCATTGATTTGCTCACGAATGATGCGAAATGAGGCTTGCTGGAGATTTTTAAGTTCATCCATTTGTTTAGTGAGCATCCAATTTTCTAACAAGCGCGCGTTTTCGCGGGTTTGATTGGAAAACATGGCGCGCGTATTTTCAAAGGAAGCCGGAACGGGTGCCACCAGCCATTCGTCCGCAATTCGAATCAGGCCAAGAGGTAGAACACGGTCTGTGGTTGAAGCTGATGGGTCAATTTTTAAGATCATCACGGCTGCAAGATTGCCATCTGTATTTACGCTGCCGATGGTTAGCTTCGCATCCTTGATTTGTGACGCGACGTTTTGCCAAATGAAGTCGATGGCTTGTTTTTTCTCCACATTGGTCGTCGGCAACATCGCAGTGCCTTCCAAGAAATTTTGGCCAAAGTTGTGGATTTTTACTTTTTCCAAAAATCCCAATGCGGCATCACTGGGAGATGTTGCGGCGGCATGCGCAGACAAGTTGAAAATAATCAGTGCAGAAAGTAATTTCACTCTGAGGAAATTCATAGCGCAATCACTGATTGGGAGAAGTCCAGAATTGATCATCGGCTCGGAAGCAGTTCTGGCAAGCTGCCGGGTGTATTTGCGAGTCTCGGATTCGCCTCCCAAGCAGAGCGATCACCGAGGAAGGTTCTCTTGAGTAGGCGGTTTAAATATTCCATGCTACAACGTTTCGCGGCAAGCATCGGCCACAAGCGATCTTTTTTGCGATCTTTGAGAAAGAGCCATGAGCGGTGCATCTGGCTATCGACCATGCCTTTTCTTTTCCCCCAGATGCGCGCTTCACTGGATCTCATATCTACTAGAAATAAGCCCTTAGTGTGCGGTCGCACAATCCACCAATTGGATGTCGCGTGAAGCATTGATTTGATTTCCCGATTTTTTTGGTAAGTCTCAATAACATCACGTTGGCGAGGATAGATCGTCCATTGGCTTGGTGATGCACTGCCTTCAAATACGGATCGGTAGCTCACATGGATGGCATCCTCTTGCTCGATCAACACGCGCCATATCAGCGGGCTTAGCGGCAGCGGTGTGGCAAGCATCCGGCTGTAACTTATTTCTTGTTGTTTCAAGGCCTGTTGGCTTTGTGATGATACCCATGCTCGGCAAGAAATCATGAACATGAGGATACCCATGGTGAACAAAGATCCACGAGCCAGAAAAACCATCTGCAAGTGAAAGGGCAATTTTTTACCTTTGATGATCAAATGTGCGATGGCCCATGCCAGAGGGATGCACACGACCGAACATGTTAGATGATCGTAGCAAGGAAACGCGATTCGCGCCATCGAGATTGGCCACAGAAGTGCCACACCATTGGTGGAAAGAAGCTCGATGGCGATGTGCATGCTCCAAGTGAGCCCAATCCATTTTGCGCATTGGGCGCGGCTCCACTTCAGAGATCGCCAATACTTTGATAACAAAAATGACCCGCCGTAGGCAGCGACGATGATTCCCAACAGCGAATGAGTTGGCCCCGCGTCCAAAAACAAAGCGTGTGAAGTGGATAAAAGAAAGCCGAGCAAGCGATCCACATCAGGAGCTAGGCCGAGGATCGCTCCCCAAACAAGAGCTTGATGGCCCAAGCGTTTTCCTAACAGCCAATAGCCGATGGCGGCCCCTGCCATTGCTTGAAACACTTCAATCACGGCGTGAGTCTAGTCTGAAAATGCCGGTTGAACATTTGAAAAATCATGAATTCAAGCCAACAAATTGATCGCCAAACTTGTGGCCTGCGGCGAGTGCCTCGAAAGTGTCAAAATCCACGCGATCCGCTGGTGGCCAAAATGATTTTTTTGAAATGGATTCCGCAATCCGAAGGCCACATTTCACCGCAGAGTCTAAATCAGTTAGATTGAATGCATCCCATGCATCGAGCGAGATTTCACCAGTTATCTCTGAGAGAACGAAATAACATGGTTTTGGAAATGTATCAGCCAACGTTCGCAGTGCATGACAATAAAGCGGCAACTGTAGGTTGATCCATGGCAGCTCTCCGGCGGGATGTATATCAGATGAGCTGCTCTGTGGGGACGGTTTTTTTTTGCGGTGTTTTAGATCGATTGCAACCTTTTTGCCCGATTTATAGTCGATCACGCGGCGCTCTCCCGATGAGACATGGCAATCAATCCGATCGATGCTCCCATGAATTGTTAGATCACCCAGCGGGAATTCAATTTTAGATTCCACGCATTCGATTCGCCAACCCTCAGCGAAGATCTGACTCTGAACTTCGGCAAAAGCTTTGAGGCGTTGCTTAATCGCTTCTGCTTGTATCCGGATTGCAAGTGGGGCTTGTGGGCCAAATGTTTCAAGAATTAAATCGGTTAGAATTTTTTGGACGCAATTATCAATCGCATCTGCTTCTGCAAGCGTGTTGGTATCTGGATCTGCCCCCCATTTTTCTAACACGCGGTGGATGATTGTGCCACAATCACTTAAATTCCATTCTTTGCGTGCTGGTTCGCGCGACTGACAGCCTAGCACATTTTTCAGGTAAAATCGAAATGGGCAGGCCAAATAATCGTTGAGCGCGGTGACGGAAAATTGATTAGGAACATCGCAGGAAGGGACATTCCAGCAAAATGGTCTTTCCCAAATGATCGCCGCATCATCACTTTCCACAGGTTTGAACAATGAGGCGGCTCGCTCTGCTAGATCGTCCGGCGGCGCGGCAAGCAAGACGCGCGAAGGTAAAAGTGGATCGCCAGATGCGGAATATTTTCCTAACAGAATATCGATGCGCCCATTTTGTGATCTTGAATTCACCAATGCATGGTAGAGATAGGCATCGCGAGCGGCACGAGATTCTTGATGCGTGATGCCCAATTGTTTGCGGGCAACTTCGCTTAGCCATGGTTCTGTTCCAGCCATCTTTGGCACGGACCCTTCATTCATGCCGCAGAGGATTAAATGGCTTCCCGGTTGATGGAAAATTTCGAGCCAGCCTTGAACATCGATCACTCGATGGGGCGGGGGACTCGCCGTTTCCGCAGGCAGAGAATCTAACATCCAAGCGATCCAAAAATCGGCGCGACGAGGCGAGGCGTTGATGAATGGTTGCGATTCTTCAAGCCAGGTGGCGATCGGCTTGATGGAGTTATTTTGCTCATCGGGCGTGGCCGATGTGAGCAAGGTCAACAATTCGGATAAATGATGTGTCAGATCACTGCTCGCCATGCGCTGGCGCCATGCATCAAGGTCTGTGATGGCAAATTTAAGTGGCGTATCTTCTTTGAGATGCCTAACGGCTGCCGCAGTTGTCTGACAGAGCTTTCGATCGCGCAGTTTAGCAAGCGATTTGGCATGATCATAGAGATTGTCTTGCACGATGGCTGCCGTCATCGGTTGAGAAAATAAATCCGCGAGTGGCACGATGCTGTCATTGATCAACCATTGATTGAAAAGCGTGAGCCATCGCCGAAATCCTGATAGAGGCACTGCCGCGCCGGGATGAAATGCCGGCCAGCCAGCACGCGATAAATCGATAGCGATGGCATGGGCAACTTCGGGATCGGCGCTACCGATCGCCGCATGCTTAGCTTCTGTTTGATGATCACTCAATAGCGCGATAACTTTTTCAGCCTGCTTTTTTGGATTGATGAGAAGGTGCACTGCGCTTGGCTTTTCAGGGAAAGAAAGTTCCCTCTCGGCCCAACTATTTTCTGGCAATCCAATTGTCGAAAATGAGGCGGCTTCATGAGGAGGAGCCGCGATGAGGCTTGTTAGATTTCCCTGCCATGCATTGAATGCCCTGTCTAACAGTGGGCTCATCTCAGTGATCCCGATGAGCATGATTCTCTCGACGTGGTTTGGAATTAGCGCGGTATTTTTTAGCGCACGACTCCGGCTTGTTAGATCCCATCCGCTCAGTTTTTCTTCTACGGCAGATTCTAATTTCGCGAGTGCTTGCCACCGATCTGCGGCGTGTGTGTGCGCCAATTGCCTCGCTGCACTTGTAAAAGTAAGCCCGTTTTCTTGAAGCGAGCGTCTCAAATTAAGCATTTCATCGGCGAGCGATTTAAGCACTGCGGCTGATGGCTCCGGGGGATCTGGAAGTAGCGCAACGTATGGCTTCCAATCATCGATCCTCTCAAAAATTTCAAACCAAGCATAACATTCTTGCCAATCTGTGGCGATTTGCGGAGCGCGCAACTGCATCATCAAACCCGGCGTGGTAAAGTGGGGTGAAAGCATGGCGCCCGCCCTCGAAATAAGTGCTTCACGAAGGCTGCGGCCACTTTGCACCGTGGGCACCACGATCCATGCTTCGGGCAGAAGCTCTTTATTTTCTAACAACCAATCACATGCGCATTCGATGATGGGGCGATCCCAACCTAGAAATATACGCTCGATCATGTTAATACTATTTCCTTAGTAGTTGTGCAAAAAAACTCTGCAACAGCAAAAAAAATCAACGCGCCAGCAATGGCCCGCATACGCTGCGGCGCGTAAGAAATTCATCTGCGAGATCGCCATATGCCTGAGCTCCGATGCCATTGCGATCATGCTCGAAAATGGTTTTCCCATGGCTAGGTGCCTCGCCAATGCGGATTGTGCGCGGAATCATCGTGCGATACATTTGATCCGGAAAAAATCGCGCCACTTCTTCGACCACTTGCCGCGATAACAAAGTCCGCCCATCATACATCGTCATCGCGATGCCTTCGAGCCGGATGTTAGGTTGTGCATCCGAATTGCGAATTTGATCAATCACATGGACGATCTTTGCCAGTCCTTCCAGCCCATACCACTCGCATTGCAGCGGGATTAAAATTTCATCCGCAGCGGCAAGAGCCGAGGTCATCAACACGCCAAGAGATGGCGGAGTGTCGAGAATGCAAAAATCAAAAAGATCATTCGGCTTGAGTGCTTGGAGGATATCGCGCAGGCGAGTCAGATGATCGTCGCTGCGGGCAAGCTCGATTTCCACACCTGCTAGATCCATTTCAGATGGCACCAATGAAAGGTTGGCGCGTCCAGTTTCTAGAATTTGTTGAGCAACTGTGCGCTCGCCTAACAGAACAGGATACATGCTGCAACCTTCTGCGGGATCGATGCCTAAGCCGCTGGTGCAATTGGCTTGCGGGTCCAAATCGATGAGTAGCACGCGTTGTCCTCGCATCGCAAGCCCGGCTGATAGATTGAGCGCAGTCGTGGTTTTCCCAACACCCCCTTTTTGATTGGCAATCGCAACAACTTTCATGGTCTTTGCTTCCCGTAAATCACGCCACACCATTCCTTGATCATCGCCAGCGTGCAATGAAAACCGCATATTCAGTGCTCAATATCCGCCAAACCAATGAGTTTTGGAGGAATTAAAAATCTCAATGTGCCAGCGCGTGCGGGCGGCTCAATGGTAATGCCTACCAGCGCGGCCTTTTTCACTTCCAAGTTGCCACAGCTAAATCCCAGAATCCATTCGGCAAACATCGAAAAATCCGGCTCATGGCCAACGATTGCCACGCTGCTAAAATCCATAAACGCGGCCAACTCACGCAATCCTTGCTCGGGTGCCATGCCACACGCGAGCCACCCTTGCACGATCGGCCCTGGCATGCCTGCTGCCGCGCAAAAGGCCTCCGCCGTCTGTCGCGCACGCACCAGCGGGCTGGTAAGCACGACTTCTGGCAATAGCTTTGCTTGCTCAAGTAGCTTGGCCGCTCGAACGCCTTGCCAGTGACCTTTGGGCATCAATTGTCGTTCAGTATCGCCTAACAGATTGTAATCTTCGGCTTTGCCGTGGCGCAGTAAAATGAGCTCCATGGGGAAAGTAATTTTTTGTTAGAAAAATTATCACATCGTCATACCGCCATCCACTGCGAGCACTTGGCCGGTGATGTAACGCGCAGCTGGACTTGCTAGAAAGCCGACCGCGGCCGCGATGTCCGCCGTGTTGCCAAAACCTGCGAGCGGAATTTTCCCAATCACCGCATCTTTGACGGCTTGCGGAAGCTCATCGGTCATATCCGTGGTGATGAATCCTGGTGCCACGGCATTGCATGTCACCGCGCGGCCTGCGAGCTCTCGTGCTACGGCTTTGGTAAATCCGATCAAGCCAGCTTTGCTCGCTGAATAGTTCGCTTGGCCCGCGTTGCCGATCAGCCCGATGACAGACGCGATGTTGATGATTCGAGCATCCTCGGCTTTCATCAGTGGCCTCATGAAGGCTTTGACCATATTAAAAGCCCCCTTCAAATTGGTATCCACCACTTGATCCCAGTCGTCCTCTTTCATCCGCATGAGCAAGCCATCGCGTGTTACCCCGGCGTTGTTGATTAAAATGTGCACCTGCCCGAGCTGGTCTGAAATCGACTTTGCCAGCTCTTGCACCGCTGCATGGTCCGCCACATCCACCGCAAATGCAGTCGCCTTGCCCGGATACAGCGAGTTGATTTCTTCAGCAGCTTTTCCACAACTTGATGCGCTCCGGCTGACGACGGCGACGCTTGCCCCCTCAGCGGCAAACATCCTTGCAATCTCTTGACCGATGCCGCGGCCGGCACCCGTTACCACCGCAGTTTTTCCTGAAAAACGTGACATGGGAAAGACTGTGCGGGTCCATCACCCACTGTCAACTCAAGCAGTGATCCTGCGGAAAATTTGCTGGAATACGCGAACCACCAATACCACCGCGGCGACGATCAGACCAAGCGTGAGTGCCAGCACTGCGACGATGAATCCGAGAAATAACCACAGCGGCCACCAGCGACGATCCAACCGATGAACGCGCGCTGCCCACTCTTGCCATTTAGGCTGAGGCACCTGCTTTTCCATTTCAGGCATTTTCGCCGGAGCAACGCCATCGACTTCGATAACCTCCACCTCAATGGCTTCAAGATCGCGTGCACTCATGGCTGGAGAAAAATTCATATCATCACCTACGGCTGTCAATCCAACGAAATCATTTGGAAAAATTGCCTAATATTCTTCCTCTTCCAAACTCTCACCCGGCACTGGCGGCAATAAATCTTCTCTTTCTAACAGCCGTTTCACGTCCATGTCCGCTAATAAATCCTCCGGTGTATTCCGCACCGTCGCCGCATACGGAATCAAGCGGTCTAACTCAGCAATCGCGCAGTGCACCATCGAAGAAATTATGTGTGCATCAAATTTTTCCCGCTCAAATAAATTGGCGATGCGAAAGACGATGAATTGCCGATCTAGGTCATACTCGAAGCCGCCTAATGTGAGTTGCTTGTTTGCACGCGCGAGCAGCTCATAAAAAATGGGCATGTGCGTTTTGTTCAATTGCAGCATGCTCTCGGCGACGATGCTCAGTGCGTTGAGCTGCGGATAGGCCTGCGCAATCATCGAGATCCGCGTGTGGTGCGCATCAAAGCCAGCGCGCAGCACATCGCGTCCATCGATCAATTCTGTATGCCAGCCATTTTGGCCAAACGCTTCTTCAACGCTAAGAATTTGTCGGGAGTGTGGGCGGTTCATCTTGAGAATTTGGATTGAGCCTGCCTTGCAATGCTTTGGCAAGCAGGCAACGCGATTCCTTGCGGATCGGCCTCAATGAAAGGTGAATTCCAGAAGTTTTCTCGCTGGTAAAGTGAAGGGTGAGCAGCTGTTTTGCTTGATCCACATTGGCTTCCGCAATTTGCCCCCACGGGACCAAATTCATGCCGCTTTTGGCCCGAAAAAATGGGAAAATTTCGATCCCGATGGGCGATAAAATCAGATACGCGTGATAGGCCAGTTGAGAGGAGAATCGCAGCGCAATAACACCTGTTAGAAATGGCAGAATGGCCCATGCGCCATGTGGTAAGTTTGGATTGATCGAGCGATATGACGCGCTGAAAAGTATCGTCATCGCTGCGCCCATCATGACTGCACCAATCACTGCAAATAGCGCTGCTTGCCGAGAGCGGGTGAAGCGTAACTCCTTTTCAGGGTGTTGGATCGATCGCGCCATATGCCATTCGTTGAAAAAAAGTTGGCCAACCATCAGCAGGTAAACCGTCAGTCAGACAAGCGATGACAGTCCGGCAATCATTACCCATCGGCAATCGCTTCATGTTTATTTAGCCAGTAAATCGGAAGAGGCACTTTTTTCTTCCTTGAGATCCGGCTTGGCTGCTGGTTGTTCAACAAAATCATCGAGACTCACGAAATCGGAGCCATCTTTTTTGCGGCGCAGGCCATTGATCGCAACGACGGCGACAAATCCGAGAATCACGAAGCTCGTTTCCATGATAAACGGCGTGGTCAAGGCACCGATTGCTTTGCTATACGATTCGCCGAGCACACCGGGAAGCCTGCCCGAGCTGAATAAACTCACAGGCATCACAATTGCGATCAGCAAAAATGCCCCGCCGCCGATGCAGACTTGTTTGATTCTTTCATCTCTCATGATTCTTTTCGCCGCCACCATCGGTGCTCTGACCCGTCTTTGCGACTCAAAAATTGCGGGAGTGCTTGCCATCGATTAGCTCGCCTCTTAAACCGCAGTCATGCGCTTGTATGACACGCTGACTCGCACCTTGCGAGATCTCCGCCCTCTCGATGGCAAAGCATTTCGATTTTATTGCTGCGGCCCAACGGTCTATGGCCCGGCTCACATTGGAAATTTTCGCACCTTCGTCACGCAAGATGTGCTGCGCCGTGCTTTGGAAACTTCCGGCATGCCGACGTGCCACGTGCGCAACATCACAGACGTCGATGACAAAACGATTCGCGATTCTCAAAAAGCCGGGCAATCGTTGGAAAATTTCACCCAGCACTGGACTGAGATGTTCCATGCAGATTGCGAGAAATTAGGTCTGTTAGAACCTCACATCGAGCCGAGCGCAGTCGCTCATATCCCACAACAAGTGGCGATGATTGAGACGCTCGTTGCCAAAGGCCATGCCTATGCTTCGGATGATGGATCCGTTTATTTTAAGATCGCCTCTTACCCTGATTACGGCAAACTTTCACGCTTGGATGAGAGGGAACTGGATTTGGGAAAAACCCAAAATCAACGGGCCAATGCCGATGAATACGGCAAAGATAGTCTCTCTGATTTTGTGCTTTGGAAGGCAAGCCGACCTGAAGATGGCGAAAATTTTTGGCCATCGCCGTGGGGCAACGGCCGCCCAGGATGGCATCTCGAATGCTCGGCGATGATTCAGGAATATTTGGGCGACTCATTTGATCTGCACTCCGGCGGCGTGGATCTGGTTTTCCCGCATCATGAAAATGAAATTGCTCAAAGCGCTTGTGCTTGCGGCGGCCATTTTGCCGCTCATTGGTTTCACATCACGCATCTGTTAGTGGATGGCGGCAAGATGTCGAAGTCGTTGAAAAATATGTTCACTCTAGCAGATTTAGAGGAGAAAGGTTTCACGGCGATGGAGGTGCGCTACGTTCTGTTAGGCGCGCATTATCGCAAGCCACTGAACTTTACTCTCGAATCACTTCACGCAGCTCGCGAGGCACTGCAAAAGCTCTCCAAGCTGGCGCATCAACTCGCCGCCAAGGTGGGTGGGGAATTTAGTCTAACAGAAATTTCGTTTGGCCCATTTGATGCCGCATGGCAATCGCTCAATCAGGATTTGAATGTTCCGGGAGCTCTCGGCGGGCTCTTCACCGGCTTGCGAGATGCCGCCGGATATGAGGGGAAACAAGCGGCTGCGGCACTCGCAGGCATGAATCGCATGCTGCGTGCGCTCGGCTTGGTTTTGCCCAGTGTGGAGCTGGCCGAAGTGGCAGAAGTTCCGCAGGAAGTTCGTGAAGTGGCGGAGGCTCGTTGGCAAGCGCGCGCTGCGAAAGATTGGGCGCAATCTGACCTCTTACGGCAGAATTTGTTAGAAAAAGGCTGGCTGATGAAAGATGGCAAGGAAGGTTACACGCTCGAGCCGACCTAATACTTTTTCACCATCGCCCGAGACCTGCAGAAACGACGACGTAGCTCACTTCGCCCTTTTTCACCAACTTGCGGCCTACGCTTAAATTCGGGAATTGGGCAATGAGGCAAGGCGACGGAGTGCCCACCTCGGTGAGAACGGCCTGCTCGGGAATGGCGATTTCTCCTTGGTGCATTTTACCGCCCCAAGGATCGATGTATTGCACGGCAAAGCTTTGCGCGCCGCGTTCTAACTTTTTCGGCAAGCTTACCAGAGTGATGAAGTGGGCCTCTAACACCACCCACTGTGGGGTCGGATTCCCACCGCTGGCACGCAGCACGTAGCGGCGCAGGCTCACGATCGGTGGCAGGCCTTTTTGCAGTGAGCGAGCGAGCCGTTGATGCACGCGAGAAAGCAGTGCTTGTTGGCCTTCGCGGGCTTTGGCGATGAAGACTTCTTGGCTGATGATAGGTAACATCTGGCCACGGGTCATTTCATTTCCCATATCGCAGAGGTCCGCAATATTTATGCCCTTGCGCGACCATCTGGGGCGGCCGGTTAGATACTTCGATGGGCGCATGCCAATTTCTCGGATGATCGTGAGAATGCGCTGTTTGTCATTTTCTCCGCTCACTGCAAGGAGTGCGCGCTGCCAGTCTTGATTGCCGAAGCGGAAGCTATTGAGCAATGAGGTCGGTCCACACGCATTTCCAGAGACGAGTAACTGATTGGCTGGTTGCGCTTTTCCTAACATCGCAGCCACATGCAAGCCATCATCGGCCCATGTGATCATGCCACTCATAAGCAGTAGTAAGAGTGCGAAAAAATTACGGTTGCGGGCTAAACTGCCGGAAATCATTGGATGAAAATTGGTCTAGGTGGTTTCCAGAAAGTCGCACGCGCCCGCTGTAAGTGGATGTGTTGCTGTTAGATTGAGCCGCTCCAGAATATGGCACGCGCACCGTATGCGTGCCGCCGGGCGCGAGTTGAGTGATGTTCGATGAAAAAGTGCCGCGCGGTGTATCGACGGTGAGTGTGGTGTTAATCAGCGCTTCGGTGCCACGGTTCTGGACCAGATACTCTACCTCTTTGCCATTTTTTGTTAGATGAATGGAGGCGATGGCTGCATCGTAGTGGCCTGGAGTTTCTGCTCGAAATACTCTTCCTAAATCCACCGTGCCATAACCAAGCTGCGGATCCCAACCCGCTTGTTGTCCATCATTGGCGGTTTTTGCAATTCGGTTGAATGACTCCTCAGAAGGCGCCTGATAGACATCCATGGCTCTCGCCACCGCCCCCGTGACTACCGGAGCGCTGAATGACGTGCCCGTCACGCTTGCGAACTTTTGGCCGGGCATCGCGGCAAGATTTCCATAGCCGGGTGCCGCAATACTCATTGCTGGCCCTTGATTGGAAAAGGCCATCGGATTGTTTTTAGCATCCACCGCGCCGACGGCGATCACGCCTGCATTCGCCGCGGGATAAGCAATTTGCTTGCCTCCGTCATTTCCCGCCGCAGCGACGATCATGATATTTGCTTTCCGAGCGGCTGCAACTGCTTGGCTTACTACACTGCTGTCGCTGGAGCTGCCCATCGAGATGTGGATGATGTCTGCTCTTTGCTTGATGGCTTCCATGATGCCATTGGCCAGCGTGAAACTATCTGATAGACCATCGTCGTTGGCAATGCGGATTGAAATTCCCTGAGCTCCCGGAGCAATCCCGAGCGCGGGGAAATTTTTCCCGAAAATCATCGAGGCGACGGCGGTGCCATGCGGATTGATCTTCGCAGGATCCGCAGGCAATGGCACCAGATTGATGGAAGAAATGATCTTTCCGAGGCCATCATGGGCGATGATGCCGGTGTCTAAAATCGCAATTTTCACGCCTTTTCCGGTGCCCGGCGAGTTTTCGTTTAGCCCGAGCATTTCTAACAAGTGGATGCCAACTGGCTCAGCTCCGGTCTGGATGCCGCCCTGATAAACATCGGGCGTTTTCACCGGAAAAATAAACTCAAGCTCTTGTGAAGCGCCTAACAAATCAGATAAATCGTCGCCGCTGTTGATGCGAATGCGTGCTACGGCCAGCCCATCGATTTGATCGAGCCACGTCACGCGATTGCCCGCGCGCCGCCTGAAGTCCTCCATTTCTGCTAGGCTGGCAAATGCAAGCATGCGTTGGTCAGGCAAGGCACCAAGCTCCATCGCGGCCAAATCCAGATGCTGGCTCGATGCGTTGCGTTTTTTGCGATCGTGCGGACTCGATGCCCGCGAGAAATTTTTTTCCGAAGTCGTTTTTGTGATTTCCGGACTCGCGGGCACCACCTGACCTGGCTTCTCGAATTGCTGTTTTCCTAACAAAAAAGCGAGAATCCCAATGATCAATAGCAATAAGGCGACATGCGTGATCCGAAGATGCATTGGTAGTAAGAAAGCCTAAGATCGCCATGGTGGGTAGGGTAAATCACACCATCCCCGTTAATTTTTTGCGATTGCATCGATTCGTCATGGCGCGTTGCTTCAAAAAAGGCCACCAATGAACACGCCATCATGACAGGTTCAAAAGAAAGCACCCCACCTCCGCCTCACGCATGGGCAGGCAAGTTGTTTTTATGCCTCATCGGTCTCAGCGTCGCTGCGATGGGTGCAGTTTTCGTTTGGCTGTTAGGGCATAGTTTTTTGCAAGCACGCGACATGCGCACCTGGCCGAAGGTGCCGTGCGTGATTCTCATGGCTGAAATGGAGCAACGGCAAATCGACCAAAACGACGCGCCAGAATATCGGCAAAAAATCCTCTTCGGTTATGAATGGAATGGCCAACCCATGACCGGAAATCACATTTCTCTGCGCGATAATCCATGGACATCGAAGCCTAACGTGATCGAAAAAAAAGCAGCTCAGTATGCTCCCGGCTTGACCACCATTTGTTATGTTGATCCCGCAAAGCCAACCATCGCCGTGTTGAAGCTCGATTCACTCGCGCCCGGCTATTCCATTTGGTTTCCCTTGCTGTTTGTGATCGGCGGCTTGGGCATCGTTTGGAAGTGCCTTGTTCCTAGAAAAAAGAGTTAGAGCCGGCATGGTCACAATCAAGGAGCGTGGGCGTCTCGCCCACATCCGTATGACTGCTGTGGGCGAGACGCCCACGCTCCTTGAGAGCGCCAGTCAATCCAGCACATGTGACTTAGTCCGTGCGCTGCCATTATTCGGCAAACCACCTTACTTCCAGCCGCCGCCAAGCGCACGATATGCTTGCACTACCGATAGCAGGCGATCCCGCCGCGCATCGGCAAGGGTCAGCTCTGAGTTGAAGAGGCTGCGCTCGACATCTAACACTTCCAGATAGCTCGAAGCACCGCCGGTAAATCGATCGCTGGCTACGCGCGCGACCATCTGGTTCGATTTGACTAAGCGGCTTTTCTCGGCAAGGATTTGCCCTGTTTTAAGATGCGCCTGCAACGCATCGGCCACTTCGCGGAATGCTGCTTGGCCGCTTGATCGAATGCCGCTTGTGCTTCTTCTGCGCGGGCTTTGGCTGCCTCCACGCGAGCTTTGCCACGGCCTGCATCAAACAATGGACCAACGAGACGTGGGCCGATTGAATACGATGCCGAATTATTTTCTAACAGCCGATTCAGATCCGCGCTGAGCACGCCACCACTTCCGGAAAGTGCAAGTGATGGCAAGCGTAGTGATTCAGCAACGCCCACATCGGCCAAAGCAGCTTGAAATGATTGATCTGCGGCGGCCAGATCGGAGCGGCGCAAGAGCAATTCAGACGGCAATCCGCTGCGAATTCGCGTGTTCCCATCCAGCCGGTTAAGATTACCTCCGCGAGCGATCGCACCCAGGGGTTATCCTAACAGAACGCGCAATTTATTTTCTGTCACGGTGATCGATTTTTCAGTCACTGGAATGGCGGTGAGTGCTTGGTCCAACAGCACCTCAGCTTGGCCGACTTCGAGGTCTGAAGAAACGCTGCCATCACGCCGAGCCGTGACCAACTCTAACGAGGCACGCCGACATTGCGCTGTGCGGCGGGAAATGGCGAGCCGCTCATCCAAATTTTTCAAACGGATGTAAGCGGATGCCACGCCAGCAACTAAGGATGTCTGCACCGCATCGCGAAACACGATGGGCACCGCAGTGGTCTCTGGCATGACCATCGCCACGATCATCGGGCTTTTTCTGATCCCGGTCTGTTTTGTTTTTATCCAACAATTCGCTGATCGTAGGCATAATGCTCAGTTAGATTGATCGCTAATGGTGACGAATTAAAAAGTTTACTTGTTTTTTGGTTTGGCGTAAATTTTTGATTAGTCATGAATAATTTTGTTAGATTGGTTCAAATTTCAACCCTTGCATTGGTCATATGTAAGGTCCAGCCAGCAATTGCGGTGCCTGTATGGACTGAGGAAGAAGCGATCGATTTGTTTAAAGGGCTTAGATTTTATCAAATGCCACTGCTGCCGCAAGATCTTGACGGCACCGCGGTGCTCGGGGTTCACACGCAAAACTCGGTGGGCGCAGATTTAAGATCGGAGGCACCCTATCCGCCCTTTGTGCTTTCCCCAAGGCGCCAGACCGACGCGCTCGTTCGCCAACTTTACACCCTGATGCCTACGGATATAACCGATACCACTGCCTTTGTCGTGGGCGATCGTTTTTCCCAGAATCCCGAAGCATACCTGCCGTATTTGAAATCACGCCAAAAAATTGCGATTGCTGGCTCATTCATGGGCATTGGAAGCACCGCCACCATGACTGCTTACAACTCGTCTTGGGCGAAGGGCCAGCACACTCGGGAGCTTGCTCAACTTGAAGGCATCTTGGCTCTAGCTGGGGCGCTCGGTAAAACAGTCGTCAATGTCACCTATGCCATGGGTGACTCATCCGGTGCAGTTGGCGGCTCCGTGCGTAACTTGATGGAAACCCAGATGAATGACCTGCTCACCGAATACGGGTATTCCAATCTAACGGGAACATTGTCTTGGGGGGCAGACGAAACAGTCGCCATGTCCATGGCAAAGCTACTGCCAAACCTCACTGTTCGCGTTCGATATAGCAATCCCGCAGCACCTCAGTGGTATGATAGCCAAAATACCGCCCAGCAGATTACCAATGATAAACTGCCATCCGTTGGCCTGGAGGCAACTACCTCATCGACTTTTGATATAGACCTCGCCGTATTCACTCGCCGTGCTGGCGGTGCGAATAACGATTACCAATCTAACGACACGACTCAGGCGACTTTGGACAATAATTTTGCCGCCAATTTCTCTGGTTACACCGCTGCGCAACGCAATAAATTGGCAATCGTCGATGGCCGACTTTTCAATGGCTCATGGGATTCAAAATCTTTAATCACTAACAATACCGATTACCTCGCGTATGGTGGATGGGGGACTTTTGGAAATAAATTGGGAATGACGCTCGCCGTTGCTAAAATTGTTAGAAATAATCCAGCTGCACGTAAGCAACTCTTTCTTGAAGCCGTGGCTCATGATTGTTTCATGGGTGGCTACGCCGAGGCGCAGCGCGGAGAACTTTTCAGAAGACTGCGCCTTCTTACCACGAATTGGGGCCACTGGAGCGGGTGGAAATCTGAATCGGATACCAACAATGCATTTTGGGAGATCAATCAATTCGTCAACCAACGCATGACTGCCTACTATGGTTCTAATATTACAGGAAAATCATTCCGTTTCTCCCCGCAATTTTGGCGAATATTTGAGGCCGATGTTAGAATGACTCCAGCTGAGATTGTCCTACCAGTTGGGATTTATAGAACAGCGCCTCCATTTATGAATCCACAAAATGGGATTTTCCCGCAGCTCACCCTAGCGCAATTGATCCCACCAACTCCTCTTGCTCCTACATCATTGGTCATTTCTTCTAACACGTCTAACAGCCTCACGCTTACTTGGAACGACGTTTCAACCAATGAAACTGCTTATCGACTCCAGCGCTCATCGAGTCTGACTGGGCCTTTTGTTGATCTCGTGTCTAACCTACCGGCCAACACAAATACCTACACAAATACTGGTCTCAATCCTAACAACACTTACTTTTATCGACTCTTTGCCATGAACATTGGCGTTAGTTCTTCACCAGCCGAAGTCACTGGCACGACTCGCGGCGTGACGATTCGAGGCCAAGTTGCTACGGGCCCCAACCAGCTCGCTGGCGTCACCATCACTGACGGCGTGCGCTCGACGACCACCGCAGCGGACGGAACTTATGAACTTTCCGATGTCCCAGCTGGTCTAACAACCATCACCGCTTCCTTGAGTGGTTACATATTCATTCCGGGATCATTGGAAGTCACCGTCTCTAATCTTAATTTTGTCGATCAAGATTTCTCATTTCTAACTCCATATCAAGTTTGGTGCGGTTCATTTGGTTTGCCCAGTGATGAAACTGGCGATGCCGCACCGAATGCGGATCTTGATAGCGATGGTAATCAAAATTTGTTAGAATACGCAATCGGGGCTAATCCCACAATCCCTGATTCAGAGTTGCTTCCCACAACCACCTTGGACCAAGGCAAGTTGAAAATTTCATTCACACGACTGCGCCGCGATGTCATTTACCATGTTGATGTCTCAAATGATCTTTCCACTTGGGGCCCGATCACTTTTGTTCCAGTGCCGCTCGGTGACGTGCAAGTAGTGACCGATCCCGAGTCTCCGCCATTTTCAGAGCAACGGTTTCTTCGCATGCGTGCAACGAAACCTTAGCTCAATTTTTGGCCCAGCGGCATGGGTAATTTTATCTGTTGCGATCATTCACTTCTCTCAGTGGGAAGATATTCACGTTCACGGGTTCCGCATAAATGGCGGAAATTGGAGGACTATTAATGTTGAATCCAGCCTGCTTGAGAGGCTGCGTGCAATATTGAAAATTCCTCGCTTGTGTGAGGCGGTATGGAGCATGAGAAACGCGGCCTAACAGAATTTTTCGACTCTTTTGATGAGCGGTAAAAAGCAAATAACGCTCGACCAAAAAATGCTCAAGGCTGTCTGATTTGGCTGGTGCGGGATCGCCCATGGCCTGCCATTGGTAGTTAGATGTTAGATCGCTTGATCTTCTGCGGCAACTGAACGCCATTTGATTTCCCTGAAAGTTGGTGGCCATTTCTGCATGTTGATAAGGAAGGTGGAATGCGCGGCGTGCGATGTTCACAGCAAGTGGTTGATTGCAATCTAACGAATAGAAATAAACGCCTTGGCGTTGATGTTGATCGCGAACGTAAGTTCTCACATTGAGTTCGAGAAACCATGATAGCCCTGGCACCGGTGGCAAAAATCTTGGGCGCACGCGTTCCATCGAAAATGGAATAATCCCAAGATACGCATTTCCCTCAAAAGCATCGACGGTCAGGCCACGCGGCAACGTTTTCTGAATGTGCTCTGGATCCTCAATCCAATGCATAAAGAACAAGTGCCGCCATGTTTGGCAACCAACCGAAAATTCCCACTTTTTATTTTCATTGCTCATTTTCCGAAGGGGAATTCCGGAGAAGCTGCCAATTCGCGTAGGTGGCGTTCCATCTTTTTCCAAAAGGGGAAAAACCCGGCACCAGCTATGCTGAATGCACGTTGATCTGATGGCCGACGAATCCAATGGCATGAACAACCTATGGCTGTTAGAGCGGACTCAATCGCAGGCATTTGATCGCGAGTCGGGCCCACACAAGCAGCAAGTGCAACGACTTGGTCCAACCGATGTTCTTTGGCCCAAGCAGCCATTTGTGGGGCATACACTTCGTCTAATATCACAGTAGGTGCGTGGTTGAAATGTTTTTTCGTTCTTAAAATAGCGTCGCCGAAAGCATTTTCTAAGTAGCGGGATTTGACTGTGGAAACGAGCGCAGATCTAGCAGATGTCGCCGCGATGGCCACTGGTGAAACGTCCGTTAAAGGACTCGTTTCTAACAGTAAATCATCCATGTGCAGCCAGATGCCGATTTTTTGTTCTAACGGCTGCCGATAATCGTTGGCGAGTGTGGGCAACGCATGTCGTGCCATCAGCGCAGTCTCCTGGGCAAGCTGGGGAGCCGTCTTTTCATCATCCAACGCGTCGGATCCAGAGGAGTATTTTTCTAAAAGGTGAGGGGCATAACGCTCGATGTTTGATTTCCGAACGAGATAAGTTTTCCCCGGTGTTTGCAGTCCAGCAACCCAGCGCCACGAGCAGGTGTTGCTTGCAGGATCTGCATCTAACAAATGCCTGTAAAAGAACTCTGCACCTAATTCCCACGGTAGCTTTTCCACATGAATCCAAAAGCTGGCCCACCACATGCGGGCGTGATTGTGAAGATAGCCTGTTTTGATCAATTCATGGGCAAACGCATCCATCACCGCAACGCCACTCTCTCCGCGAGCGACGGCGGCTGCGCGATCTAACACATTTTTTGGGAGTGATTCTGTTAGAACTTTCACCCGATCTTGCCAGTTATCCCAAACATCTGGATGCATTTCCAACCAGCCTTTCCAATATCGCCGCCAGCATACTTCTTGCAGCCATTTTTCTGCACGATCAAATCGATGATGACGCAGTGTATCTAACAAAATTTCGTCCTCGCTAATTAGCCGGTGGCGGATCGCTGGGCTCAGGCATGACACATGCTGGTGGCCATCGATCACATGGTTGCGATTCTTCGCGTAGGCGGTGACTTTTGGAATAAATTCCTGCCACGCATTCAAGGCATCGGCTCGTGCGGCAGGGAAGGATAATTTCATGTTAGACGATCATGAAGGGAAATAGATAAGCACCGTGGAGTGACTTAACATCAGCAGGCAATTGATCATTTTGCGGAAGATGCAGATTTGCGGCAACGATCGCTGCAATAGCGGACTTCATTCCAGACGTTCTGCCATTTTTTCCGCCACACCATCATGCGTTTGCAATGAGCGCACGGTTTTTGAGGTAGGTTCTGTTTCTTCACGCCTTGCATCGTTTCTGAAACAGACATCGTCGAGCGTTCTCAATTTTTCAAGATAGGCATTTTTGGGTGCTGGAAGAGTTGGCCGCTCGTCGGTGGCCATCATCTGGCCGACTCGCTGGGAGCTTTCTTGAACCAAGGATTGGATGATTTCGGCTTCAGGTAAATTGTGCCAATAGATCTTCGGCATCTCGGCGTGCATCGCTTGAATTTTGACACGGGCTGGATTGAAAATACTTCGATAATACGTCCGCCAGTATTCATCCATGGCATCGGCAGTAGGAGCCGCATCGCGTGCGACGCCGACTGTAAATTGTAAAATCTTGCCGTCCCAATGCACGCACTCATCCGGCGTGAGAATGGACCAATTCATTTGCGTGAAGCGTTTTTGAAAAAATGGAGCTGCTAGACGCACGATGCGATATGGCGGCTCGAACCATGCGACATAACACTCGCGCTTGCTAGCCACATCAACATCCACCGCGCGAAATCTAACAAAAGCATGCATTTTATGAATGCTCCGCGAGACCTCTTTGCGCCATTGATGAGCACGCCGGACTTGCGGATCAGTCGCCATTGCCAGCAAATGAGCTTCACCACCGTGAGTGATACGCCACACTAACTGATAGAGCAAAGCCCACCGCTGCGGGTGATCATGCGCGGCGACGTTGCGCGCGAGATCGATGAATTCTTGCGGCACTTTTGGCATGATGTGCGCATTTTCTAACAGGTCATAATGAGCATCAAAAGTTAGCTCGTTTTGGTGTTGATCCAGCCACAATACTTGTTCCGGTGGCACCTTTGAGCGGAGCAATGCGCGTGATCGATCACGCCATGAATCAAACGTCGGCTCGATCTGAACGTGCTGCATTGCTAAAGTTCTCCACTGAGTGTGCTGAGATGGTCGGCGCGAGTGGGCGTGATGCGATCAAAGTCCAATTCTAACTGTTGGTGATTGGTTAGAAATTTTTGGCTGAGCCTATCCGCATCGAGGCCAAGCCGATGTGGCGTGTGATCTGCCGCGATGATAAACGGCAGAATTTTTTTCATCGGTAAGCGCAGCAAGGTAAGATCCGTCAATCGCAGGCGAGTGAAGCGGCGCGCGGAAATGATGCGATCCGCGTTGCGCACGCCGAGGCCTGGGATTCGCACCAACTGCTCGCGTGCGGCAACGTTGATGTCCATTGGAAATAATTCCCGATGGTTGAGAGCCCAAGCGAGTTTCGGATCCAGTGTGAGGTTTAAAAATGGCGTGGCTGGAGTGGTCAATTCTTCCACTTTAAAGCCGTAAAAGCGCAGCAACCAATCTGCCTGATAGAGGCGATGCTCGCGCACCAGTGGCGGCGAAACCAAAGGCAGTCGTTGCGAAGGTGAGGGGATCGGGCTAAAGCTTGAATAGTAAACTCGGCGCAAGCGAAACGAGCGATACAAATGATCCGCGCGGCCCAAAATGGTCGCATCGTCCGCCGCGTCTGCGCCGACGAGCATCTGCGTGCTCTGGCCAGTCGCGAAGGGCGGCACCTTGGCTCGGCCAGGCGAGCGGCTTTGTTCTTTCCGTTCATCAATACGATGGCGAATCTGGCCCATGGTGGATTCGGTGCGCGCTAAATTTTTCTCAGGGGCGAGTTGATCGAGCCCCGCTTGGGTAGGCAGCTCGATATTCAGGCTGATGCGATCTGCATAACGGCCGGCCATTTCGATCAACTCCGGCGATGCCTCGGGAATCGTTTTGAGGTGAATGTAGCCGCGGAAGTCGTGCTCTTCACGCAGCGAGCGCGCCACTTGGATCACGCGCTCCATCGTATGATCCGCACTTTGCACGATGCCGCTGCTCAAGAACAGCCCTTCGATCATGTTCCGTTTGTAAAAATCCAACGTCAGCTTCACCACCTCTTCCGGAGTGAAACGAGCACGCCTCACATCGCTTGAGCGGCGATTGATGCAGTAGTGGCAGTCATATAGGCAAACATTGGTGAGAAGCACTTTGAGCAATGAAATGCAGCGACCATCCGGTGTGTAAGAATGACAAATGCCAGCGCCGCCAGTTGAGCCCACGCCGCGCCCACCGCGTGAGTCTTTGCGTGCTGCGCCGCTGCTGGCGCACGAGGCATCATACTTTGCCGCATCTGCGAGAATTGAGAGCTTTTGCTGGAGATCCATGATGGCTGATTGCGTTCTAATGAACACTGATCCAGCGCCTTGTCAATCAACGTTTTGTGTTCATCCGACCAAATCTCCAATCGATCCAAAATCGGGTGAAAACAGGCGTTTGTAAGTCCTCGCGGCGTAGCCATCGGTCATGCCAGCAAGAAAATCGCAGACCAAGCGAGCGCGATCAGGCACAGTTTTTGCGGCGGCGATTTCCGCCGTATTTTCAGCAGAGAGGAGGTCAAAAAATTGGCCATCGATCGGTTGTTGATGGATGTAGTGCTGTTCTAACACCCGCCAAAGTTCATGCAGCATCCGGCTTCCTTTGTGCTCTAACTGTTTTAATTGAGGAGAGCGAAAAACCACATCGAACGCCAATTTTTTAAACAACGAACACTCCGCTTTCACCTCCTCATCGATGCTCAGGCGATAGCGATAGCGCTGGCTTAGGTGGCTTAGAAAATGATCTTCCGGCACCAACTTCGTCGCTTGAATATAGCGCCCAATGCGTTTGCCGACGAATGGATTCACTCCCTTGCGGCGGATGGCGCGGAGCAAGGTGCCGAGCGAACTTTCCGGATCCGTCGAGTGACCATGAGCTGCCGCCCAATCTTCGATTTTTTCGATGGTGAGAAATCCTGCCCGTGCACTATCTGATAGATCGTTTAACGAGTATGCGGTATCATCGGCCCAATCCATGATTTGGCATTCGATGGATTTGCAATGGTCGCGTTGTGGGCCAGGTGGATAGTTGGCTGGAAATGGAATTTCCCCCATCGCCCAGTGGAGAAATGGTGCTTGATCATCGTAGATGAAATGGTTTTCAGGCTCGGAATTGTTAGATTCTGTTAGATCATTTCTGAGGGATTTGTATTTCAGCACCCCATCGAGAAATGCGCGGGTCGGGTCCATGCCGCTGCGTTTGGTCGAGAAAATGCGCTCGGTAAGCAGGCGCAGAGTTTGTGCATTTCCTTCAAAGCCGCCGTAGGGTGCCATCAAATGATTCAGCGTGCGCTCACCTGCATGGCCGAATGGCGGGTGGCCCAAATCGTGGGAAAGACAAATGGCCTCGACCAAATCCGGATCAATGAAAAATGTTTCATTGAGCGGGCCATCGCGAATCGAGCGCAGCCAATAGCAGATCGATTTTCCAATTTGTGCGACTTCGAGTGAGTGCGTTAGTCGCGTGCGGTAAAAATCGTATTCTCCGCTCCAGAAAACTTGCGTTTTATTTTGCAAGCGGCGGAACGTGGGCGTGTGCAAAACGCGGTCTCGATCGATCTGAAAAGGCGAACGATAATCATCTAACAAAATGGATCCTGAGCGGCGCTCAATGTCCCAACTTTCATAAAACCCATTGCGCATGATGCCGAAGGTATTTGCTTTTAGCGATCCGGCAATCAACAAGATGCCTGCTCAGCTAGGGCGTTTGGCTTGAAGACTCATAGTTGAGGGCGTGCTTGGAGGATGAGGTTTATAGCAAGATGCGGGTTTTGCTGAGATGGTGCGATCAGGTTACTTTTTTCGTCGAAAAATCTGGAATGGTGAACAGTGTTTAATTTGAAGGATCAAACTCAATACTAGACTTACCGTTTCTTTGGAAAAAATCAGCATAAGTGCACTGTGCACACAAATGGAAAAACGTGCTAAGTCATTGATACAATTGATAGAGCGGGTTTTTTTAATTTATGGATCTATTATGATGTTGACTTGGATGGTGGATTTGAATTAATTGCGATCAATCATTTTTGAAATCTATCATGACATCAAAGGCATGATGGCTCGCTTACCGCATGATTGTTTTTTCCTCGCCTTAACTGGCTAACCCATCATCAAACCGATGTCTCACTTCTTCAACTCATTACCCGTTGTGAAACTTCCTCATTCTAACGCAGGTCAGGTCAGGTCAGGTCAGGTCAGGTCAGGTCAGGTCAGGTCAGGTCAGGTCAGGTCAGGATCTGTCTGCTAGGCATCAATTAAGTAAATTTTACTTTCTTTTACTTGTTGCGTTCTATGGGGCGGCATCTCTCTCCGCTCATGGGGGCGAAGTAGGGAAAATGACTCGTGAGGTATGGAACCAAGCCCCATCGTCCAAGTTATCGGATTTTGTTGAGAGTCCTCGTTATTGGCAAGTGGCTGATGCCGTTTCTTTGGTAGATGGGGCATCGTCTCCGACTGTCTATCACGAGTATTTTGCCGCGCGTTTTCGCGCACTGATTACACCAGCAGTCACAGGTGAATACACATTCTGGATCGCTTCGGATGATGAATCGGAGTTGTATCTATCACCCAATGCTTCAAAATTCGGGCGGGTTAAAATTGCCTCCGTCACCGGCTGGGTGGCGCCACTTTCATGGGATCAGTTAGAATCGCAAAAGTCCCGATCGATTCATCTGGTCGCAGGACAATCTTACTTCATGGAGGTTTTGCACAAGCAAGGCCCATATTTCCATCATTGCTCAATTGCATGGCAATCTCCGGGCGGTAATCGCGAGTTAATCCCGGCTGCGGTGCTGACATCATATTCCATGGATCCAACGGATCTTGATAACGATGAACTGGCTGATGCTTGGGAGGCGGCCTACAACTTCAGCTCGCTTCCAAATGCACCTGGAAATTTAGAAGAATACGCGAGTGCTGATCCCGATGCTGATGGATTTACTAATCTCGAAGAATCGCTTCAAGGAACTTCTCCTCGTGTCCACGGAGGCATTGCTGGCTGTTTGCTGCTGGAGTCATGGAATCATGTGGATGGTGCCTCTGTGGAGGATCTAACATGGAATGCAAAATATCTCTCCGCGCCTGATCAGACTCTATTCGTCGAGTCAGCGCAGATTCCAGAGGGGCACTCCTACAGTTTGAGTTCGCGAGTGGCAACGACTCCTCCAACGACGGGCGATTATTGGCGTGTTTTCATGGGCGATGACTGGGCCGGTTATGGGGCAAGGTTGCGAGGTTATGTGATCGCTCCAGTGACTGGAAGCTATCGTTTTTACATTGCAGGTGATGATGCTGCACAGTTGTGGCTATCGCCATCTAACAGCCAATTTGATCGTGAAAAAATTGCTTATCTGGAGTCAGCCACCAACCCAATGGAGTGGGATAAATTTCCTTCACAAACCTCGGTGGAGATCAGCCTCGTCGCGGGCCAGAAGTATTATTTGGAAGCTATTCTCAAGCAGCAGTTTGGCGATGACCATATGCAGATTGGTTGGGCGACTCCTGGCTCCCCGAATGTCACGGTCATCCCAAGCGCTGCGCTCGAAAGTTATGCCTATGATTTACAAGATCCAGATGGGGACAATCTCCCATCATCATGGGAAAGCAGCCATGGCTTGAATCCTTTGTCTCGTGATGCTATCGATCCGGATCGTGATGGAATTTCAAATCAGTTAGAATTCGAGCGTGGCACCAACCCAAATCAGAAAAATATCATCGATGGCGGTTTGACTTATGAAACATGGCCGAACATTGAGGGGCGATTTGTGGCGAATCTAACGGCTGCACCTGCATATTTTTTACCCGCGCCTCAAGCCAGCATTGCGACGATGGCACAAACGCCATGCCTCGCGGCAGAAGCGTTCGGAAGTCGTTTGCGTGGTTACATCACTCCCCCAGTGTCGGGGAACTACACCTTCTGGGCTCTTGGAGATGATGAGGTAGAATTGTGGTTTTCTCCATCGGATAGCCAATTTCAAAAAACTCTTCGTATCAGAGTGCTGGATGAAAGCGCGAGCTTTGATGACGATATTTCTCAACAATCTAACATGGTCTCTCTTGTTGCAGGGCAAAAGTATTTTATTGAGATATTACACAAAGATAACAACGGCATGGACGTTTCTCAAATCGCGTGGACTCTGCCCAATGGCCTGCGCGAAGTGATTTCGAGCAATGCATTATCATCATTCATTCCAACACCAGATGATTTGGATGATGATTGCTTGCCCGATGCATGGGAAATTCAGCATGGCCTCAATGCCACTGATAATGGCCGCATGGATCCGCAAAAGCAGGGCGAACGCGGTGACTTTGATTCTGATGGATTAAACAATCGCACAGAGTATATCATTGGTTCTGAGCCTAATAATCCAGATACGGACGGGGATGGTGAACGCGATGGGGTTGAGTATTATTCACTCGGGACAAATGCGTTGGTTTTGAATTCGATCACCGATCGCTTAGTCAATACGGTGAATCTTGGGGAATTGGTTTCCTCGACTGTGAACTGGGTGATGACTTCGGGGGGGCTTCTATCGGATAGTTTCCGGGGTGAAGGCACATGGAATTTCACAGTCCCGAGTGATGGCAACTGGTTGCTCCGCCTTGATGCTGAGCTTGTGGGTAGCCACTACGGGGATGAATCGGTGCCTGTGATCGTTAAAGTCAATGGGCAGACGGTGACTCGTAAAAAATTAAATTTTGGCTCAGGAAATTTTGCCGTGTTACGTGCTCTGACTCCGTGGCTGACTGCGGGCCAACACCAAGTATCCATCATGATAGACAATGCGGTGGCTCGTCGCAGTGTGCGCTTGGTTTCGCTAAAAGTGTATGAGTCTAACAGCAGTCAGGAAATTTTAGCAGCGTCGAACCGGATTTTACCTCACTCTGCGACCAGTCGTGTTTCGCCAGCTTTTGTGGAGGGCTTTGCGCGTCATGCCGAGGGAGCCCAAATCAATAATGTGCCGGTCACTTTAGGAACTGGCGATGGCCATTGGTTTGCCAATGTTTCTTTGCCAGAAAATGGCACCAACCTCGACTACACAGTTGCTTTTGAGCAAGGCCACACGGCGAATGGCTCTATATCATGGCAGGCCACGAATGCGATGTTGGGGGAATCATTGATCGTGCGCGCCGGAGATTCGCTACGCATTGGCGCATGGTCGGAAGGAAACCCGACGGCTACGCTTTCTTCTTCATCCGGTAATTCATGGCAATTGAATGGAACTGAGGCAGTCGTCGTGCCTTTCCCAGTGAGTGGCATCTTTTACTTCAATGCTGCATCTGGTTCTGCCACGGCACAACTTTCCGTAAAGGTAGTTGCCTCGCCTAATTTTTCACCTGATCCGGTCGATCTGTTAGACGGCGCGGTCCGCCACTTGACGTTCCAAGCCGCCTCGGATGTCGTGTTCGATCTTCCTCAACATCTTGGCCGCTTGAGCACGGCACCTCACTCGGCCAATCAGCGTAAAGTTTCTATTTTAGCGGGGCGTTCTGGGGATTTTCACCTCGCTGCGCGCTTGGGCCAAGGTGGACCGATCTTAGGCATTCAGCGTTGCAACGTCATCCTGATTTCTGATGCGCTGCAAAATGATCTCACTTCGTCTTCTCGCAGTGATGTTCCTGGCTACCGATTGTTCACCGCTCCACTCACGGTGTTGAATTTTCCCACTGGAGCGAGGATCGATGTCCGCATCAACCGCGCGGGGGTGATGTTTCCTGACGGAAGCTCGATCATGCAAATCGGTGCTGCGGATTTCAACAACGGTTGGGCACCCCTTAGCTTCCTATTCCCAGTGGGCATGGGTGGGGGCTATTGCCATAGCCTGTTGGTCTATGATCGCCACGGGGTGTATCTTGGCATGCGTTGATCCTTTTTTTGAAAAAATCCAATGAGTGCGATCTCGCCCAAACGGTTCCTAGCCATCGCCATCTTGGTTGGCCTAGTTGCTGGCGGCATATGGCTCGCACGAAGCCAGAAGGGCAATCAGCTTGCTGAGAAAACTGCACCCGTCCCTGCCGTTGCGGCAGAAATTCCCAGCGTGCTGCGAAATCTCACCGATCACTCACAGCCATGGCAGCGGCGCATCGATCAATTGCGCAGTGAACTCGCCATCACGCGCAGTGAGAGCGAATTGCTTTATCTCTATCAAATTCTTGGCAAGCCCACACCTGATGCAGAATTACCACAAACATGGTATTTGATCGCCAATGAAATCATGATCGAGCTGGGCAAGCATGATGCTCAAGCTCAGCGCTTTACCTCACACATGCTCACCTTGGCGCAAGATGAATCAAAGCCGCTCGTGATCCGCGATTACGCAGTGCAGCATCTGATCACTTACGTGCACACTCGATGGGCCAATGCATCATCGAGTGATCGCGCGTCTTCAGAAAATTTTTCATCGCTGTTAAATGCATGCGCCGCATTGGCCGTGGATCCAAAGCTGCAAAAGACTTCGATTCCAGGAACCACTCTCATGATGCTCATGGGGCTTGCTCAACTCCCCCAAGCCTCTAAAGGATGCAGTGCTGCGATCATGACCCTCAAGCCGTGGCTGTCATCCGTATTTGCTGAGGGCTCGATGACCAGCGAGCCTGTGCGTGTCTCAGCGCTCAAAGCAGCAGCCATGTTTGCTCCGGATGAATTTCGCGATGTCATCCGCAGTCACGCATTCGGTGAATCGATGCCGCTTGCTCTCCAGTTACCCGCCATCGCTGCGCTTGCTCGCTGCGGCCAAGCGCAAGACGTCCCCAAGCTGCAACAGCTCGCTGATCAAATCCCCGCTCTCCACTTTGCCGCACTCAAGGCAAGCCAATCTCTCATCGCACAACAAAAGACTACGCCATCGCCATGAAATACAAAATCCCTCGTCACTTGGTGTTCCTGAAAAATGCTCCCGCATGGTCGTGGGCTTTTTCTCGTCAGTTGCTTGCCCTCTTGGTCATGTTTATCATGACTCCTTGGGTGCTCGCCACGGTCAATCCAGATCCCGGAGATGATGATGAGCCTAATAATTGCGAAGGTGAATCCGGAGGCAGTGGCGGTGGGCATTCAAGTTATTCTTGGTATTTGAATGTAGGATACGCACCTAAATCTCGCCCCACGAATTTAAACACCTTGGCCTCTTTAGGCTCGAACGTGCATGGCCGCCCAACCAGCTTTCAAAAGCGCTTTGATGATTCTTTTTCCTCGGATCCATTGCAGCGCTCACAAGTCAAAGTCTTGATTCAACAAACTCAGTTCTCAGCGGCCCTGTTCCATCCTTCATGCGTGTTTTTTGATTCGATGATGTCTGATTTTGAAAAAATCGACAAACCAGCGTCGGGTGGCTTTCCAGCCTTCGTTCACCAAATCGTCACCGACGATTGCTTCACCCTCATCGATACGCTGCCTGCCAGTGAAGGCTCGGGCTGGCGTGCCCGTGTGTGGAAAAAAAATCTAGCAGCTTTAAATAAGGTTGGCACTTTTTATGATGCGACTCCTTTTTTCGCCCATCCGCCATTGACTGACATTACGTTCAAAAGACCCAGTGCCACCGCAGGCGATAATACTCTGCTCTATCTCGAAAAGCAAAATACCGGCTCAAGCATTCGCACGATTACCGAAGAAGCGGTCCAAGTCCTCGCTGGCGATGGCAAGCGTGCCTCCTTAGTTTCTAAAATTTTCCTCGGCGATGGCACGGCGGGGCCATTGCTCTCTCAAGAAAATCTCACCTACTCAGCCCGTGGCACCAAACTTTGGGATTACTCGATTACGCGCGAAGTATTAGAATCTTCCGTCACGGGCGCTGGCACCATCGGTGGTTTGACGCTGGTTAAAAAATCGTTTGAAGATTATGATGATTTTTCACTTTCCCCACCCACGGGTGGAGCACGCGGCATGAAGCGACTGATGACTCGCATTGATGCGTTTCAAGTCCCAGGGCAGCTCCCGCAAACCACGACGTATCAGTATGTCAATAGCCCCACCAATGCCGCGACTCACGGCCTCATCACTTCGAGGGTCAATCCAGATGGATCGTGGAAATACCATGAATATCCGCTATATTCTGCCACAAGCTCGGTTATCCAAGCGATCGATTACGAGGGCTGGAAGGACGTGACCATGGCCAATCGCGCTCAGGCCCGCATCACCACCCATGAAACGTTGGGCACCAATAGCACCTCGACGACGCGGATTGGGGGGCAACTTATTGCGCAGAAAAAAGTCACGGTTGCGACTCAAGCTCTCGCAGGTGCCGGTTCCGTTTTCAATTTTGCAACGGGGTCACAGGCTCCTCCGCTTTTTCCCATCGCCGCCGAGGAGCATTTTGATGGCTCTGCATTCCACATCACCACCACACTTTATTATCCGGATTCAGCTCCTTTTCCTCATAAAAGCCGCATCGCATGGGTCGAGAATAGCGATGGCACCGCCGTGACGTATACTTATGCTACGGTGAATAACAACCTCGTCGTGACCATGCGCGAGGGCGCGGGCAATCGCAATGGCGTCACCGCCGGCATCGAAACCCAAACGACTTACAGCTCCGGCAACCACCCAATCGCGGAAATCCAAAAGGACATTGCGTCCAACCTCACCGTTTACACATGGGATACAGATTTTTCATACAATGGCGGCACCGATGCTCTCGGGCGCCCGATCAAGCGCATTTTCAATGGCGATGTGAACGATTTCGCGATCGCCCAATACGCATGCTGCGGCCTCGCCTTCGCCCGCCAGCGGGATGGCAGCTCTGAGGAGTATTTTCGAGATGGCCTCAAGCGTGTTTATAAAGTGGTCTCAAAAGCCACGGCAGCTTCCCCGGAGGTTACGAATTTTATTGCCATCAATGGCTTGACCACCACCCGCACCCGCAACTTCGGTGGTAGCTCATCGCTTTTTCTCAGCTCATCTACCGAGTCCATCGATGGACTCACATCTTCACAGACTCTCCCTGCGGAAAAATCAAACCTCGCCGCAGACCGCCCCACCACCTCTTCAGTCATCGTTCGTGGAGCAGGATCTACAGGAGATACCATCACCACCACTTTCGCAGATGGCTCCAAGAGCATCAAGAGCCACTTCCTCGATGGTCAACCCAAATCGAGCACCGGCACCGCCGTGCCCGATGTTTCCTACGATTACTCGGCGCACAATGATGGCTTCGGCGGCCTTCGCACCATCACCACCGCTTCAGGTGTGGTCACCACCACCTTCGAGGATTTGCTCGGGCGCAAAACCAAAGTGCTTTCCACGGAGTTTGGTGCTGGTGAAATCAAATATGAATATTTTCCCCACGTCAATTCTGCCCCCGCAGGCTCTCGCACAAAACTCATGAGCGTGACGGATCCCGATGGTGTCGTCATCAGCTTTGCTTACAACTCCAAAGGCGAGCGCATCACGGAATCCCGCATCGTGCCTCTCGCCAGCGGCTCGTCCACCCAAGTCTCTTCATATGCCATCGATTACGTCCCAAACATCACGATCCATGGTTACAATTTAGGCGTTTCTCGGGTGGAATCTCAATCGCTATCTGGCACCGGCACCGCGGCGGTCACCCTGCGTCAAAATTACACCTCGACCGACGGCCTCAGTCGTGGATCCACCTCCCTGACTGGTAATTCACTCACCGTAGTCACCCGCCCGAATGGCAGCGGCGTTCGCACCTCCACCACCACTCGCCCAGACGGCACCAAGGATGTAAAAACCTTCACCCACGGCCTGCTCACCAAGCAAAGCCACCTCTCCACAACCTCAACGGTTCTCACAGAAATTTCCTATCTTTACAGCCCACAACAACAACTCACTGGCACCACAGATGCCAGAACCGGCACCACCACCTTCGATTGGAACTCAGATAACATCCCAGACTTAGCGGAATCTGGCAAACCACTCGGCCAAAAAAATCCAGACGGCACCAACCTTCAATTTTCCTATGACGTTCTAGGCCGCCTCATCCGCACCGTAAATCCTGATAGCTCGGTCACTCACATCGCTTACTACCCAACCGGACTACAGAAAGCAAGATGGGGCAGCCAGACCAACCCACAATGGTATCAATATGACGAACAAGGCCGCATGACGCATCTTTACACTTGGCAAGTAGCCCCAACGCTTGATCCAGCGAGCCTGCCAGCCTCGGCCCCTGCGGGATCCACCGCCACTCAATGGGTTTATCAACCATCCTCCGGCCGCCTGCAACGCAAACAATACGCCGATGGCAACGGCACCGACTACACCTACACCGATGCTGGCCGCCTCAAGACCCGCACATGGGCGCGCACGTTGCCGAGTTCAACCACCCGCGTCAATACGACTTACCATTATACTCACGGTTTCCTAACGCTCACGGATTACAACGATAACACGCCAGACGTCACCATGGCCTACGATGCCCTCGGCCGCACGCAGACGGTCACGCAAGCCGCCCAATCCCAAATCACCTACACCTACGCCGCCGATTTTAATGTGGATCTAGAAACCATCCGCTACGACTTAAATGCCGATGGCACTTACAACGACTTCGTTCGTGTCATCGATCGCAACGACTTCAGCCTTGGCCGCGATACGGGCTTCAAACTCCTCGCTGGAACCACGATCGAGCACGAAGCTCTTTACACCTATCATCCGCTCGATGGCCGTCTGCAACAAGTCAGCAACCCACAAATCCCAGGCCACCAATTCAATTACACCTACGAACCGAATTCAAATCTGCTCGATACCATCAACGGCCCAGTCCACCAAGTGGACAACACATGGGAGACCAATCGCGACGTGCTCGATATCAAACAAAATCAAGTTGCCAGCACGGTCATTTCGCGCTATGACTACTCTGTGAATGCTATTGGCCAACGCACTGCTCTCGCCCAAACCGGCACGGCAT